>NZ_JCBDGU010000009.1:0-344622 GCF_059834255.1 Vibrio sp. R11-SG3-ISO9
CGAGATACGAGATATGATGTGGCCCCTAAAAAGTAGACACAGGGGATAATCCCCGCGAGGGAACTACGGGGAGTTGGAGCGATTTAGGGAGCGGATATTAGCGTTTTAGGTCGATATAGACTTGCTCAACTTTAGTTCGCGCCCATTCTGTTTTTCGCAGAAACTTTAAGCTCGACTTGATGCTTGGGTCTTTCTTGAAGCAGTTAATGTTAACCATGTAACTCAACTCTTCCCAACCATAGTGATCCACTAGCTCAGTCAGTAGTTTTTGCAAAGTAATGCCATGCAGTGGGTTGTTTACTTGTGTCATGATAAGTCCAATAGGTATTTTTCGTCAGTATAGCAGCTTAGTCATCGGAGTTTCCGGACCATTTCAATGAGAAATCAGTATCGACGATATTAAGCTCTTCTCTTCCTTTATTACCAAACTCACTGACTTGAGTTTCTATCCATTTAGAGAAGCGTTGAATCTTGTCGCGATGAAAGTATCCCGACGGTGCACATAAGAAGTAATTGTATTTCGGCCTTAGCGCGGTATTCCCAATTCTAACCAGCTTGCCTTCTTGCAGGTATCGATACACTAAGCTGTGTTTCACCAAAGCAACACCTTGAACAGAAAGTGCTCCCTCTAGTACAAAGTGAGAACCATCAAACTGCAATGTCGTATGACCGCCCTCAACCCCCACTTCATTGAGCCATATTGACCAATCCATATCAGGCCATCGGTCTTCAATTAGCTCCGCTTTGTGCAGGTCTTCGACACTGTATATTCCATACTTCTCCTGATAGAGCGGATGACAAACAGGGTATAGCACCTCATCCATTAACCAACGCGACTCTAGATTTGGGTAGTTACCGTGCCCGTAGCGTATACAGATATCAATACTCGAATCTTCAAAGGTAATTAGCTTGTTGGTTGGTTCAATTAGCATGGATAGGTCTGGATGTCTCTCTCTGAAGTCACCAATCCTTGGCACTAACCAGTGCTGAGCAAAGGATGGAACGGTGGAAATCGAGAGCTGATTTGGATTTGGGTCTTGGTTGATTCTTCTCACGCCATCTTGAAGGTGGGCAAAACCTTTCTTCGCTTGAAGATATAGAACCTCCCCCTCATGAGTGAGTACAATTTTTCGGTGCTGTCTGATGAAGAGTTCGGCACCGAGCCAGTCTTCAAGTTGCCTGATCTGTTGGCTTACCGCAGCAGCAGTTACAAACAAGGTTTCTGCAGCGAGCTTAAAGCTGCCTTTGTCGGCTGCAATATAGAAGTAGTAGATGCCTTGAAAGGGAGGTGTTCGTTCACTCACATTAGTTTTCCTTAACTGAATGCCAATATCTATCGTTTGTCGGCTGACTGTCTTTGGTCGAATATTAGCCATGTAAACAGATAAACATAGAGAATAAAAGTATAGAAGGGGTAAGTTATGAATTCAGGCACAGTTAGAGTTGAACTAGACGAGCGCTCAACCAATACGTCTTTGATTAAGAAATTCTATTTCAAAGTGCAGCAATTTAGACAAAATGCAAAAACAAGAAAGCACTTAGCTGATCTACCCGATCACCTTTTAAATGATATTGGGCTAACGCATACACAAGCACAGCAAGAGGCGAGGAAAGCGTTTTGGGAGTAATGGAGTTAGATTTAAACAAAAAAGCGTCACTCAAGTTATTACCTGAGTGACGCTTATGCATTTAAAAACGCCCTTTATTATAAAGAACTTGGCTTAAGGTGGATTACTCCTCCCAAACTACCAACTTATCTTTTGGCCAGTTATGACCAACTTCGTGGTACTTCTGCTCTAGAATATGACGCTTGATCTTAAGTGTTGGCGTTAGAATCCCGTTTTCAATGCTCCACGGTTCTTTGATCATCAGTACGCCTTTGATCTTCTCGTGAGAGGCCAATTGTGAGTTCATCTTCTCGATCACGCGTTTAGTGGTTCTCTCGTAGCGTTCACGGTCGAAGTTAGGGAAGTCATGAGGAACAACAAGCAGGATAGGACCAGGTAAGCCCAGACCAATCAGACACATCATCTCTACACGACTGTACTCAAATAGCTTTTTCTCGATAGGTACAGGAGCAACGAACTTACCTTTCGCTGTCTTAAAGGTATCCTTCTTACGACCTTGAATCGTTAGGTAGCCCTCGCTATCAATGGCACCAATATCACCAGTGTGGAGCCACCCCTCGGCATTAAATGATTCTTGTGTCGCGATGTCATTTTTGTAGTAGCCAGAGAACAAGCCTTTACTGCGTACTAAGATCTCATCATCTTCAGCAATCTTAAGCTCAACACCTGGGCCTGCGTTACCTACAGAACCAATCTTATCGGCTCTGAATGGGTAGTTGAGGGTGCTGTAAGCAAACGACTCAGTCATCCCCCATGCCTCAGTGATGTGCAGGCCTACGCTCTCATACCAATCCAGCAGAGCTGGAGATACTGGCGCAGAACCACAACCAAGAACACGAGCTTGATCCAGTCCTAGGCCATCTGCCAGCTTCTTCTTAATCAATGAATTCACAAACGGAATCTTGAGAAGAATATTAAGCTTCTTCTGTGGCAGTTTATCTTGAATACGCTGTTGGAACAGAGTCCAGAGTCTTGGCACGGAGATGAACAGGGTTGGCCTGTGCATCTTCACATCTTCAATGAAGGTATCGAGTGATTCTGGGAATGCTGTCGGTACACCACCCATGACAGATGAACCAAAAATGTAAACGCGTTCGGTGATGTGAGCCAAAGGTAGATAAGAGAAAAGACGATCGTTTTTCTCAATACCAATGTGGTCGATTAGACGCTGAACCGACCAAGTAAACGCACCGTACGTCAACATAGCGCCCTTTGGTTGACCTGAAGTCCCTGACGTATAAACCAGTGACATAAGCTTGTCGTCGTGATGCACAGGACGTTTTGAAGAGGGAGCGCTTTTGTCGATGAGATCATTAAATGCGTATTGGCATTTTGCTGCTGTGTCATAAGGCAGGGCAATGCTGATAAGTTCTGGATTTTCGTCGATCACTTGTTGAGTGGCCGCGGGATCGTCTAGCTTACCTGCTATTACGATCTTACTTTCACTGTGTTCAATACAGTACGCGATAGTATCGGCACCTGCCGTTGGGAAGATTGGCACACTGACAAAATCACCCAGCATCATGGCTAAGTCGGTAATGAACCACTCGGCACAGTTTTTTGACACTAAGGCGACTCGGTCGCCAGGCTTTGCACCTAGGTCCTCAAGTGCAGTAACCAATTTGAGTGCTTTGTCTGCGACCTCTTTATAGGTGAACTCGACAAACTGACGGTTGATGATCTGTTTTAGATAGACCTCATTTGGGCGCTCCTCTGCCCATTTTAAAATCATTTCATTTGGTGTAGGGAGAGCTTGGTTTTGGTCTTGGCTAAACTCGTTAGGCTGAATCATTGTCTAACTCCATGTTTTTCGCTAAGTTATTATTGTTAAAATTATGTTAAACATAGCACGTAACTTAGCTTTTAGGGAGTAAAATTAATGGTTTCCAAACTTCCTAAATTGTCCAGGTGTGAGCCCGGTCTTTTTTTTGAATAAACGACTAAAGTATGAGACATCTTTGAAGCCCAACATATAAGCGACGTTGGCAATAGTGTGTTCTCTTTTCTGAATCAGTGTCAGTTTGGCTTGTTCGATACGTGCAGTCGTCACGTACTCTTGAAAGCTTACCCCCACGTTGGCATGAAAGACTTTTGAAAAATAGTTAACAGATAGATGGCAATGATCGGCAACGTCCTTCTCAGTTAAAGCGTCAATTAAATGTTCATCGATATAAGAAACCGTGCTTTCTATATTGAACCGATGCGATAAACAATAAGCGTCAGATTTACTATTCAACTGTTTGTACCTTTCTAATATTGTTGAAAGGTGATTGGAAGCTTGAATATTTTTTTCGTTAATATGAGTTATGTTGCTTATATTGTTCGGTTGTTGATATATATTGTTGTGAATAACGATGATGTCTCTATTTAAATTAACCGCTATTTTCTCTGCGAGATCGGCTAGCTGTCTATTCTTACTACTATATAGGTAGAGAAAGTTAAATGACTGATTTGGTTCACTAAGTACAGATATATCCCATCCGACATGATGAATAATAAAATTAGATTGGATTATTTTTGCCAAGCAAGAATCTAAATAAATTAAATCATCGCCAAAAAACGTTCCTTTATCCATATCTCTAACTATTTGATAAGGTGTTTACCTTATGAATCCAGTTTATTATTGGTAAAGTAAATATTAGAAGAATAGTAAGAAAGGTCAAATTATTGACAAAATAATACTAACTGCTTGGTATGAAATGTACTGAACTGAACAGGTGAGATTGATACGTAAGTGGTGGAATAAAAGATCACGAAAAAGCGTACTCATTTTATATTCCTCCTAGGGCATTGTTTTATTTGCGTTTTAGGAGAAAGGCACTCATATGAGTGTGGACCAAAGAGTGACATGGAGTTCATTATGTTTTTATCATCTTATATCAAAGCAAAACTACTACTTGAAGAGTTCAGAAAAGACGAGCGTGGGGTAACAGCAATTGAATATGCTGTTCTTGCTGTTGCGGTTGTTGCATTAGTTGCAGCGTTCTTTGGGGATGGTGGAGTCGAAAATGGTATTGGGACAGCAGCATCTACTGTTGTTACCGCTCTTGGAGGCGCGAGCAGTTAAAAGAATATGTTTATTTCGATTTGTTTACCAATAATGTTATTGGCTATTTCTATCGGAGATATCAGGAATAGAGTTATTAGTAACAGATCGGTGTTGATAGTTATTTCTATAGCGATCATTGCCTATATATATAGCGACATTAATTTTTATTTTTCATCATTCTTGATCGCAACCATAGCTGGGTTTGTTTTGTGGATGTTGAGAATAATTGGGGCCGGGGATGTAAAACTAAGCTCGGCCCTGTCATTAATGATTGAGCCTAATTATTTATTCTTGAGTGTTTTTGTTATGACGGCTGTGGGTGGGATTTTAGCCGTGATTGAAGTTTGTTTAAGTAAGCTAATATTCAAGAGAGAGCAAAAACCTATACCTTACGGTGTAGCCATAAGTCTTGGTTTTGGAGTAGGTATTTTGGCATCAATCTGATGAGCAAGGATGACTTATGAGTATCAAGATTCTGGTCCCTATTGCTTTAGTTGCAATTGGTGCTGGCTTATATGGTGTTTCTCAGCAGTATCTAAATTCACCTAACGATGTCAGCGACCCAGCTCCAAACAACGTAGAGTTAAATCTAGTCAATGTTCTTGTGTTGAACGAGAGTATTGAGCGCGGTCAGTTACTTTCTAATGAGCTGTTTTCTATTAAGCAAATTTCTGAAAAACGTTTTGCAGCATCACCAACAAAATTAGCTCCGGAGATTCCGAATGGTGCCGTTGCCAAGAGAGCTATATCCGCAGACACATGGTTGCAACAAGACATGTTCGTTACGCCTGATCAAAATGGTTATATTGAGGCCACGGTTGCTAAAGACATGGTTCCCTATCCCATCGTTATAGGCCGTGAATCGATTGTAGGTGGTGTGATTGATAACGGTACTAGAGTCGATGTTATAGCGTTGAGTTCACAACAACAAAATTTAGCCATTGAAAATGAAGTTGACGGTTTTCAAACCGTTTCCGTCTCGCCCATTTTACTTGCGGTTAAAGTTCTGAAGGTTGAAAACCTTGAATCTGAAGAGGTTGGACAAGAACAGTTGTCTGGCGTCGTGATTGTTTTAGAACTGAGTCGCCGTCAAGTTGCAACACTGTCTATTGCCAAAAACATTGCCCAATTGGAGATTCACAAATCCATCGGTGCAGAACATGCAGAGCAGTTGCAAGCCAACTCAGGAGATGTGTTACCTGAATACCGAGCGATAGTCGAATATCGCGGTGACAGTGCCAAAATTCGCTAAGGACGCCGAGGGTACATCCATGAATAATAACTATATAACTCAATGGGTACTTGCACTAATTATGCTGTTTATGTGTCAAGTCGCTGTTGCGCGAGTCATTAATCTCGCGGAAGGTGATGCTCGAAGCATATCCACTAAACAAGAAATTGGTTCTGTTTTTATTTCAAACCCAGATGTTGCTGACTATCAAGTGATCGATGAAAACAAAGTGGTTTTCTTTGGCCGTCAAACCGGTAATGCCTCTTTCATGATCTTTGATAAGGATGGGAATACGGTCATTTCTAACAAGCTTGTTGTTAATAAAAGCTTGGTCCATATCGAGCAACAAATTGCGCTACGTTATCCAGATGCTGATGTCAGTATATATAACCTCGGAGAACAGGCTGTACTGAGTGGTACGGTTTCTTCCGAAAAGGTCAAAGAAGATATTTATCGACTGACAGGTGAGCTGCTTGGAAAGGAAGCTGAGATAACCAATGTAAACTGGCAGATCGGGGATGAAGAGTATGAGATGGAGTTCATGCGCCGTTATCGCTATCCAGGTGTGGTAGACAATATTGAAGTAAAAACGACCAAACAAGTAAACGTTAAAATCTCAATCGCTGAAGTATCACACAGTTTCTTGGAAGAATTCGGTATCGAAATCGGTACGGTTTCTCCTGGTGTTTTCGTTGACCAACTGACTTCTTTTAGTGCTGATGACATTATTTCTGTGATTACAGCGATCGGTGATGATCGAGTTGGACAAGTCCTTGCCGAACCAAACTTATCTGTAATATCTGGTGAGACCGCAAGCTTTTTGGCTGGTGGTGAAATACCAGTAGTCACAGTGATTGATGGTAGTACCGATGTTGAGTACCGCGAGTATGGTATCCGTCTTGAGTTGATGGCTAAAGTATTGAACGACGATAAGATCAAGCTTTCAATGCTTCCCGAAGTGAGTGCTTTAGATAACCAATACCAAAATGACAACTTCGATCTCCCAGCTTTAAGAACGCGTCGTGCACGGACGACAGTGGAGTTGGGAGACGGACAGAGTTTTGTTTTAGCTGGATTATTGAGCACGGAAGAACGAGAAGAGCTACGACGCATTCCTTATATTGGTGATATTCCGGTTTTAGGGGCTTTGTTCAGAAAAACAACAACAGAGCGAACTAAAACTGAGCTGATTATTGTTGCCACCGTCAATCTTGTTCAGCCTATTCACCCTAACCAGGTTCAATTACCAACTATTCACAGAACCTACAATTTAAATCGCTGGCTAGGGTTAAGTAGTGATTACCCTAAAGCTTCTGAAGAGTTTGTTAATCAAATATTAGCGGCTGGAGGGTTTAAGAAATGAAGATTAGAGATCTTATATTTATACCTTTGATTTTGATTATTGGCTGTGCTGAGCATATCTCTGAACGTTCAGGCCCATCAATTGAAGTGGTACCTATCGAATATCAATTGGCCGTCAAAATCGAAAAAAACAAGAAAGAGCAAGCCTGGCAATATTTAGATAAATATGTTTCCGAAAATTGGGGAATATTTGCAAATCAACATTTGTCACTTAGCTGGAATACAAAAGAAGGTAAGAAACTGGTCCATAAATATGCTGACTATCTAAGAAGCCGAGGTGTCGAATCTAAAAATATTACTTTGTATCAAGATAGTGAACTCAATACGGCATTTGATTTTAATTTTTCTGCGACAGTACATAAAGTTGTGACACCTCTATGTGAGTACGTAACTATTGGTAATTATGGAGAAGTTGATAACGGCTGTTTTTCTGATGGTATGAGATGGAAGTCGATCACTCATCCCGAGCGAATGTTTGATAATAGCAATTATTAACTAGGAGGCACCAAAATGGATTTGATTGACATCCTAAACAAAAAAGTGTCTCAGACACACTCTACTACAGGAATTCGCAGTGTCGTGTTCTATCAAACTGATGAGTGTAAGACACTGATACGAGAGGCGTGTAATTTTGAAGGCTTTAACCTTCCCGAGTTTCAGCCACTGACCGATGAAAACGTGACTGAATTTAGTAAAGGCGAAGATATTGAACTGATTATTGTAGAGTTGAATGAAAGCCCTGATCTCGTGGTGGATGCAGAGAGAATCTGTCATTTAATACCTAACACCGCGTCGGTGATCATTGTCGGTAAAGAAGATTCAATATCTACAATCAGACGTCTGCGTTCGTTAGTCCTGTACTATTTGTTTTGGCCTGTTACCAAAGAAGAATTTATTGATTTTGCACTCGGTGTTTATCGTAATCGTGAAGCAAACAATGGTGTTGGTCTTACAAGAAAAGCGAAGCAAATCAGCTTTATTGGTTGTAAAGGAGGGGTCGGTAATACCTTTGTTTGTGCTGAGATTGGGCGCTATTTGTCTTCAGAGAGACATGCCAGCTGCGTGCTGATAGATAATGCTTATCATGGTGGCAACATGGACATTATGTTGGGTGTCGAAGGATTTGAAAAGCGAGAGGTCCGCGCGGGTAGCCAAGTTCTCAATCTTGATGAAGCTGCTTCACAAAGTTTACTTAAGAAACAATCGAGTTCCCTTGCTGTATTGTCGTTAACGTCCAACGATATGGAAGTTGAAGAAATAAAGCAGTTCACTAAAGCTGCATCTGGTCATATTTCTCAAACGAGTAACTTTTTGCTTGAAGACTTATCAAGCACTTCAAGCTTGGTATACAGCGTTAAAGAGTTAGTTGAAGTCTCTAATTGTATTGTTCTTACCTTTTCACCTAGTGTCTCGTCTTTGAGAGAAGCAGGACAATTTAAGCGGAAACTTGATGACAGCTTAGGGTTAGACAACACGCTTAGAGTCATCTTAGTTATGAACAATAGCTTGGCGAATGGTGATGCGACAGTCACTCAGCAAGAGGCCGAAAAATACTTAAAGTCCCCAATCGATATTGTTATTCCTCACGTTAAAAAATTGGACCATAAACTCATGGAAGGGAAGTCTGTGGTGTCTATGGGAGGTAAACCTGCTAAAGCCCTAGAAACCCTTGGATCTCTGATATTGGGTGAAGAGGTGAAATCAAGTTCGAGTTGGTTTGGCTAGGGGGATGGTATGAAAAATCCAGCAGAAGCGTATAAAGAAATACGCAGTCAGATATTTGAAGCATTAGAGCCCGATGCCATTAATGCTATGTCTAGCGATCAGCTAGCAACCCAGCTCAAACAGGCTGTAGAACTGCTCATTGATAAAGACCAAATGTCGATCTCATCGGTGACTAGACATCAGTACGTAAAAAGCCTCGTTGATGAACTTCATGGTTTAGGGCCATTACAATCATTGATGGATGATGACTCTATTACCGATATTATGATTAACGGTTACGACAATATATTTATTGAACGTAATGGGTTAGTTGAGAAATCTAATGTCACTTTTGTCGACGAGCGCCAGTTAATCGATATTGCAAAACGTATCGCAAGTCGTGTTGGGCGCCGTGTTGATGATTCTTCCCCCTTATGTGATGCCCGCTTACAAGATGGCAGCCGTGTCAATATTGTTATCCCACCGATAGCGCTTGATGGTACGAGTATTTCCATTCGTAAGTTTAAGAAGCAAGCTATTGATTTCTCACGGTTACTTGAATATGGATCCATGAGTCAAGAAATGGCTCAAATTCTTATGATTGCGTCGCGTTGTCGATTGAATATTTTGATATCCGGAGGTACAGGTTCAGGTAAAACCACACTGCTTAATGCTTTGTCACAGCACATATCTGAATCCGAACGGATAGTAACCATAGAGGATGCGGCAGAGTTAAGCCTGCTACAACCTCATGTAGTGCGCTTAGAAACCCGTAAAGCTGGTATTGAGAATACCGGTGAGATAGATCAGCGAGCACTTGTAATCAACGCGCTTCGTATGCGACCTGATCGCATTATCGTCGGGGAGTGTCGTGGCGGAGAAGCTTTTGAGATGCTCCAAGCAATGAATACTGGGCACGATGGCTCTATGTCAACGTTGCACGCCAATACCCCTCGTGATGCCTTAGGGCGTGTTGAATCTATGGTTATGATGGCAACCAAAAATTTGCCACTTGATGCGATCAGAAAAACGATCGTTAGTGCTGTAGATATCATTGTGCAGGTGAGCCGCCTTCACGACGGTAGTCGTAAGATAATGAGCATCTCTGAAGTGATCGGTATGGAAGGAGATAATGTTGTCTTAGAGGAAATCTTCCGCTTCCAACCCGATCTTCAACAACCGGAATACAGCAAAATACAAGGAAATTACGTCACCACAGGTCTAATGCAACGTTCTGTTTTAGTAGATAAAGCTAAATTCTTCGGCTTGCATCAGCAACTTGATGCTCTATTCGCGAATGCAGGGAAGGTAGCATGATCTATTACGTATTATTAGTTTTTGGTGGCTTGGTACTTTTGTTCTTGCCTCTATTACAAAAAAAGAAAACCAATGATTACTTAAAAACTGCAACTCAGACGGTAATGATTGAACATGTTGCTGCGACCAGCCAGCAAGCTGTAAATCTTAAGTCCCTGACCGAGCAAACGTTCCTTCAGAAATTAGCAACCAGTTGGAATAACTTTACCAAGAGGGTCGGACGTTTTCCTATCGCTAAGATCATCCTATTTGAATTTGTCGTCTACCTAGTAGCATCGAGTATCATTCAAACGCTATTTAAGGTCGAAAAACCAATCTTTGCTTTGATCATAATGATTATTGCTTCAATCTGGATGTGCATTTGGTTGAAACAAAGAGAAGAGCGTCTTTTCGAAGCTTCCTTTCCTGATGTGTTAAATATGCTTGCGAGTTCCGTATCTGCGGGTGAGAGTATAATGCATGCGATTTCGTATGTTGGTAAGTCTCAAGACAATGACTTGGGGAACGAATTTAGATTAATGGCTGAACGTATGAAAATAGGTGAAAGCCCAGATGATGTATTCCGTAAAGCTTGCCTTCGTTTTCCATATCCATCATTTTACTTTTTTATTATTACGTTACGTGCAAATTTAGAGCGAGGTGGGCAACTCAAAGAGGTAATGACGAGAATCAACCGTTTAATGTTTGATGCACGCTCCATCAATAAGAAAAAGTATGCCTTGACCTCAGAGGCTCGTATTTCCGCAAAAATCGTAGCAGCAATCCCATTTTTATTCCTATTTTTACTCCAATTCATTAGTCCAGAAAACTATGACTTCGTGATGTTTAATGAACGTGGAAAACCTATTCTCTATTATGTTCTCGCTAGTGAGTTTATCGGAATATCAATAGTTTGGTTATTGATGAAGGGAGTTCGATGATGGACGAATTATTAGCCTTGTTCACCGATGACCGTGTGAAAATACTCGTATTTATATGGATTATTGTTTTTGGAATAGGAGTTCTTGTTTACTCAGGTAGTGAGAGCCTTTCTAGAAGTAGCGCTTTGAGAAAAGTGGGTATTGATATTAACGATAACAAGATCAATCAATTATCTAAAATCGAATCTCTAAGCCGTTGGTTTGGTCAGTTATTTTCTGTGTCGGATCGGGATATTGAAAACAAGTTTGTATCTGCTGGTTTTTACAATAGTCGATTTTATAAGTGGTTATTGCCGGTAAAATATACAGCATTGGCTATCGGTAGTGTGTTGATTTACTTATATACGTCAGCGCAACACATGGAATTAACCAATACAGTTGTTGGTATTGCACTATGGGTTGTCATCGTTGTTGTCGGTCCTGATCTATACTTAGAAGTAAGAAAAAGAAAGCTGCACAGAAAACTTTCCGAGCGTTTACCCTACCTGCTTGATTTGATGGGAGTATGCGTGAGAACAGGGATGACTATTGAGGCATCGGTCGCTTATTTAGCGCATGAGATGGAAGGTTTCGATGCAGACATTGCTCATATGTTACACAAAACGAATGAGAGAGCAAAATTAGTTGGGCTAGAGAGTGCTTTAGAAGAGCTGTATGCAAGAGTGCCTACAAACGAAGTACGCAGCTTTGTTATGACGTTAAACCAAAGCTTGCAATACGGTTCATCTATTTATGAGGTTTTATCAAACCTAGCGAAAGATATCAGGGAAGTTCATATGTTAGAACTCGAAGAGAAAATCGGTAAGCTGTCGGCCAAGATGTCTATTCCTCTAATACTTTTCATCATGTTCCCTATTGTTATTTTGATTACAGCTCCTGGGATTATGCGATTACTAGGAGGGTTGGGCCAATGATCATTAAAAAGGTTAACTGCCTGATATCAATTGCCTTGTGTTGTGTTTTGACGGCATGCTCTTCCAGTCAAATAAGCTCAATAGATAATCATCAGGAGTTTAAATCAAAAGAAGCGCTACTAAAGAATGCGAATGATAACAACAAACTAATAGCACTTTATAAGCAAGAGCTTGCGAGTAATGATAATTACGATACAAGACTTAAGCTGGTGAATACATATTTGGAAGTAGGAGATATTGATTCTGCAGATTTCCATTTGGAGAGAATGTCTGCACCAGAGGATCGCAGTGCAGAATTGGATTTCTTGAAGGCCAGAGTAAAGTTTGAGCAAGACGATCCTCAACAAGCACTCGTTTACGGAAAACGCTCTTTGGAGAAGAGACCGGATTTTGCTGAAGTCGAGAATTTGTTGGGATTGGTTTTTGTTAGATTGGGAAAATTTGAAAGTGCCAGAGAGCACTTCTTAAGAGCTCGAGAGCTTCTTTATGAAGATGTAGTGATAAGCAATAACTTAGCAGTCATGGACATTCTAGAGGCTGATTATCAACGAGCAATAACACGTTTAGAGCCAGTTTATAAAAATGGACAAGCGGATAAACAAGTCGTATCTAATCTTGTGTTAGCGTACGCAAAGGTGGGTGATTTCGTTCAGGTTAAAGCGCTGTTAGGGGGGATGTACTCTGCAGAAGAGGTGCATCATATCTATACAGGATTGAAACATGTTTCCCTGAATGATTCCGTTAAAACACAGCTTTAACGGATCAGCTTTACTTACTAGGAGGTGAGTATGGCTAATTACATAGTGAGAAAATTAATATTTAAAAAACGGCGAGCCCAAAATGGAGTGGTGACTATAGAGTTTGCTTTGGGTTTTTTTGGTTTTTGGATCTTTATTGCTGCATGGCTTGAAGTGTGCTTTCTATCTTATGTCTCTGCTGTAACTGATTTGGCAATGGCAAACGCTTCTCGTGAAGCTAAGAAAGGAAATGAAGCGTACGTAACCGCCTTTAAAGACGTTCTTAATGAAAGCGGTAGTGTATGGTCTAATTTTGTTGATGCTAACAAAGTTAAATCTTCAGTTCGTTACGTGGATACCATGGCCAATCTACATCTTATTTCAGATATTTGTACACCAACTAACACTTCACCTGGTGCAACTTGTGGTGTCGAAGAAAATAGTAGTATTGCTATTTACCATTTGAGCTATGAACTGGATGGTATATTTACTTATATCATCGATAACGAGACCTTGCTGTCTCGTGAGATTATTGTGGTACAAGAATATGAACGCGATAAATTTGAAATCTAATCAAAAAGGAGCGTTTGTATTAGAGTTCTCTATAGTCGCCTTGTTTTTAGGTGTTTTATTAATGTTTACTATTGATACAGCAATAAAAATATCTACTAAGGGGAAATTAGATAGACTCTCTTTTTCGTCTGTTAACTTACTTAAAGAGCGAACTCAGCTCTATGACGATGATTATCAGACGACATCTTCAGATGCTCAAATAATATATGATGTGGTCAAAGGTTCTTTTCAACGAACTCAAACTGGTTTTGATAGCAACAAATTCGGGATGTTGATTGAAGAGCAAACTTATCAGACCAATGGAACACCCAATGCTCTAGTGACACACAATGACGGGCAGAGTTGCCAACCCGCTCAAGCATTGTCAGCACTAGAAGGGGATTTAAGTGTAGTGACTTCTTGGGGGCGTCAAGCAACGCTATACAGAGTTACGCTATGTTACGAGACTGAAAACTTGATATCCAACTTTACAGATACGGGATTTACAACAGTACAGTCTTCGTCAGTGATAGTAGGGAGGTAATATGAATATCTTACTATCGAAAAATAGAAAATCTATTCGTAAACAGAAGGGACATGCGGGGATATTGACAGCGTTGCTCGTTCCATCTCTTTGGGGGTTGTTTAGTTTAAGTACTGATGGTGCTAGAGGCCTGCAAGATAAAGCGAGGCTTGATGATGCTCTTGAAGCTGCAGCACTCGCTGTATCGGCACATAATGATGACAATATTGGTACTAATGGCAGTACTGTAAATAAGAATATTGTTAAGGCGTACGTTAATGCTTATGTTACGGGCAAAGAAAATATAAAGTCTGTATCGATAAAAAAACTTGATTGCCAAGCCATACCCGATTGTGTTTCAGGATTAGCATCTGGTGGTTCGCAATTTTTCCAATATGAGGTGACTGCAGAGACCGAACATAATAGTTGGTTTTCTAGTAATGAAACTATAGGGAAAGATTATGTTGTTGGCAGTCAAGGGATCTCAAGAAAATACCAAGATAACCCTGTAGATGTTGTATTTGTTTCAGACTTCTCTGGTTCAATGGATGATGGTTGGAGCGGCGGTAGCCAAGATAAATACAAAGATTTAAGGGATGTAATAGCAGCGGTAACTGTCGAACTTCAAAAATTTAACGATAACGTTAATTTAGATGATAACACGATATCTTTTGCTGGGTACAACAACTATACCAAAGTTACTCAGCATAACTGTTATTTAGATCAATTGAAGTATAAGACTAAAGTAAAAATAAAAAATGGTAAGCTAAAAACAGAAGTTAGAGTTGATTTTAACTCAACGGTGAATAATTTATTTAATGAAAAAGGCGCATCTAATTGTCGAACAACTAATATATATCCTGATGCTATTTTTAACGACATATTACCAACGACGGGTTTCACGGCATTTAATAATACAGTAAATACGTTTAGACCCGATGGTTATACCGCTTCTCACCAAGGTTTGATCCGTGGTGCACAACTTGCGATGCAAGGGACTAACCCTCGTCGTTTGATCGTTATTCTGTCTGATGGAGTCGACTTGGGCGACAACAAAATCGCGAATAAGGGAACAAAATCCCACAAAGGTATTTCTGAGAAACTCTACGGTCAATACGGGATGTGCGACAAAATCCGTAATTATTTAAATAACCAAACTTCGAGTGATGGCGATGATGTTCTATCTAGAATCGCTGTTATTGGGTTCGATTATGACCTTGATAGTAATAAAGGGTTAAAAGATTGTGCCGGTGAAGACAATGTTTTCAAAGCTGAAAACAAGACAGAGATTCTCGCGAAAATACTTGAGCTCATTAGTGAAGAGATCGGTCATTTGAAATAGTGGTTGTCTGAATGCGCTGATAACAAGGAGAAAACATGAAAAAGTCAAATTACTGGGTAGGATTACCGCTGTTGCTTTTGGTTAGTTATTCTCAAGCAGGTTACGCCTCTGAAAACCAAGTTACTAAGTTGGAGTATTACTGCTCGCAAGATGATGTGAATTTTCAACACTCTATTTCAGCTCATAAAGGGCGTGCAATGACGCTTAATCAAGGGCCATTTTCCATGATCGAGCAAGAGAGCGATTATGTCTTCCCTCAAGATCAATTGCGTCGTGAATTACTGAGACAAGGGGTAAGCCCTAAGTGTATTGAGTTTCTAATCACGCAAGGAAATTTTGAAGATTTTGAAAGTGGTGATGTGGTTGCGCGTGTGTATTTTGAGTTCGATAAGTATCGTTTAACGCCTGAATCTATTTACGTACTCGATGAGCTATCGAAGAAGATCACCCGTAACAATCCTAATCTGTTTGTTGAGGGACATACTGATAGCATCGGAACCAAGGAGTACAACTTCTCTTTGGGTTTGAGACGAGCGACTTCAGTTGAGAATTATCTTGTGCAGAAAGGGGCCGATAAAGAATCTCTCGAGGGTGTATCAAAAGGTGAGTTAGTACCAATTGCAAGCAATGATACCTCGCAAGGTAGACAGCAAAATCGACGAGTCGATATGGTCTTGAAGTAATATGGCTAATATAAAAAGCGTCACACCTTGGTGTGACGCTTTTCTTTTCAATAAGCTGCGCACGCTAAACAAAGTTTAAAACGACACCCGCAGCAATGAAAATACCTACAAGGCCAACGATTGGCATCTTGACTGATTTTAGTAGCCAAACACCTGCAATGATCAGCGCAAAGTCTAAGCCGTTGTTTACTGCACTCGTGAATATCGGTTGATAAAGCGCTGCCAGAAGTAGGCCAACAACTGCAGCATTAACCCCTGTTAAAGCGCCAGCGATTTTAGGTTTGCTCACTAGAGCCTGCCAGTTTTTAAGCACACCAAGTAGCAGTAAAAAGCCTGGAAGGAAGACCGCTATGGTTGCCAATAAAGCGCCAGCGATAGGTGCTGAAGGCATGAGTACATAGCCAAGATAGGTCGCTAGGGTGAACATTGGACCCGGAACCGCTTGTGCAGCGGCATAACCCGTTAGGAATGCATCTTGAGACAGCTGATCACCAATACCATTTTGTAGCAATGGAAGTACCACATGTCCGCCACCGAATACTAAGCTACCAGCTTGATAGAAGAGCCCAAATACTTCAACACTTTGTGAAAGTGAGCGTGCTAGTGGTAGGCCGATCAATAAGGCTGCAAATATAACCAGAGGCATGACAGCAATCTTATTGGTATTTTGAACTGTCTGAGTTTGTTCTGGGACTAAGCACTTGCTACCGATAAATGCAGCGAACAGCAGAACTAAGATTTGAGGCCAAATTCCCGGCATCAGCAGTAATACGATTGCGGTGATGACACACAGAGTTGTTGCTGTCTTAGATTGGCAGAAGTTTTTATACATACCAAATGTCGCGTCAGCAACCACAACGACAGCCAGTAGTTTTAGTCCATGAATGATCGAGTTAAATAAGGAACTCTCTAAGAACTGACCACTAACCATTGCCAATACAAGCATTAAGATGACAGATGGCGATGTGAAACCAACAAATGCAGCAATAGCACCGGCTAAGCCACCTTTTTTGTAGCCTAGAGCAAAGCCAACTTGGCTTGAGCCAGGGCCAGGTAAGAACTGGCTAAGCGCTACAATTTGTCCGTACTCTTCGTCAGAAAGCCAGTTAAGCTTTTCTACGAACGTTTTACGAAAGTATCCAATGTGTGCCGCTGGACCACCAAAGCTAATCCAGCCAAGCCAGAAAAACGTCTTAAAAATTGAAAGCATTATCGTATCCAAATAAATGTTTGTGGTTAATTTAGGTGGAGTTGTACTATGATTCAAATTAATTGTTTTAATTGTTGTTATGAATCATATGGGATTATCAGGTGGCCGATTTTAACTGGAAAGGGATTGACCTTAACTTATTGATTGCCCTACAGGCTTTGTATAAAACCAACAGTGTGAGTAAGGCTGCTGAGCGTTGTTATGTGAGTCAGTCAGCAATGAGTCATAGCTTGCAGAGGCTTCGAAAACTATTTGATGATCCGCTGTTTGAGCGAGTTGGGAGTCGAATGGAAGCGACTGAGCGGGCAATAGAGCTGTCAGTGACTGTTGATGAGTTGCTGAGCACAATTCAGTCTGAAGTATTGATGTCTAAAGTGTTTGATGTCGATTCTTATCAAGGTACATGGAAAATAGGTCTTACAGACTACGCAGAGCAGATGTTTGGGCCGAGTATCTTTGACTATATAAAAAGTGAGTCTCCCCATTCTCAAGTCGTATTCTTTAATGTTAACCGATCCAATTATCAACAAGTTTTTGAAGATGCAAAACTGGATCTGGCAATAGGTAGTTTTGGAGAGATCCACTCACTGTATCGAACTAAACATCTATACACAGAACAACATGTTTGTCTCTATGATCGACATCGTTTGAAGTTCGGAGATCCAATTTCTATCGAAGAGTTTGTCTCTGTAGAACATGCATTAGTATCTCCAAATGGCGAATTAAGAACGGGTGTCGATAGCAAACTGGCTGAGATCGGTATGCACCGAAAAGTAGCCCTGTCGTCGAGCAATTTTCTGACGATTAAGCGGTTGATTAGGGGACGGAACATCCTTTGTATTGTGCCGAAACTAGTGGCAAGAAGTGAGCCTGAAGTTGTGGATGATAGTCTTATTGCAATTAAACCGCCTATTGATGTTCCGGATTTTGATATTCAGTTGATCTATCGAAAAGGAAAACAGTGTGATGATAAGAACAAACATTTAAGAAAATTAGTCACTAGCGCGATAGATCGAACCATCATGAATGAATAATACGCAACGCAACTTTCAATTCTAGTCATCATTTATTTGAGGGTGAAAACGCTGCAATAGATAGCCAATCATATGCCAGAGGGTAAGCACAAGCAGCGCGCCTAAATACCCATCGATTGCGTAGTGCCATGCCAAATGAACCGAACCAATTTGTATAAAAATCGCGTATATCCAAGCGACATACCCTAAGCGTCTATTTAACCTGTAGGATGCGATAGCCAGAAGCACAGCAATTGTTACATGCATACTCGGCATTGCTGATATGCCTGTACCCACTCCACCTGATGGCTCTAGATAGCTGCTCCAAAGCATGTCTTGCGTTGATAGAGCCCACAAAGGGATATAGCCACTTTCTACTAGAAGGTTGTTTTGTACCTCTAAAGTTTGCATGAGAGGCTCATAGAGATCTTGGCTGTCGAAGTGATGCAGAAACGCCGGACCTGCTGACGAGAATAGTACTGCTAAAACATTGCCAATAATCAGCCAGCTAGTCAGAAATGTTAGTAAAAATTGAGCACGTAACAAGTTGTCTTTTCGATATAAAATAAAATAAAGCAGCATTCCCCACATAAGAAAAAACCAGCAGTTGTACATGATGTTCAAGCACAGCGAAAACAGCTCTCCTGGAAAAAGGTAGTGTGTGATTTCCCATGGTGAGTAGCCAAAATGCAACCATTTATCAATCCGATAAAAATCAAGATCCAAATAAAATGGATTGATATAGGGAATAATTGCCTTAAAGAAGGTGTAGTTAGAAAAGGCGACATTAAGAGCAAATACTAATAATACGAAAAATAAAGGTTTAGAAATGGGGGTGAGCAGTATTTTCAGTTTCTGGATGAGCTTTGTAATTGGTCTTGGCTCTCTTCGGAACAAGAGTAAGCCGCAGTAAGATACGAGCCACAAAATAAAACTGATATAACAAATAATGGATAGTAAGTTCAGATAGCTAGTTACGCTATAGGTAACACTATGATCGACCAAGTGGCTAACCGACAGGGTAAAAAGAGTAGTCAGAAACACATGGTACAAGATAATTTTGTTTCTATTGAACTCGTGGCGAAAAGAGTAGCAAAAGTCTGAAGGTGATTTTTCATGAGTAGGGTCGGAAGATTGTCCCTCTGATTCCATGCCGCCCTCACTAAGTTGTTAGTTTTTATGCCCTTGTTTAAAGTTAGCTCAGATAGGAATCTTTTCAATGTATCGGTGGGGCATTGAAGACGGCAAAATTTTGTATTTTTTCTCTAAAAATCACGCCAATTGGTAGAATCTGACTATACTTAAATTATAGCTTTTTACAGTTGTAACGAATAAGAATTTCGTTTACCTAAGTTTTTAGTATCGACTATAACGGTTTGATATAGTTGAAAACTCTCCCACACTAAACGGATTTAGTTGGTTGGCGCTAGCTCCCCCTAGCGCTTTTTCTTTTTTAACATCACTCTCCTCTTTGATGATTGCTGAACTCGCAAACAAAAAGCCGCTGCATTGGTCAAGGGAGCGGCTTTACTTCATTGTTCGAATTTTCATGCTTAGTATGATTAAGCGAGATCGTCTTTGCCTTCGATAAGTGCGTGATGGCTAACAGAGCCAGCGGTGCGAGCCTGGAGGTGAGGGACGTATTCAGGATCGTTCATAAAATCAATTGCGGCTTGCTTTGAAGGCCATTCGATAATGATACGTAGAGCGGGTTGTTCTGCATCGCCCTCTAAACGCTCGTGGCTAGAAGTACGGGCAAGGTATTTTCCACCATATTGTGCAACCAGCTTATTTGCTGGACCGATGTAATCGGCAACCCATGCGTCTGTTGTTGGGGTAACTTCTAGTACTGAATAGTAAGACATAATGTAATCTCCACTTTGTGCTTGCCGCACTCTTGTTATCAATAGTTTTGTTCATCGCTATCGGTTAGCGAATGAACTAAGCATAATGCTTAAGCTCAACTTTGATAATTGGCCGCTATAAAGAATCTTTATATAGATATTATTGAAAATTAAATCTGTTCACCGAATGTTAGAAAGAGTACTTGGTCCATTTCTTTGCTCGCCAACGGTGAGCCATAATGATGCCTCGGAACCATTCATCCATCGCAATCGCCATCCAAGCGCCGAACACTCCATAGCCCCAGTGCACGCCAAGCACATAGCTCATGGCAACCCCAATGCCCCACATGCTCAATATGCCCATTTTTACCGGGAACTGAATGTCGCCGGCGGCTTTTAAGCAAGAGATAAAAATCAGATTAAACACGCGACCCGCTTCAAGCAGTATTGAGCCTGCAATCAGGCCTGCGGTCAGGGCGATGATCTCAGGGTCTTGAGTAAAGACGTCTAAGATCTCGAATCGGAATAGGTATATCAAACAGGTGATCACGGTTGATGCGATAAAACCTACGACAAAGTATCGCTGTACTCGTGTGGTGATCTCATCAATCCAGCCTTTACCAATGTAGTAACCTGTCTGAATCTGGCTACCCTGACCAATAGCGAGAGCGAACGCAAAAGAAAGACGAGCGATGTTCTGCGCGTAAGTAAACGCCGCCAGTGATGATGTTCCCATCTGTACCACAAAGAAGGTAATGCTGATTTGAGCCATGTTGTAAGATAGCACCTCACCCGCATTCATAGAGCCAATTTTGATGATCTTTTGGTAGATAGATTTAGGGATAGACCTAAATTGTTTCACCGGAAGGTCGATCCCTTTGCTTTTAACGACACCAATTAAGATAAACATACCAATGACTTGGCTGAAAACGGTCGCGACTGCCACACCTTGAACACCGTAAACGGGCAATCCAAACGGTTGATATAGCGCGCAGTAGTTACCTACAACGTTGATAACACCAGCAATCATATTGATGACCATTGGTGATTTTGAATAGCCGTGGCTGCGAAGAATCGTAGTCAGTACTACGCCTATAGTGACGTTAAAAGTCAGAGCACCACTGATAAACAGATATTCTTGAGCGTACTGCTCCACTTGCGCTTCAAGCTGGTAGAGCGGAATGAAATATTCAGCGCCTAACACCGCTAGGATACTCAATAAAACGCCCGTGATGACGGCTAGGACAATACTGGCTACGCCGACATGCGCACTCTCTTGGTCACGAGACGCACCATTGTATTGTGCAATCAAGATACCTGTTCCGCTGCTCACCATGGTGGAGACAATGATCAGGAAAAATGAGATTTGCGAGATAACACCAACCGCTGATACGGCTTTGTCTGAGTATCCAGATAGCATGAATACATCACTGGTGTTGAGAGCAGTTCGCAGTAGAACTTCGATGAATATTGGCCAAGTGAGCGCAACGATTCCCATACGTTTGTTTAGGTTGGAATCAGCATTAGGCATTTAGATTTTCTCAAAAAAAGGAAGGGTGAGGCTTTAGTGTAGTGCTTATTAAGAAAACAACTATCAAAATAATGTCCGGATTACCTACAAGGTCAAAAAGAGCCGGATTTAGAGCTGAAAATGTCACTTTTTTGGTAACGTTTACCCTATCCAGCGAGCTTGAGGGAGTAGATAGGGTAAGAGAGGAGGGCGTTGGAAAGGCAAAGCCAGTGCGCAGACTGGCTTTGTATACGCGTATAGCTAGTCGATTCGCTGCCCCTGTGTATCGAATAGATGACAGTCTTTTGCAGAGAAGTTTAGCTCTAGAGATTGATAGCGAGAAACCTCTTGGTCGCCAGGAAGATGCACTTTAAAGCCGTCAATACCGCAAGATTGACCAAACATGTAGGTGCTATTACCAAGTCGCTCAACCACTTCACTTTGAAACTCAATCGTTATATCAGAGCCGCCGTTAATCTCTAAATGCTCTGGTCTGATACCGAGTGTTAGCTGTTGTCCTTCTGCTAACTTTTGACTTGGAAGGGGTAGGGTGATTTGGCTATTACCATTAATCGAAAGTTGAGCATGACTCTCTGAGCAAGAGCCCACTACGCACGGTAAGAAGTTCATCTTCGGTGAGCCGATAAAGCCAGCCACAAACTCATTTTGTGGGCTGTGGTAAAGCTCCAATGGTGAGCCGACTTGTTCGACTCTACCGTCTCTAAGCACCACGATTTTATCGGCCAACGTCATCGCTTCGACCTGATCGTGGGTGACATAAATCATGGTGTTTTGTAGATCTTGATGTAATTTAGCGATTTGTAGACGCATATCGACACGAAGTTCTGCATCTAGGTTTGAGAGTGGTTCATCAAATAGGAACACTTTTGGATTACGAACAATTGCACGACCAATAGCGACCCTTTGTCGTTGACCACCTGAAAGCTCTTTTGGTTTACGCTTTAATAGGTGTTCGAGTTGTAGAGTCTTAGCGGCACTGGTGACCTGCTTTTCAATGGTCTCTTTAGCGACGCCATTCATTTTTAAACCAAAGCCCATGTTCTCTTCCACGGTCATGTGTGGGTAGAGTGCATAAGATTGGAATACCATGGCAACACCGCGTTCAGCTGGGTCAACATCGTTGACTAGCTCGTCGCCAATATGAATTTCGCCTTCGGTAATCTCTTCTAAACCAGCCACCAAGCGAAGCAGTGTCGACTTACCACAACCTGACGGACCAACAAAAACAACGAACTCACCGTTGGTTATCTCTAGATCAACACCATGGATGGTCTGTACATCACCATAACGCTTAATGACCTTTTTTAAGCTGATATCAGCCATGCTATCTCCTTGCCTTGTTGGACTACATCACTTTGCCTTTAAAACATACGCATTCATCAGAAATTTGTTAGGTGCCTCGCACGATTTATTGATCCGGCTCATACAAATTTTACAAAGTATTCCGTTTTTTGTGGAATCGTTTACACAATTTAAACATAACGATACACAATATGATTGCTGAGATTAATATTTGAGCATGGTTACGATTAAAGCTTAGCAATTTGATGATGTTTCGCCGATTAACTTTGAAACAAATGGAATTGTAAACAAAGCTATGAAGACAAGGAATTTGGGAAAATGGTGCAATCTGTGAAAACGATATACCCAGAAAATCGCATCCCATCAGCCAGAAAGAAAAGGCGCATCAGCTCTAAGCTGTCGCCGTGGCTGTTTTTAACACCGGCAATAGCAATCTTCTCGCTCTATGTGATCTTTCCGATTGTGGACAGTATCTGGTTGAGTTTTTTCGAGTGGGATGGACTTGGTGAGAAAGAGTGGGTCGGGCTAGAGAACTATCGTGAGCTATTTGACTCCGATGCGTTCTACACCTCACTGACTAACAACTTCCTTTGGTTGATCTTCTTTATGCTTGCGCCACCTTGTGGTCTGGCTATTGCCCTCTTTCTCAACCAACAAGTGAAAGGCATCCGTGTTGTTAAGTCTCTCTTCTTCTTTCCATTTGTTATCTCACAAGTGGTTGTGGGCTTAGTGTTTGCCTGGTTTTACGACCCATCCTTTGGCCTGTTCAATATAGTCTTAGGTTCACTTGGTTTTGAGCCTATCTCCATTCTCGCCAATGAAGATTACGTTACCTACGGGATTATCGTGGCAGGCCTGTGGCCACAAATCTCTTACTGCATGATTTTGTACTTAACAGGGTTGAACAACTTAGACCCTGAGCAACTGGAAGCAGCACGACTGGATGGAGCCAAGAAATGGCGAATGTTGTGGTATGTAGTGCTGCCTCAATTGCGACCAGCCACTTTTATTGCCGTGGTCGTCACCGTGATTGGTGCACTGCGTTCATTTGACTTAGTGGCAACCATGACCGCAGGTGGTCCTTGGGGAAGCTCTACAGTACTGGCGTATCAAATGTACGAAGAGTCGATCTTTAACTACCGAATGGGTTATGGCGCTGCGGTCTCCGTTGTTCTATTCCTGATCATGGATATCTATATCGCTTACTTCTTGTGGCGTATGTTGAGGAGTGAAAAATAATGTATCCACAACCGATTCAAAAAGCAGGACGCTTTACCAATATCAGTTATCGAGTGGCTCTGCCAATCTCTATTGTCATGTGGCTGCTTCCTCTTATTGCAGTGATGATGACCTCGATTCGTTCGATGGAAGACATCAACAAAGGTAACTACTGGGGCTGGCCAAGCGAGATTCAGTTTATTGAAAACTACACTCAGGTCTTCACCTCGACGTCGATGGGGCAGTACCTAATCAATAGCTTGATCATCACTTTACCAGCGGTGGCGGGAGCGGTTGCTCTCTCGACATTGGCGGGGTACGCATTAGCTAAATACAACTTCAAAGCTAACCTCTGGATCTTTGCGATGTTCATTGCGGGTAACTTTGTTCCCTTCCAGATCCTGATGATCCCGGTACGTGACCTGACGATTAACCTAGGTCTGTACGATACACACTGGGCTCTAATCTTCTTCCATATCGCCTTTCAAGCCGGCTTTTGTACTCTGTTTATGCGCAACTTTATCGTCGGTATTCCTGATGCTTTGATCGAAGCCGCGCGTGTAGAAGGGGTCAGTGAATGGAAAATATTCTGGCATGTGGTTCTGCCGCTGGTTCGCCCGGCGCTAGCTGCACTTGCGGTCTTAGTGTTTACCTTTATCTGGAATGATTTCTTCTGGGCGTTGGTTCTGGTTCAAAGTGATGAAGTGCGTCCAGTGACTGCTGGTTTAAGTTCACTTCAAGGCCAGTGGTTGGCGTCATGGCAGTTCATGTCAGCGGGTGCAGTAGTCGCCGCAATTCCACCCGTTGTGCTGTTCTTTACCATGCAGAAGCACTTTATTGCCGGCCTGACTTTGGGGGCGACCAAAGGCTAAATATTCAATGAGGGCTCCTCAAAGTAGGAGCCGTTATGTAAACAATCCACTTTAAATGGATACACCGAGAGTAACCAAAGCACGAATAACTCTACCCAGCACAATAATAAAAATTGGACTTAGTGAGCCCCGCTCTATAACAAGGACCTACATATGAAATACGTGAAACATATCGCTGCAACTGCAGTGCTTGCTGCCTCCGTCTCGACTACAGCGTTCGCAGGAACCTTGGTCATCAACTCAGACGCCTCCGATCCGGCCCCAAAAGAGGCTTGGAGTGAGATCATCAGTCGCTTTGAAAAAGAGAACCCTGATATCACGGTTAAGTACAACCTGTATGACCATGAGTCGTATAAAACCACGATTCGTAACTGGTTGGTGACCTCGCCACCGGATGTGGTGTTCTGGTATGCCGGTAACCGTATGAAGGCGTTTGTTGATCGTGGCTTGTTTGAAGATGTGAGTGACATCTGGGCAGACAACAACATGAAGCAAGACTTTGCAGCAGCGGCGCCTGCGATGACGGTGCAAGGCAAGCAATATGGTGTGCCTTACACGTATTACCAATGGGGTATCTACTACCGTAAAGACATCTTTGAGCAGTACGGTATTGCTGAACCAAAAACTTGGGAAGAGCTAAAGTCGGCGTCAGCAACGCTAAAAGAAAACGGCGTGACACCATTTACCATCGGTACTAAGTATCTGTGGACGGCAGCTGGCTGGTTCGATTACATCAACATGCGTACCAATGGCTTAGATTTCCATATCCAATTGATGGATGGCAAGGTCCCTTACTCCGATGAGCGTGTGAAGAAAACATTCGCTAACTGGGCTGAGTTGGTTGAGCCAGGCTACTTCTTAGATAACCACGCATCTTACTCTTGGCAAGAAGCGCAACCTTTCCTATACAACGGTAAGGCAGCGATGTACTTAATGGGTAATTTCATTACGCCAAACTTCCCTGCGGAGCTGGACGGCAAAATGGATTTCTTCCAATTTCCAGTCATCGACCCAAGCGTGCCAATGGCAGAAGATGCGCCAATGGATACTCTGCACATTCCATCAAAAGCGAAGAACAAAGCCGATGCTCGTAAGTTCTTAGAGTTTGTCGCTCGTGCTGAGAACCAACAGCTAATCAATGAGATGCTGCTGCAGATCCCGACCAACAACAAAGCGAAAGCTAAGTCAGATCCGTTCTTAGACAAAGGTGTTGCTATGTTGGCAGCGAGTGATGGTACTGCACAGTTCTATGATCGCGACACCAACCCAGCGATGGCAAAAGAGGGGATGAAAGGCTTCCAAGAGTTTATGGTTCACCCTGAACGTATCGATAAGATTCTTAAGAAGCTAGACAAGGTAAGCAAACGCGCCTTTAAGTAATTGAGACCAAGCCGCAGCAATTGTCGCTGCGGCTTTCATCACTCTGTATGTGTCATCGTCAATAGTATTTATGGTGCGACTCATCTCGTTGCCACTGCCATTGGCTAAAGGCAGTTAAGTCATATTGACAATGACACACTCTGAACGGTTTATCGCAAGGAACAGTTAATGAGAAGCTTCTCTCAAATCATCTCCGCTTGTGAGTGGGAAAATCAACACATTACACATCATAACGTTCTGGAAGCGCATGCTCCTTTGAAGGCGTATGCCTCTCGAGAAGGTGCTATTACACGAACAGCTTCGAATACCAAATCTTTAAATGGTGTCTGGAAGTTTCAGCTGTTTGATGCGCCAGAGTTAGTTAGTGAAGCCATGGTTGCAGAGCATTTTGACGATGCAACCTGGAACTCGATTGAGGTTCCGAGTAACTGGCAGATGCAAGGCTATGACAAACCGATTTATACCAATGTGAAGTATCCGTTTGCAGATACCCCGCCATTTGTGCCTCGAGATAACCCGACAGGGCTATACCGAACCTCTTTTCAATGCACAGAGCAAGCATTGGCGAATACCCACAGAATTGTGTTCGATGGCGTCAACTCTGCTTTTCATTTGTGGTGTAACGGCAAGTGGGTTGGCTATTCACAAGACAGCCGTTTGCCAGCTGAGTTTGACCTATCGGCGTTTGTCAAAGCGGGAGAAAACGCGTTAGCAGTTATGGTGTTACGCTGGTCAGATGGCTCGTATCTTGAAGACCAAGATATGTGGTGGCTGAGCGGCATATTCCGCGACGTTACATTGCTCACTAAGCCGAAGACAGCGATCGAAGACGTAAAAATCGAAACTCAATTTGACGCTGCCTATCGCGACGCGCAGCTCTGTGTTGATGTGAAAATATCAAAAAACAGTGATGAGAGTAGTGATGCTCATCAGGTAAAAATTGAACTGTATGATGCGCAAGGTCAGAAAGTCATTGAACCTGATGTTGTCGGTTTTGGCCAACGATATGTCGATGAAAAAGGGCCTTGGCAGGAAGTGGCATACAGCCAAAATTCCGTTGCTAACCCCAAAAAATGGAGTGCTGAGTCTCCCTATCTCTATCGCTGTGTTATCTCGTTAGAGAATGAACAAGGCGAACTACTTGATTGTGAGGCCTACGATGTCGGTTTTCGCAGTGTCGAGATCAGCGATGGGCTGCTTATAGTAAATGGTAAGCCGCTGCTAATTCGAGGGGTGAATCGACACGAGCATCACCCTGAACTCGGGCATACCATGACTCGCGAGGGCATGATTCAAGACATTAAGCTCATCAAGCAAAACAACTTCAACGCGGTGCGAACCGCTCATTATCCTAATCACCCACTTTGGTATGAACTGTGTGATGAATATGGGTTGTACTTGGTTGATGAGGCAAACATCGAAACACACGGGCAAGTACCCATGTGCCGCCTATCAGACGATGCCTCTTGGCTAAATGCTTATATGCGTCGCATGACTCGCTTGGTCGAACGCGATAAAAATCACCCTAGCGTGATCATTTGGTCACTGGGCAATGAGTCAGGGATTGGCCGTAACCATCATGCACTCTATCAATGGGTTAAACAGAGCGACCCAACTCGACCTGTTCAATATGAAGGAGGTGGGGCGGATACCGCAGCTACCGATATTCTGTGCCCGATGTATGCGCGCGTGGATTGGGACTTACCTGTTGTCGCTCATCAACCAGAAGTGACGCCGCGTGTCGGAATTCGCAAAGCGATTGCATTGCCGAATGAGCAGCGTCCGCTGATTTTATGTGAGTACGCACACGCGATGGGCAACAGCTTGGGTAGCTTTGATAAATACTGGCAAGCCTTTCGCGATAATCCAAGGCTGCAAGGTGGTTTTATCTGGGACTGGGTTGATCAAGGCATCACCAAAACCGAAGCACAAAGTAAGCCTTATTGGGGCTATGGTGGCGATTTTGGTGATGAGATTAATGATCGTCAGTTCTGTATCAATGGATTGGTGTTTCCAGACCGAACCCCGCACCCGAGCTTGTTCGAGGTAAAAAAAGCGCAACAGTTTTATCAATTCGCTCTGATATCGACTGAGCCTTTAGTGATTGAAGTGCGCAGCGAGAAGCTATTTTGCTCAAGTGATAAAGAAACCCTTTATTGGTCGATTGCTCAAGATGGAGAAGAGCAAAGTTGTGGCAACATTGAACTGTTGTTAGAACCAGAGTCCAGCATTCAGATTGAGTTAGATGGCATTGTGCTTCCTCAAAAGGCCAATGCGCTCAACCACCTAAATCTAGAAGTGAGATTACATCAAGATACTAAGTGGGCAAGTAAAGGTCACGTTACAGCAACCGAGCAACTCACTTTACCTACATCATCACAACTGGTGCTGGATGATAATATCTCTGAGCATCCACCGCAGGTCATCGAGAGTGAAGAGCGACTCGCTATTGTCGGTGCGCGTTATCGCGTTGAGTTCGACCGCATAACGGGCTATGTGGAAAGTTGGTTGAAAGACGGTGTTGAACAGCTTGCCAGTGGCATCCGTGATAACTTCTATCGTGCACCACTGGATAATGATATTGGTGTGAGTGAAGCAAATCGCGTTGATCCCAACTCATGGATAGCGCGATGGCAAGTCGCGGGATTAAATTCTCTGACGCCAGAGTGCATTGATTTCTCCTTCTTCACGCATGAAAACAAAGTGTTTGTGATGTCGAAAATTGCTCATGTTGTTGAAGGGCAAGTACGCCTATTGTCGACTTGGCAATATCAATTGTTCTCTGATGGCGAAGTGATTATCGATGTGCATGTTCAGGCCGCCAAAGGTCTGCCATCACTGCCACGTGTTGGTTTATCCTTCGCGCTAAAAGAGACGTCGAATGAGGTGACATGGTTTGGTCGTGGGCCACATGAAAACTACCCAGACAGAAAAAGCTCGGCTCATATTGGTCGCTATCAGCAGAGCATAGAGCAGATGCATACTCCTTATATTTTCCCGTCCGATTGTGGGTTGCGTTGTGATGTGCGTAAAGCCGTTATTGGCGGATTTAAATTACAGGGCGATTTTCATTTTTCGGTCAGCCGCTTTGGACAGCAGCAACTTGTGCAGGCCAAACACCCTTGTGATCTCACCGAGCAAGACCAGTTGTTTGTTTACATCGATGGCTTTCATATGGGGGTTGGTGGAGATGATTCATGGACGCCAAGTGTGCATGATGAGTTCAAATTAACACAAGAGCACTACCGTTATCAGGTTCGATTCTTTGGTGCATAGAGGCTTGATGGTCTGCTTGTAGAGCAAAAGGATCATGGTAGGCCAAATGCTACAGTAACCTAAATGAACTGAAAGTCGACTCAAATAAAAAGGCACCCAACATCATGTTGGGTGCCTTTGTTTTTGTAGTGGTTTTAGAACGATGTTAAAGCTTTGACTTACTCTGCGTCAGTAAAGAAATCGTTGTAAAGCATGTACAAGTGAGCTGCACTCCAAGAGAAGTTTGGCGCACCTTGCTGCTCACCGTTTAATGGGTTGTAGTTCTCGCGGATAGGACCGTCTTGTACCAAGCCATCAGCGTGGTCGAAGAAAGCGCCTGCCATTTCAATCGCATCATCACGGTAACCGTAGCTGTCCATTCCTTTCAGGCCGAAGTAAAACTGGTCTACCCATACGCGTCCACGCCAGTAAATATCTGGGCCGAATGCTGGATTAGATAGCGCTGCAGTGCCCAGTGGTACGTAGGTGTTGAACTCTGAGGTGTCTTTCATCACAGAGACCACCGCATCCGCGTGTGCTTGGGTTGCTGCACCGTTGAACAGTGGTGACCAACCTTCAGGGCCTTTGCCACGTTCTACAATCGGTTTACCAGCACAACCATTGGCTAACGGCTTATCTTCAATACGAATGTCGTAGTAGAAGTTCGTGCCTTCATCGAACATACAGGTGTTGATATAGTTCGATAGGTGCTCAGCCTTTTCACGGAACTCTTTCGCTTCCGCTTCTTTGCCTAAGATGTCAGCCATTTCCGCTAGGTACTTGTTATCGCTGTACATGTAGCTTGCTTGGTCAACGGACTCTTGTAGCAGTGAGTAGCCTAACAGGGTGCCGTCTTCCGCGCGGTTTTGAGCGAATTCAACATCCCAATCACTGCGTTTTCCGCCGTTGGCAACGTAGGCGTCTAGCTGGTCTTTATCGATGAAACCAAAGGCTGCCGCATCATCACGACCTGATTCCCAAGATGCCGCGGTTTGAGCTGGGCTCTCGATGTAGTCATAGTTACCTTCTGCAATCACTTTATCCAGTGCCGCTTGACCGACGACGGTCTCGTGTTTGTCGCCACGAACCACAGTAAAGTACATTTCGCCTTCTAGTGTGTTGTGTGCTTTATCACGCGCTGCGCCATACTCTGGAACGCCATTGCCATTGTTATCACGGTTACGTAGCCACCAGTCGTGGTAAGCCACTAGCTTTGGATACATCTCTTCTAGCCAAGCTTCATCGCTGGTGGTTTTGTAAACTTCCATTACCGCCCATGCCGCTAGGCTAGGCTTGGTGTTACGTTCGTTCCAGTTACCACCGTCACCGCCACGCTCTGGGCTTAGGTTGTAAGCCAATAGATCTGGCACGTAACCTTCATCCCAAGGGCGAACAGGGTCGTCAGCTTGAATTTGGTAGGCAAACATTGCGCGGATGTTGTCTTTCGCTACGTCTGGGTTGAAGTGCGCCATCGCGTAAGCTTGTTTCCATGTATCCCATGGCCATGTTTGGTTGCCTGAGAACCAACGCGCCGTTACCGAAGGTGTTACAGAGTCAAACTCCATCGCACCGGCTGCGGCACGCCAGTTACCGTTTAGGGTTTCCATCGCTTTTACCGCAACACGCTCTTGCTCTGGCGTCGCATTCGGGTTGGTTAACCCCATCTCTAGGTAACCTTCCCAGCGCGCTTCCGATGCCGCTAAGAAATCGGTAGGGTTTGCCATGATCTTTTTGATCTCAGGCTGTTCCGCTTTTGCTTCTTCTGCCGTTAACACGTGTGAGTATGTGGTGTAGATGGTGGTTGATTCTTCAATACTTGCAGTTGAAGTAAACGTTAAGCCATCGACCTTGGTTTGGGTTGGAATCGATTTATGAACTTGGTACTCAGACTCGCCTGAAGTCAGCAGATCCCACGTTGAACGCACTTTACCGAAAGTGACCTTTAGACCGTCGTCGGTTGCAACGATTTGGCGATTGTAATCAGGGTAAGTCTCGGCAATGGTTTTATCGGTTTGCGCGACGCCTTCTTTCGCGTGTGTTTTTTCAAGCAGTTCACCGTCCCACACCAACTCAACTGGCGAGTCAGTGGTGATTTTAGTCTCCAGTAGAGAGGTACGGTTAGAAGCGAAACGCATTGTCATCTCGACCGTTACATCGTCAGATTTTAGGGTCTGAATCAATGCGCCCGGTAGGCTGTAAGCTTCCATCGTGAATTCAACTTTTTTGCCATCTTTGAACACGCTTAGGCGGTCAAAGTTATCCGCCATGAAGTTAATGTATTCTTCAGTAAGTAGCGCCGTTCCAGGGAAGCCACCCATGCCTTCAGCTGTGTCTGGTAGCAAATGACCGTGCCATGCTCCTAGGTCGAAGAACGGGTTAAAACGTTGATGGTCATCGAAGTCGTAGTCTCGCATGTATTCTGGTGAGCCAGTGCGGTCGATAACGTTCTTAAATTGGTTTGCTTGAAGCTCTTCAGAGCCTGTATTTGATGCGCAACCAGTAACAACAAGTGCTGCGCCAATAGCGATAGCTGCGAATGATTTGTTCAGTTTCATAGTGATTTCCTGTTATTACCAGTAGAAGTATTGCATTGCGAACACTTGTGCGTCGCCAATTTCAGTGTCGCTACCTACGCCAAAGCGGCTATCGAAAGCAGTCGCAAACGCGCCGTTTCCGTATTCGTACCAAACACCTGCGTTGATGTAAGAAGTGATCTCTTTTTCGCCGTTATCACCATCAAAGTTGACGTAGTTGTAGGCAGCAGATAGGTAAACACCTTGTGCGGCTTCGTACCAAGCGCTGGTTTGAATACCAGACTCGCTACCAAACGATTCTTGGTTGCCTTTGTCAGTGTCGTGCCAAACACGAGTAGCAAAGTTTTTGTACTCGGCACCTAATAGTAGAAGTTCGCCACCGTCGTTGTTACGAACTTCACCGCCACCCATTAGCGTTAGGTCGTCAGTCAGGTCGTATTGGACATAACCGTTGACCATGGCGTTTTTGTCTTTCCATTGGTCTGCAAAGTTGTCGTATTTACCGAAGTGAATCAACGCATCGTCTTCTGAAAAGTCAGATTCTGGAGCGAAGGAAACGCTGTAGCGCAGCTTGCCTTCTAGGTTTTGGATCTTCACACCCACGTGTACGTCACGAGTGTTTGAGATCGCGTAGCCGTACTCTACCGTTGGGTCACCCCACCATTGAACGTCATCAAGAGATGAGTCCATACGACCGACAATAAATTCTGTTTTTGCATCAGTGCGGTAACCTGCGTAAAAGCGGTTAAAACCACCTTCGAAGCCGCCCCAACCGTGGCCAGTCGCCCATGCATTGCCTTCGTCATCGGCTTGAACTGTCCAGCCTTCCATGTAAGCAAGACCAAACCAATTGCCATGCTCGATAGCCAAGCCTGCTTCAATGTAAGTGCCGTCTGCGTAGCGGCCTTTGTCATCACCTTCTAGGGCAACATGACCACCAAGGCCAAGCTCACCATAGAAGTCAAAAAGTGTTTCAGATTCTGTTTTAGGGGGCTGAGTGTCGCTGTGGTTAGCAGCGGTTTCATTAGCGTGGGCATTCGCCGTTAGAGCAGCAAGAATACAACTAGTAATAAGAGTAATTTTAGTAAAACTAGGTTTCATTTTATTCACTTCTGTTTCGGGTTGATAAATGAAGCTTCGTAGGTTGTTCTGACTTCTAATATGGGTTGCTCTTCAAGGCGTATACGGTCAGCTCACTTACGATCGCAAAACCGATATTAATGATTATTTTCGTGTTTAAAATTAAATCACTCTAAAAGTGTGATCTATTTTAGTAAAATATTTACCTGCATTTTATTTTGAGGTTTAGTTGAATTTATAGGCAAATAGTTAGTGTGGGAAGTATCTGATAATTGAATGAAAATTAAGGAATAGAACAAGGGAAATAAAAAGGCACTCACCAAATGAGGAGTGCCTTAGAATTTTTAACAAGGATGTAGGATTGGCTTAGGCGTTTACTGGTTCTGGTCGTGCTTCTAGCTTTTTCTCTTCTGCAGACAAGCTTTTCTCGTATTGACCGTATTTCCACCATGCGTAACCCAAGAAGATCACGATGCCGCCGACGTTATAGAAGATGATGGTCATGATGTCAGCACCCGTTGGGAAGGTCGATGCAAAGAAACCCACGGTAAAGATGCTGATAAGAATCGATACCGCAGCGATACCAACAGGGCGAGAACCCATGCGGAAATCACGTGGTAGGTGATCGAGTTTCAGGCGCAAATGTAGGTACGCGATCATGATGAACAGTGGCGGTAGCATAGAAGCTGCTGCAGTCATGTTGATGATGGTGCTCATCAAATCTTGCACCGTGTCAGACGCGAGTGTTGGGATGAACATCAACGGAATCACGATGAAGAACTGAACCCAAGCAGCACGCTCCGGTACGCCTTGTTTGTTAAGAGCGACTGTCTTCTCACCAAAAATACCTTTAGGAATTTCAGAGAAGAAAATCTTAACCGGTGTTGCTGTCCACATCAGTAGCGAGCCTAACATCGCAGTGAAAGAAACGATGCCCACAAAGCGATTCATAAGAATTTCAGGTAAGCCGAAGTAGAGTGCTAAGCCTTCAAAAACCTGTACTGAACCACCAGTGAATTTAAGCTCTTCGCGAGATACGAATACGTTAGCCAGGATAGAACCCACCGAGTACAGCGCACCAATAAAAATACCCGCAATGATGATTACTTTAACGAAAGACTTGTGACCGCCTTTGATGTCGTTTACGTAAACCGCGACCGACTCTGCACCGCCAGCGGCCATGAAGATCCAGGTGATTACACCTAGGAATGCCCAGTTAAAGTTTGGCGTCATTGCTTCAATGGTGATTGGGTCTGCTGGCTCGATACCACCGATCAACGCACCGCCTGACAACAAAATGTAAGACATGGTCAGAAGCAGCATTAGTGACGAAGTTAATGAGGTGATAGGGCCTAATAGTTTCGCGCCGTTGTTAGAGATGTGCGTCGCGACCGCAAACAAAATGGTACTCAATATCGCGGTGGTCATTGGCGTGAAGATGTACTCGAAACCTAAGAACGCATAAGACGCGTAAGCGATGATTCTAGGCAGCAGGGACGTGAAAAAGAATAGGTTAACAAACCAGTATGTGTAAGCTGAAATAAACGCCCAGCGGCCGCCTAGAGAGCTTTTAACCCATGAGTAAACACCCGCTTCTGAGTCTTTATTCAGGGATACGAACTCAGCAACAATCAGACAGAAAGGAACAAAATAAAAGATGGTTGCTAAAAAGAACATCGGAGCTGAAGAGAGGCCGATTTCGATGTTGTTGTTAATGATGTTATTGAAGCTATATACCGCCGCGAAGGTCATAGACAGTAGGGCAAACTTGCCTATCGTACTGCGTTTATTATCGGACATGATGTTCTCCGGTGAATCACGTTGATGATCGTTAGTACTTGGTTCTAGAGAGGAAAATCTAGACCGCGTTTTTATTATTGTGTTGGTTTGCTAACTCCCTTTCTTAAAGAGGGGGAGAGCGATTATTGTTGTTATTTTTACGATCGGTCTTCTCTGCGTTTATGGCTCTTTAAGTAAATTTATTACTTGGTGGAGACTATATTTAACAAAGAAGAGGATGGAAGACTTGAGCATCTACACTTCGACTATTTAAAGGCTTGTAGGGACTTTGTGTCGTTTTTTATTGTGTAGAATCGGCTATCTCTTCAACAAGAAGATTAAAGATTAGACGCCAATAAGTTAACTGAAATTAGTCAAATATGTGAGCTTGAGTAAATATATTTAGTTAATGTTTTACCTTGGTTTTTGTAGCTGTTTTATTTAGCGATTTATCGGTGTTTATGAGAGGTTTACACTTGACGGAATGGCGTTTTTATTATTGGTGATTGGATTTTAATATGTTGATTTAAATAGAAAAAGCGCCGTATTAGGCGCTTTTTTATAAATACTGAAGGTTAACTCAGGTTACGACTGCTTAGCCGTTTCTAGCTTAGCTTCTTTACCTGCTTGCTTCTTTTCAAAGCGAGAGATCCACCACCATGCAATGCCAGAGAATACCGCTGTCATAAATACGTTGATGAAGAAGGCTTGAACTAGGTCTACACCTGTTGGGAAGGCTGACGCTGTCATGCTCACAACGAAGATAGTAATCAGAACTGAAACCACAGCCATACCTTGAGTGCGAGTACCCATACGGAAATCACGCGGTGTGTCGTCATGCTTCAAGCGGAACACAAAGTACGCCACCATGATGAAGATAGGCGGTAGCATTGCGGTACCAGCTGTTAGGTTGATTGCAGTGTTCATCATGTCTTGTACTGATTCCGAGCCGAAGCCGTTAACCACAAGCATCACGAATACGAACGCAAACTGCCACCATGCTGCACGGACTGGAACACCATGTTCGTTTAGCTCTGTCGTTTTCTCACCGTAAACGCCTTTTGGAATTTCAGAGAAGTGGATTTTCACCGGTGCTGCTGTCCACATCATCATTGAGCCAAACATAGCAACGAATAGAACGATACCAACGAAGCGACCTACTAGAGATTCTGAGATGTTGAAGAACTGAGCCATGCCTGTGAAGATTTCAACCATACCACCCGCATAGGTTAGGTCTTCACGAGCAACGAACACGTTTACTAGCAGTGAGCCGACAGCGTACATTGAACCGATAGCGATACCTGCACCAATGATCACCTTGATGAATGACTTATGGCCACCTTTTACATCGTTTAGGTAAGCTGCCGCAGTTTCAGCACCGCCAGCTGCTTGGAATATCCAACACATAATGCCTAACGTTGCCCAGTTAATGGTCGGAGACATTGCTTGAAGCGTGATTGGCTCAGCTGGTACATGGTCGCCGCCTAGCGCCATTAGTGCACCGATAACGTAGATTGCGAATAGTGCGAATACACCGTAAGCCACGATTTCAGAGATCTTACCCAGCCAGCTCGCACCCTTAGTCGAAATGTGCGTTGCTGCGGCAAATAGAACAATAGAGATCACCGAAGTCACTAGTGGAGAGAAGGCGTATTCGTAGCCCAGCATCGCGTAAGAGGCGTAAGCAATGACGTTTGGTAGCAGAGATACAAACCAGAATAGGTTTACGAACCAGTATAGGAATGAACCTAGGTAAGCCGCTTTAGTTCCGAGTGGCTTTTTCAGCCAGTCATACATACCTGACTCAGAGTTCTTATTTGCTGAAACGAATTCGGCAATGATGAACACGAACGGGATGAAGTAGATAAGGGTCGCAAGCAAAAAGATAGGGGCAGAACTTAGTCCCAATTCGATATTGTTGTTTACGATGTTGCGAACGTTAAATACCGCTGCAAATGTCATGGAGAGTAGGGCAAATTTGCCTAACTTTCCGCGTACAGATTCAGACATAGTAGTGTCCTCCGGGAATCACGTAATTATAGTAGTTATGGTACTAAGTCTTTATTCGGTGACTTAGAGAGTTAATTATTCAGTGAGCCTTGAACGGCAAGGCTCACTCTGCGAATAGATAGGGTTGTTGTTATTTGTTGAGGAAGTAACCGTCTTCAATGGTCACTTTCAATACCACTTTGCGAACTCGGCTATCACCGTGGAAACGGTAAGCCTGGTTGTTGTCAAAAATGGCCACTTGGCCTTCTGCCAGCTCACGAGTTTCGCCGTTGCCCACTAAGTGTTCACGGTCGGTCTCATCGCTGTAAGCTTGGGTTTGCTCTAGCTCTGACTTCGCTGCGAACTCAACCGTTTCACGGCCTTCTAGGTAGTAGTGCACATCGAAGTAACGACGATTACCGGTGAAGTTTTCTGTGCTGCGAGCCACGCCGTCTTCAATCATGTAGGCCAGTGAGTCACCAATTGAATACATCACGCCATCTTTGATGTTGCCGATGTTTTCAATCGCTTCTACACAGCGTTGCCATTTACGACCATCACGGTAGACGACTTTAAATTGTTCTAAGTTCTCTAAAACGATCATCGTTTATGCCTCGTTCAGTTGTGGTTGAGCTTTTGGCGCATTGACCGTAAAAAACTCATCGCCAAAGTTGTGATTGATTAGGTGCTGCGCGTCGCAATCGCCTGCTTGGAATGGAATCAGAGTTAAGCCGTAGCGGAACTCATCCATATACACGCGGTAAGAGTCGAGCACTTCGCTGCCCCAAGAGTTGGATCCTAAGCCCATTACTTGGTGATCTAGGTTTAGCGTGATGTAACCGCTTTTCTCTAGCTCAATGGTGTGTTGTGCTTGGTGCAGGTTTTGATTGGTGTAGAACCATGCACTGAAGTTGATTTCTTGCTGTGGTTTTACTGCAATACCATTACCCGCGCGGCTTGAAAGCGCAGCCCAACGAACATGTTGGCGGTTGCCGTTGTTCTGTGGGAACGGGTAGTTCTCGAACATGTCTGCAACCGTTGATTGGTACACATCAATCATGTTGGCTTGCTGGCTGTCTTGGTAGTTCTCTTCAGGGCCACGACCGTAGTATTGAACTTGGTCGAAGTCGCCATTGATGCCCATATCGAAACCAATCACTGGAATCACATGAGGGTATTCACCGTAACGCTCGCCGCTTAGCTCAACGTTCAATTGGCCTTCAGCATTAACTTGGTAGCGGTATTCACAACGCATACCGAAGTCGAATACTGGTGGAGCAATGATGCTGGTGGTCGTGATTTCAACCTTGCCATTATTCTCTTCCACGTTAAGCGTGCGGAAGTGCTCTTGCATGATCTGTAGGTGTGCAGGTTCCCAGTAACCATCGTGCTCTTGCTTATGGTTATCGATCATTGGCTTGAAGAAGTTGATTCGTGGTTCTGACTTAATCATCTCTTCGCCATTGACCAACCATGACGTCAGCTTGCCGTTCACTTTCGAGAAGTTCAGTGTAAAGTTATGACCTTTGATTAGATAAGCGAGACGAGACTCTTCAACATTCAGTGCCGTTGCATTGTTGTTGGTGAAGGCTTCTAGCTGTGCTGTATTCTCTTTCACTTGGAACTGGTACACCGCAATGTCGTGGTTCGCTTCGCTGTAAGGCGTGCGAGAATCTTTACGCACAGTAAAGTTCACAAACACTTCGCGCTCATCAAGCTCTGGCAAGTTAAGTGCCAGTTCACGGCTAGAGTTTTCAGCCAACTCTTCAACCTTGATGTGTTGTACTGCAATGGTTTCGCCTTCAGCACGAACTTCTGCAGTGATGGTGTAGTCATCAATGTTTGAGAACCACAGCTTGTTATCAACGGTGAAGGTGCCGTCTTCAGAATTGAAGTCGCGGATCTTCACTGGTGCGATAACCTGCTTGTACTCTTTTAAGCCTGGGCCCGGTGTTTGGTCTGGGTAGATCAAACCGTCCATGCAGAAGTTGTAGTTGTTCGGGTAGTCACCGTAGTCACCGCCGTACTTGTAGAACTCGGTACCCGCTTCATCACGAGCTAAGATGCCGTGATCACACCATTCCCAAACGTAGTGACCTTGAATTGCATCATGCTTGTAGAACACGTTTTGGTATTCAGTTAAGCCGCCTGGGCCGTTACCCATTGCGTGTGCGTATTCACAGATAATGCGTGGTTTTTCGTGTGGGTACTCGCCGAAGGCATTCATTAGTTGAGCACGTGAGTACATGGTAGAGATAACATCAACCACTTCAGCATCACGGTCTTCTTCGTAGTGAACCAGACGTGTGTCATCAATCGCTTTTGCTGCATCGTACATAGCACGGATGTTGCAGCCGTAGCCTGATTCGTTACCTAGCGACCACATGATGATAGAAGGGTGGTTCTTCTGAGCGTGAATATGACGTTCGATACGTTCAACAAACACAGCTTCCCATGCTGGATCGTTAGTGATGCGGCTTAGGTCGCCAACGTTAGCAAAGCCGTGTGTTTCGACATCGGTTTCGCCCATGACAAATAGGCCGTAGATATCGCATAGCTCGTAGAAGCGTGGGTCGTTCGGGTAGTGTGCGGTACGTACTGAGTTGATGTTGTGTTGTTTCATCAACACCAAGTCTTTTTCTACGCGATCCATGCCAACTGCACGACCTTTTAGGTGGTCGTTGTCATGACGGTTTACGCCATGCAGCATCACGTATTTGTTGTTGATGTAGAACAGACCATCGAGAACTTTAATGTCACGGAAACCAACGCGTTGTGGAATCACTTCTAGCACTTTGCCGTCTGCATCTTTTAGCGTCAGCAGCAATTGGTAAAGGTATGGGTTTTCAGCGTTCCATTGAACAGGGTTCACGACATCGATAGAGAATTGAGTGTTCGCATTGCCGCCAGTCTGCTGGTTAGGAACCGTTAAGTTATCTACAGAGCCTTGGGAGATAACTTGGCTTCCATCAAGCAATGCGTACTCAAGAGTTGCGTTTGTCGCTGCTGCTAGGTTTTCTAGAGCAACGTTGCACGAAAGAGTAGCGCTTTGGTAAGCGTCGTCAAAATCAGTGCGAATCGTTAAGTCTTGAACATGAAGTTGTTCTTTACCAACAAGGTAAACATCACGGAAGATACCGCCTGTCCACCACATATCTTGGTCTTCAATGTAGGTGGAGTCGGCCCACTGCATCACGCGAATAGATAGCAGGTTGTTGCCCGCTTTTACGTGGCTAGAGATATCGAATTCAGCAGTCAGACGGCTGCCCTTGCTGAAACCGACATAGTCACCGTTTACGTAAACTTCAAAGTAAGTCTCTACACCATCAAACTTGATGATGGTCTGTTTGTCGTTCCAGCTGTCGCCAAGGAAGAAAGAGCGTTGGTATGCGCCCGTTGGGTTATCTGACGGTACGAAAGGTACATCAATTGGGAATGGGAAACCTTCATCTGTGTATTGAAGATCGCCGTGGCCTTCCATTTGCCACATGTTTGGTACCGTAATATGGCCCCAATCGCTCATCTCTTGAGAGTAAAACTCTTCAGGAACCAAGAGCGGGTTAGTGAAGTAGCTGAAATTCCATTGACCACTCAGTAGTTGGAAGTGACTGCTTAGTTCACGTTGAAATGTCTTAGCTGTTTTTTCTGATGCGTATGAGAAGAAGTAAGCACGTGGTGCCATACGGTTCTCATGTAAGTTCAGGAAGTTTTCCCAGTTGTTCACGTTGCCTCTCTCTCGGCCTATTTGAATGCTAGCCGACGTTCTTATGCGTAATTGGGTCGTAGTGAATACGAGTATTTTTTGGACTGAGGTAATTATTAGTAAAAGTTTTACTAAATGAAATTAGTGAAAACGTTTTACTTTAACTGCATCACATTTTTTAAGGGCTTTTTACAACGTGGTGTGATCGACTTAAAAGAATGCTGTGTGGTGGAAAGGTGGGCAAATTTAGGCGATTTTAGGAAGAGGTTTAGATAGTTTTCTTGATACAAAAAAGCCACCTCTAGAGAAGGTGGCTTTATCTATCTGTATGAAATTAAAAGATTATTTTGTGGTGTCTCTTAGCTTCAGCTTGCTTGGGACGTAAACACGAAGTGGGATGGTGCGCCCATCACGAGCTTTCTCGATCAGTAGGTTAACGCCTTGAATTCCCATCAGTTCAGAGTGAATACGAACCGTTGATAAAGATGGGAAAGTAAACTTAGCCGTAGGGATATCATTGACGCTGATCAGAGCGATGTCTTCAGGAATGTTCAATCCATGCTCATGAATAGCACGTAATACGCCAATTGCGATGGAATCTGATGCAATAAACATCGCTTTTGGGTAGTCGCCAGTTTCTAACATCTGCTTCGCTAACTTATAGCCTGACAAGCTTGAGAAATCTCCACGATAGATATCTTGTTCACTCACTACTTGTTTCAAAAGGCCGTACTCTGCGAAAGCGACTTCACGAATATCCGGTGTGTTTACGTCATCTTGGCCACCGATAAAGCCGATGCGGTCGTAGCCTTGGTTAATAAAGAAGTTGGTGATCTCTTTACTGATTCGAGCTAAGTCGATATCAACGGAGTCGTATGGTTCTGAGTGATCAGTAAAGTCCACATAACAGATGTTATCAGTGAGTTTTTTCGCTTGCTCAATGACTTCTGGAGACATTCTACCAACAAGAAGAATACCTGTAATAGGGCTAGTGCTAGACTGTATTTTACTTTCATAACAGTTGGTTAGCTCTATATCCATCTTCTCACATTGGGTTTCAATTCCGTGGCGAATAGATAGGTAGTATGGATCGTTTACCTCAGCTTCTTGCTTGTAATTGTACAGCGCAAGAAAGTGATGGTGCTGCTTCTTACTGCTAACTGTTTTACGTGAGCTGCTGGTTTTGTACTCCAGCTTTTCTGCAATTTCAAAGATACGCCTTTTGGTCTCTTCCTTAACACTCAATGTTGGATCTTCATTAAGGACCCTTGAAACCGTCGCCAATGATACATTTGCTTCAGTTGCGATATCTTTTAACGTTGCCATACTCACTTCCTGTTATTGGAACACTGGGCTGCTCTAAACATAGATGAGCGAAAAAACCAGTGCACCTCTCTAATTCTGCAATGTCTATTGTAATGAAACTGGAAGTCATTGCATTAACTTTTAGTAAAATAAGTTCAGAACTCTTAGTGCATATCGCAAATTTTACTATTCATAATTATCTTATTTAAATTCAATGGATTAGGTTGCCAATCATTCATTTATCACGCCTTTCGCTCTGTGACCTATCTGTGAAACTTTGTGTAAACGTTTACACTTCGTGGTTTTGATCACAGAATTAGTTCCAAATTGACTGCTAGTATTTAATTAACGCGACGCTATTGAGTTTGGATATTCCACTTGAGTGTCATCAAGATTAAGAGAGAGGTTGATTGTGAAAGTACTGGTTACAGGCGGCATGGGGTACATCGGAAGTCATACTTGCATTCAAATGATGCAGGCAGGTATGGAGCCGATCATCGTTGATAACTTGTGTAACAGCAAAGAGTTGGTGCTTGAGAGAATCGAAGCATTAACGGGTCAACGTCCAACCTTTTACCTTGGCGATATTCGCGACGAATCTTTCCTCGATAACGTGTTTTCAGAAAACAACATTCAGGCTGTGATTCATTTTGCGGGCTTAAAAGCCGTGGGTGAATCAGTGGCTAAGCCTCTTGAATACTACGACAACAACGTAAATGGCTCTTTGGTTTTGGCTCGTTGCATGAAAAAAGCGGGCGTAAAAAGCATCGTATTCAGCTCTTCAGCTACGGTTTATGGCGACCCAGAGGTTGTGCCAATTACTGAAGATTCTCCTACAGGTGCAACAACTAACCCTTACGGGCGCAGTAAATACATGGTTGAAGAGTGTTTGAGCGATCTGTTTAACGCCGAAAACGATTGGAGCGTAACGCTGCTTCGCTACTTCAACCCGGTTGGCGCACACCCATCAGGCACTATGGGTGAAGACCCGCAAGGCATTCCAAACAACTTAATGCCATTTATCGCTCAAGTGGCCGTCGGTCGCCGTGAGAAGTTAGCGGTATTTGGTAACGATTACCCAACTCCAGATGGTACAGGCGTTCGTGATTACATCCACGTAACGGACTTAGCCGATGGCCACGTTGCAGCACTAAAAGCAGTAGGCGAGAAAGCGGGTTTGCATATCTACAACCTAGGCACAGGTAAAGGCTCAAGTGTTCTAGAGATGGTAGAAGCCTTTGCAAAAGCCTCTGGTAAGCCAGTCCCTTATGAGATTTGTCCACGTCGCCCGGGTGATATTGCTGAGTGCTGGGCAAGTACTGAAAAAGCCGAGCGAGATCTAGGTTGGAAGGCGACTCGCAGCGTTGATGAAATGACAGCGGATACGTGGAATTGGCAGTCGAACAACCCTAATGGTTATTCCCCTTCGTAATTGAAGCCGCAGCGTTGTTAGCTGCGCTCACCAATTCCAATCACATAGAAGATCTATGCTCATGGATATTGGAAAGCTTGCTGCCTAGCTGCAACTCCAATTTCATTGGGGAATGCAGAGGTAAGAGATGAGAAAAGAGAGATTCCAGATATCTCGTGCCTCGACTCTGGAATGACGAATGAGTTAAAGGCCGTTGAATATTAAAACGACGAACTCAAACGTCATTCCCTACAGCGAGGGACGAGCGTGATAGGGAATCTCCTTGTGGAAGAATTATTTATCTTGGTGGATGTGCCAAGAACACAAAAATTAAGAGCAATGTAAGTATGTCAAAAGTTGAATTTAACCCAGTAGACCACCCGCACCGCCGTTATAACCCACTAACGGGTCAGTGGATTTTGGTATCACCACACCGTGCGAAACGTCCGTGGAGTGGCCAAGATGAAAAGCCATCCACTGAGCAACTGCCAGCCTACGACAAAGAGTGTTTTCTTTGTCCAACCAACACACGTATCTCGGGTGATGTAAACCCAGACTACGACGGAACTTATGTATTTAGTAATGATTTCGCGGCGCTGATGCCTGATTCGCCTGACGCTCCAGAGTCTGAAAACCCTCTATTTAAGACTCAAGGTGTTCGAGGGTTGAGCCGTGTTATCTGCTTCTCGCCAGACCACAGCAAAACACTGCCAGAGTTACCGGTCAATAAAATCCGTGGTGTGATTGATACCTGGAATGAGCAGATTGAAGAGTTAGGTAAAGATTACCTATGGGTTCAAGCGTTTGAAAACAAAGGCGAGACTATGGGCTGTTCTCAGCCTCACCCACATGGTCAGATCTGGGCGAACAGCTTTCTGCCAAATGAGATCGAGCGTAAAGAGAAGCTTCTAAAAGAGTACTTCGAACAACAAGGTTCAAACCTATTAGTAGACTACGTTGAAGCTGAAATGAAAGACGGCTCTCGCACTGTGGTTGAAACGGAACATTGGATTGCCGTTGTACCTTACTGGGCAGCGTGGCCGTTCGAAACCATGTTGCTGCCAAAGACACACATTCGTCGTATGAGCGAACTGACTGACGAGCAACGTGATGATTTGGCGGTTGCGATTAAGAAGCTAACAAGCCGCTACGACAATCTGTTCCAATGTTCATTCCCATACTCGATGGGCTGGCACTATGCGCCATTCTTCGAAGAGGGGACCGACATTGATCATTGGCAGCTACACGCACTGTTCTATCCACCACTATTGCGTAGCGCATCGATACGCAAGTTCATGGTGGGTTATGAAATGCTGGCTGAATCGCAACGTGATCTGACGGCAGAGCAAGCGGCGCAGCGTCTACGTGACTTGAGTGACGTGCATTACAAAGAGCAGTAGTTAATCCATAAAAAGAGATTCCAAATATCTCGTCTCTCGATTCTGGAATGACGACAAGTCGTGGAGAATAGAGCTGATGTTGTCATTCCCAACTGAGAGGGACGAACGTGATAGGGAATCGAACAGAATTAAAGTGGTGCCAATAAGGGGCCACAATCAATTGAATTAAAGTTTAACCAGAGAGTCTCCTATGTCTGATCTAATCCAAAACGCAAAAGCGTCTTTCAATGCGGTACTCAATTACGCTCCGACTCACATCATCCAAGCTCCGGGTCGTGTAAACCTAATTGGTGAACATACCGACTACAATGATGGTTTTGTCCTACCGTGTGCCATTAACTACCAAACCGTAGTGGCGGCAGCAAAACGTGACGACAATATCGTACGAGTAGTATCGGTTGATTACGGTGATGCAGTGGACGAGTTCGACTTGACTCAAGAGATCACTTTTCAACAAGACAAGATGTGGGCGAACTATATTCGAGGCGTGGTGAAATGTCTGAAAGCGCGTGGCTATGAGTTCAATGGTGCCGACATCTCAGTAACAGGTAATGTACCTCAAGGCGCAGGGTTAAGCTCTTCGGCGGCTTTAGAAGTGGTTATTGGTCAAACCTTTAAGGTGCTTTACAACCTAGAGATCACCCAAGCAGAGATCGCATTGAACGGCCAGCAAGCTGAGAACGAGTTTGTTGGTTGTAACTGCGGCATCATGGACCAAATGATCTCAGCAGAAGGCCAAGCGAATCATGCGATGCTGTTGGATTGTCGTAGTCTAGAGACGACACCAGTTTCGATGCCAGAGGATATGGCAGTAGTGATCATCAACTCCAACAAGAAGCGTGGGTTGGTCGACAGTGAATACAACACTCGTCGCGAACAGTGTGAAGAAGCGGCGCGTATTTTTGGCGTAACTGCACTGCGTGATGTCTCCATTGAACAATTCAATGCCAAAGTCGACGAGTTGGATGAGATGGTTGCTAAGCGCGCTCGCCACGTAATCACTGAGAACGATCGTACTGAAGAAGCGGCGGTCGCACTGCGCAACCACGACATGAAACGCATGGGTGAGTTGATGGCGGAATCTCATGCTTCAATGCGCGATGACTTTGAAATCACAGTGAAAGAGATCGACGTTTTGGTTGAGATGGTTAAAGAGGTGATTGGCGAGCAGGGCGGCGTACGTATGACAGGCGGTGGCTTTGGTGGCTGTATCGTAGCTTTAGTTCCACCAACCTTGGTTGATGACATCAAAGCGACGGTAGAACAGAAATATCAAGCGGCGACGGGCCTAAAAGAATCCATTTATGTGTGCCAAGCGAAAGACGGTGCGGGCTTAGTTGAAGTAATCTAACCCTCTGATTATAGGCCTACAGAAGTAAAAAGATCATGGTAGGCCAAATAGTAAAGCCTTTGCACTTTTGTAGAGGCTTTTTGCTGGCACTAGGAAGGAATGTAGGATGACACAAGCGCAAAGTTTGCATCAGTCAATGACTCAAACGGCAGCCTATGATGGGCAACCTGCCAAGTTGGTGACACTGACCAACCAACACGGCATGGAAGTGACATTGATGGATATTGGCGCGACCTGGTTGAGCTGTATCCTGCCACTGAAAGGGAATAAGAGAGAAGTGCTACTGGGTGTTAACTCAATGGAAAACTTCAACAAACAAGCCAGTTATATGGGAACTACTGTCGGTCGCTACGCTAATCGCATTGCGAAAGGGCGCTTTAAGATCGACGGTACCAACCACAAGGTCGATGTGAATCAAGCAGGGAATACTCTGCATGGCGGTCCTAACGGTTTTGATAAGAGGCGTTGGCAGATTCAGGAGCAAACCGAAAGCTCAGTAACCTATACGTTAACGTCTCCAGATGGTGATCAAGGATTCCCGGGCACACTCAAGGTATCGGTGAGTTACCAGCTGACGGAAGACAACCGTGTGTCCATCGACTACTTTGCCACGACCGATAAAGAGACGGTGGTTAACCTCACCAATCATGCCTACTTTAACCTGTTAGGTGCTGAGCTAGAACAAGACTGCTTGTCGCACATTGTCAGCATTAACGCGTCTCAATTTTTACCGACCGACAAATCTGGCATACCTTTGAGCGGACTTAAGTCGGTGAAGTCGACCAGTTTTGACTTCAATCGGCCTACGATGATCTCAGAGCGTTTGATGGGCGATGAACAGCAAAAAAATGCCAAAGGTTATGACCATTCGTTTTTGTTAGCAGAAGAGTGCCGCGCCGGAAAATGTGCAGCGACGGTGACTTCGCCTGACGCACTTGTCACTTTAAAAGTGTTTACGACTAAGCCTGCAATGCAGCTTTACACCGGAAACTGGTTAGCAGGAACGCCAAACCGCTCTGGTACAGTCTACCAAGACTACGCAGGTGTCGCGTTGGAAACTCAGTTTTTACCAGACTCGCCAAACCATCCAGAGTGGAAGCAAGAGAGTTGTATTCTTAGACCTGAACAAGAGTATCGCTACCAAACTTGCTATCAGTTTGAATTTTCGGGGGATTAATCAGACTGAACCATTCAGCTCAAAGGATTTGGTGAACCTCGTTATGGGGAGATTACTGACGAGGGAATGACTAAAGATACATTAGTGAGAGTATGGTAACAAAGCCCTAGCGAACGGTTTTCGCTAGGGTTTTTTTTATCTTTTTAACTCACTTTAGATACTGAGTTTCGGCGTACCAGAGTCGGTGAGAACCTCATGGTTTCTGAACTGGTCACTTCCTGTTTGGCAAGCTGCAAAGCTAGACGTGTTGCTTTCTCTGCCATGATCTGAATTGGGTAACGAATGGTGGTCAGCTTTGGTGAGACGTAGCGAGCGATTAAACCGTCATCAAAGCCGACAATCGACATTTGATCGGGTGCTTGAATACCATTCTCATCGAGGACTGAAAGCGCGCCAGCTGCCATATAATCGTTGTAAGCGACGATGCCTGTAATCGGTAGCGATTTGGTGAGCAGGTTAGTCATGGCGTATTCACCGCCTTCGCTGCTTGGTTGTGAGCTTTCGATGTAGCTCTCTGGCAACTCGATGTTGTAGTCACTCAGTGCTGCTCGATAGCCCTGAACACGTTCGTCAGCATCTTCAATGTTAATTGATGAGGCGATGCAGGCGATATTGCGATGACCATGACGGATAAGGTATTCAGTAGCGAGGTAGGCGCCTTTTTGGTTATCGAGGAAGATACAGCGCTCGCCAATCTCTTCGATATAGCGGTTGATAACGACCAAGCCCTTCACTTCTTTCGCATAAGCGATCAGCTCTTCATCGGTAAGACCTTTGGAGTGAATCACTAAAGACTCGCAACGGTTGTTGATTAAGAGTTCGATAGCTTGCTTCTCTTCTTCGCGATCGTGAGAACCATTACCGACCAGAATGTGTTTGCCGTTTTCACGCGCCACATTGTCTACCGACTTTACCAGCGTACCGAAGAAGGGGTCTGAGATATCACCAACCAAAACACCGACAGTATTGGTGCTTTGGCTGACTAATGCACGAGCATTGGCGTTAGGGCGGTAACCCAGCTTTTTCATGGCCTGTGTGACCGACTCGATAGAGCTTGCACTTGCCTTAGGGGACTTGTTAATTACACGGGAAACGGTTGCGACAGATACGCCTGCTTCCTTTGCCACATCTTTTATTGTTGCCATTTTTAACCTCTACTCAGTACCGCTCCTATTTAACACCGTCGCTGATAGTATGGCAATCAAACTTAACTTTTACTTCCAATATTGAGATCTTTACCGCTTGTAATTATTAGCTTTAGTGCTAGTGTAAATGTTTACACTTTACTAAAATTAAGTAAAAGTTAATTTCATCAATAACAAGGGAGTAGATATGGATACGATTGCGTACGGCGATTTCGCTAAGCTAGAGATGCGTGTAGGTAAGATCATTGAGGTTGCTCGTCATGAGAATGCAGACAAGCTCTATATTGTTCAGATTGATGTCGGTGAGAAAACCTTGCAGACAGTCACCAGTCTAGTGCCGTATTACACAAAGGAAGAGTTGATGGGCAAGCAAGTGGTGGTGCTGTGTAATCTGGCGAAGGCCAAGATGCGCGGGCATACATCGGAATGCATGTTGCTGTGTGCTGAAACAGACGATGAGTCAGAGAGTGTACTGCTGACACCAGAGCGTGTGATGCCAGCAGGGGTTCGCATCGTTTAGTAACTTACGAGCTGCGCACCACTAGAAGTAGGTCATCAATGATGCTGTGGTGGTGCTCAGACACGCCTGCCAAATTGCCATATTTAGGCTGGTGGCGATCATTAATCATAGGGTGTTGCCAGCCCTGCGTATGTTGCACAAAGTGAGAAGCGAAACTTTCTGATATTTCTAGGCAGCCTGCAATGACAGTATCCACATAAGTCTGAACAATCGGGCTATTGATGCAGGGCGCTTCAATCTCATCTTTAATGTAAACCCAGATTGTTTGTGAAGGATCAAAGCCTTGATGCGCTTCGATCTGATCGGGATCTAACTCAATTCGGTGATAGCCGCGCTCGCGACGATCAAACTCGGCCAGCGCCACTTCATCGACCTCAAGTAATACTCCATTTACCTGACCTTGCCCTTGATTCACGATCAAAGGAGAGATCACATAGCTGTCATCGATTTTACTCCAGTGTCTTACTAGACCATCGACTATCGCTGGGATTGCTTTTCCGGTCTGTCCGGTGAGTTGTCGTGAAGAGGAGTTGATTAAACTGCCGTAGCCAAAAATATACATCGCTATCCTTGTCTGTTTATTGTTGAAAGCCTCACCTACTATATGGGGGATGCCAATAAAAGTCAGCATATAACTGAAAGACTTTATTGTGTCATATTGACTTCTTATGGTGTGTTTAATTGACACTATATCAGCGAATGAGTCTGCTTAAAGGCAATAAATACAGTGGTTTAGTATGTTGGAATGCTTCATGCATTGACCTAGTTATATGTGAATCTATCGCCGAACCACTCTCGAATCCATTTTGGCGATACGCTTATTAATTTAGGAGCGACTTTGTTAAATATCACAGACAAAAGTGTCGAGGATGCGATTCCCGCTTATCTACGCTTGGGCTTTAGACCCTTCTTCTTCCTCGGTAGCATCTATGCGGTGCTCGCCATTGTTCTTTGGGTATACATGTTCCAAAACGGTCAACCCGAAATCTTACAAGTGCCAGCCTTGTGGTGGCATGTTCATGAGATGCTGTTTGGTTTCTCGATGGCGATTGTTGTCGGGTTTGTGTTAACCGCGGTACAGACATGGACGGGCGTCAATGGTACTAAACACTATCGCCTCGCAGCTTTGGTTGGTTTATGGCTCGCACCTCGAATTCTGTTTTGGACACCAGCACCATTGTGGCTAATTTCGTCGATTGAGGCGCTGTTTTTGGCTTTTGCTGCTTACGAAATTGGCTTTCGAGTAGTACATGCCAAAGGGTGGAAAAATCTATTCTTCGTTCCGCTGTTTGTTTTGGCAATCGTGGCGAATTTTGCCAGCTATGCAACCATTAAGGGGATGCCGCCATTTCCTCCTTCAGCGGTTTGGCATGCGATGCTGTGGTGGTTTACGCTGCTGCTATCTGTGATGGGAGGGAGAGTCATCCCATTCTTCACCGCACGTCGCTTTAACTTTGATAAGCCACAACCCTTGCTATGGCTTGAGTGGTTATCCAATCTGCCTTTGGTCGGACTGTTTGTGTTGAGCTTCTTCCCACTCACTTTTGTCGAAGTCGGTAAGCCTCTGATGCTGTTCGCAGGTATTGCTCAGTTGGTGCGTGTGATTCGCTGGAAACCTTGGGCGACGTTATCTGAGCCGTTGGTGTGGTCACTGCATGCAGCATACCTTTGTATTCCATTGAGTCTGTTGCTACGTGGTTTACTGGATAACCCGTTTGCAGGACATAATATGATTCACCTATTCGCAATTGGTGGTTTAAGTGGCTTGATCTTGGCGATGATTGCTCGTGTCACTATGGGGCATACAGGACGCGCTATCTACAAAGGACCGAACATGGCTGTGGCATTTACAGCCTTAATTCTGGCCGCGTTATTGCGCAGTGTTGGAGTGAGTTTGTTCCCTGCTTACATGATGCCTATCGTAAATATTAGTGCGGGTTTATGGGTACTCGCGTTTGGTATGTATGTGCTTAAATTTGGCATGATGTTGCTGACGCCAAGAGTTGATGGCCATCCGGGTTAACTGATTAGGTCTATGAATAGTGAAAAAGGAAGCAGTGTGCTTCCTTTTTTCGTGTTAGCCCATGTAGTCGATTCTAGTGATTGGCGAGGTAGTGTCGAACTTGGGTGATCATATCTTCCTTGGCATGAGGGGAGATGAAACTCGCTTCGATGGCGTTGATGCTAAATTGTGCGAGCTCTTGTTTGGTGATCTCGTGAGCGTGGGCAACGGCTAAGAAGTTATCGTTCATGTAGCCACCGAAGTAGGCTGGGTCATCCGAGTTTATGGTTACACATACCCCTTTTCTTAAAAGCTCAACGATGTTGTGCTGCTGCATAGTCTCAAACACTTTTAGTTTGGTGTTCGACAAAGGGCACACCGTTAAAGGCATACGATGCGCGGCAAGCTCTGCTACGAGCTCAGGATCTTCACTGCAGCGCACACCGTGGTCGATACGAGTAACACCTAACATCTCGATGGCATCTCGAATGTTCTGAGCCGGCCCTTCTTCACCCGCGTGCGCCACACTGAGGAAGCCGTGGTTGAGCGCCTCTTGAAATACACGTTGAAACTTTTCTGGTGGGTGGCCCATTTCAGATGAATCGAGCCCGACGCCAATAATGTGCTCTTTGTAGGGAAGGGCTTTACTGAGAGTGGCGAAGGCGCTTTCTTCATTAAGGTGGCGTAAGAAACACATGATCAGTTGACTGCTGATTCCGAGCTCTTGATCGGCCTGTTTGAGGGCGCGAGTGATGCCAGCGATCACTGTTTCAAATTCAATCCCTCGCTCAGTGTGGGTTTGAGGGTCAAAAAAGATCTCGGTATGAATCACATTGTCTTGTTGGCATTTGAGCAGGTAAGCCAATGTCAGGTCGTAGAAATCTTGCTCGTGAATCAGGACATTGGCACCTTGATAATAGATATCGAGAAACGATTGTAGGTTGTGAAATTGGTACGCTTGACGCACTTGATCTGGATTGTCGAATGGGATGTTGATGTTGTTGCGTTTTGCCAAATCAAACATCAGTTCTGGTTCGAGTGTTCCTTCTATATGTAGATGCAGCTCAACTTTCGGTAGATTTTTGATGAAGCTATCCATAGCGACTCCTTAGCTATTTTAATTATGGGCGGAGTAGTTAAGACATTGAACATTGATGGGTAATCGAGTCGATTAGTGGGTTCACTTGCCTATGTTTGAGCATAGTTCATTTCATCATGAACGCTTTATTCTCTGCAAAATGAAGGGGAAGAAAGGAGGAATGAAATCGAGAACACTGAGTCGCAAACGATTTGCACAATTGGAGTGTGATCCGCTGCAAATATTTGCAGCAATGTTTATGGATTTGTGCTCTAATACCGCGCTTACCAAGGGATGGTGTTAAAAGATGCTCACATAGATGGAGTTATCAAAGTTGACCGATCCCTTAATGATCTCCCTTAGGAAAATACAGAACATGTCTAAGACCAAAAAATTTGATATCCGCCTTTCAGAAAAACGCAATGGCTGGTGTGCAGAGATTACTCGTCAAGTAACTTCTCGCTCAACTCGCGTTTCTAAGCGTGAAACGGGTTTTGAAACTGAAGCTCAAGCACAAGAGTGGGCAGAGAAAGAGCTGGCTTCTTTCGTTGCTAACCAAGCTGAGCGTAACGAGCGTAAAGCAGAGCAGCGTAAAGAGCGTGATGAACTGCGCCACGCTAAAGAGCTAAAAGCTGAGCAAGCGCGTGAAGCACGTGCAAAAGCTCGTGCAGCAGCAGCTGAGCTTGACGCTGAATAAGATTCTACGAGGTTGAGTTTACTCACCTATTAAAGAAAGGCCCCAATCGTATTGAGCGACTGGGGCCTTTTTTGTGGAGTTTGTTTTACTGCTGGGCAAGCGATCAGTTATTTAGAGTCGTCAGCCAATCTTCTTCTGCCACTTCTTCAATGTAGTTCTCTACTGACTGTTCTACATCTTCATCATCTTGTTTGAAGTAAGCAATGTGGAACACCGCGTCACCCTCATTCACCAATGGTAGTGTTTGTTGACCAATCACAATACCGCCTTTCTTGGTGATGATTTGGCTCTCTTGGTGACCCAGTGGTGAGCTGACATACGCTAGAGTTTGTCCCGCCTCAACCTTTTCACCGAGTCTCACCATGTTGCGTAAGATGCCGTCTGACTCTGCACGGATCCAACTGGTAGATCGACTGATCACAGGCTCTGGTAGCTTTTTACGGTTTGGTCTAAGCATCCCGATAGCTTTCATTACCTGATGGATTCCCAAGTAACCAGCACGGATTGCTAGGTGATCAAAGCGCAGAGCTTCACCGCCTTCGTACGTCAGTACCGGAATACCAAGCTTCTCGGCTTCACTGCGCAGTGAACCGTCGCGAAGTGGTGAGTCGATGATCACTGGTGTCGCAAACGCGTTAGCGATTCTTAATGTCTCAGGATTCGACAGGTTTGCACGAATCTGAGGCAGATTGGTACGGTGAATGGCACCTGTATGCAAATCCAAAATATAGTCACAACGCTTCGCGACGTTCTCAAAGAAGGTGTACGCGATACGAGACGTTAGTGAGCCTTTCTCGCTTCCTGGGAAGCAGCGGTTTAAGTCGCGGCGATCAGGTAGGTAGCGAGATTTATGAATAAAGCCAAACACGTTAACGATAGGCACGACAATCAGGGTACCTTTTAGCTTTTTCGGTTCGATAGCGTTGGTCAGTTGACGTGCAATCTCAACACCATTGAGCTCGTCACCGTGAATCGCTGCGTTCACCATCAACGTTGGTCCCGCCTGACGACCATGAATCACCTCGATAGGGATCGATAGTGGCGAGTGGGTATATAGCTGAGCCGCTTGCAGCTCAATCTCCATTCGTTGGCCTGGTTGTACAGTTTGACCAAGGAGTTCGAATGGTTGGTTAGGTTTTAGTCTTGCCATTTAGGTTTCTCAACGAATGGATAATGGATTAAATCGGAATGTACCAATCGTTGATTTTTAGTACGAATCAATCACTTTACGGTGACGACAAAAATTTTTAATGAGGTGTGTTTGAGAATGGAATCGACGTTGATTTAATCTTAATCAAGTTAATTGCTTAGCGTTTTATTTCTGACAATTCGCTGATAATTGGGAGGAAATCGACTGCTACTATCCAGCGCCTTTTTTTGGGCGACATATTAATTAACTGAGATCGTTATGAAAAAAACAATCACTAAGATCGTAGCTCTGGCAGTGGCGTCGGTAGCTCTTTCAGGCTGTGTGGGCAGTAATGCTGTTACTGGTTACCTAATGCAATTTAACCTTAAAGCGGTCGATAACCGTTACGCGCGTGGTGGGTTGAACATGTTGCTCGCACCTGTTTACGGTCTAACTGTGGCAGCGGACTACTTAGTCTTCAACTCTCTAGAGTTTTGGACGGGTAAAAACCCGATTACTGGTACCCCGCATATCTTCGATAGCAAAACTGATACTTACATCGACATCAACCACCAGCTTGATAAGTCTCTCACTGAAGCGCCAATCGCACCTCTAACTCAAAATCGTGTGATTGAGCGTGGCGAAATGATGCAGTTGGATGAAAACACGATTCAAATGAGCATCACTTACCAAAATGGTGAAGAAGCGACTTTGATTGGTGTGCGTGATGGCGAAGTGGTGACGTATTCTATTGATGGTGAGATTGTCGCTCAAACCTCAATGGATGAGTTAGCGGCTTACGCAGCAGAGCGCGCGTAACGTTTGTTGTAAATAAAGATATAACAAGCTCGCTAGTTAAAAAAACAGGTACTCAATGAGTACCTGTTTTTGTTTCAGCTAGAAAAGCGAATTATGCTTTTTCTGGGATTGCTTCAAGTAGTGCAACCATTTGGTTCCAGAATAGCTCAACCGTATCAATCTTCACTTTCTCATCTGGAGAGTGAGGGAACTTGATAGTAGGGCCGAAAGAAACCATGTCCATGTTCGGGTAAGGTTCTTTGAATAGACCACACTCAAGACCAGCATGGATAACCATGATGTTTGGCTTGTGACCGTAGATGCCTTCGTACATGTCGCGGAAGATGTGCATGATTTCTGAGTCCGCATCTGGCTTCCAACCTGGGTAAGCACCAGAGAATTCGATAGTTGCACCCGCAAGCTCTGCTACAGAGTGAAGCATGCTTTCAACTTGGCTACGGCCAGAGTCGATAAGAGAACGGATCAAGCAAAGTACAGTGATCGAGTTCTCTTCAGTTGTGATAACGCCAACGTTTAGAGAGGTTTCTACAACGCCTTCAATCTCGTCACTCATACGGATCACGCCATTTGGCGCTGCGTTAAGTGCTGCGATGAAGCGAGCTTGGTCAGCCGCTGCAAGTGCGCCCATTTCAACTGAAGCTTCTTCGTTGAAAGTCACAATGCTGTCTTCTACTTTACCTAGCTCTGTTGAAAGAAGCTCCGTGTAGTAGTTGTATAGCGAAGCCAGTTTCTCTTGGTTTGCCGCTGGTACAGCAACTGTTACGAAACCTTCACGAGGAATCGCGTTACGTAGGCTACCGCCTTTGAATTCTACGATGCGTAGGTCTAGCTCTTTTGCGTGACCCGCTAGGAAACGAGCAAGCAGTTTGTTTGCGTTTGCACGACCTGTGTGAATATCACAACCAGAGTGGCCGCCTTTAAGACCTTTAAGCGTTAGCTTACGAGTCACGAAATCTGCTGGGATTGCAGTACGAGCAACGTCAAATGTCATTGCGCCGTCGATGCCGCCAGCACAACCCATGTACACTTCGCCTTCTTGCTCTGAATCGGTGTTAAGAAGGATGTCACCCTCTAACCAACCCGCTTCAAGACCGAACGCACCAGTCATACCAGCTTCTTCATCTACCGTTAGTAGAACTTCGATTGGGCCGTGCTTGATTTCGTTTGATGCAAGAACCGCAAGACATGATGCCATGCCCATACCGTTGTCTGCGCCAAGTGTTGTGCCTTTCGCTGTTACCCACTCGCCGTCGATGTACGGTTGGATTGGGTCTTTAGTGAAGTCGTGAACCGTATCTTCGTTCTTTTGTGGAACCATATCGATGTGAGCTTGTAGTACCACACCTTTTTTGTTTTCCATACCCGGCGTTGCTGGCTTCTTGATGAATACGTTACCCGTTGGGTCACGGCGTACATCTAGGCCTTGTTCTGTTGCCCAAGCAATAATGTATTGAGCAAGCTCTTCTTCGTGCTTTGATGGGTGTGGGATTGAGCAAATCTTATCGAAAAACTGCCAAAGTGGGGCAGGGGATAATTTACTGATCTCAGAATGGAATTCAGACACGGATGACTCCTTTTTTATTTAATAACCATATCTTTAGGTAAAAGTGGCTTGGTATAAAGGACAATTATCTAAAATATGGGTCTGTTTTGATGCCGACAGCATACCATTTGAGTGAGGCAACGAGTAGGTGTTGTAACAGGCAATTGTTGCAAAGTTTGAAAATAGATTTGTTGCTTCGATCAAAAATAGGTGCCCAGTTGCTTAATAAGTTGCCGTGCAAACGTTTTTATTGGTCTGTTTTGTAATTTAATTACATGTTGAGTTTGTTATTTAGTCTTTTTAAGCTAAAAATGTGATTTGGTGCAAAAAATACTTGTAATCTTTTTTCGTTGGGGTATATTAATAACCAACTTCTGAGACGAAGAGTAAATGCTCAAAGGATGAGTCCGTTTATCGCCTCCAAGGAACTGAGAAATCAAAATTGTTTTTAATTGATTTATTAAGGTGATAGTTATGAAAGGTTTACCATCTGCAATGTTCTGGCTTAACAGCTCTGTTTACACTAGCAACTTTGCATACCCAACTAGCTTTGGTTACAACAAGTAATCTGAGCGTGTGACTTGAACAGTTTGTTCACCCCTATATATTGGAATTTTTTTACAACCCTCTTGGTTGACTGATTCTACCGCCACTCATATTTGAGTGGCGTTTTTTTTGCCTGCTGTTTTCCCACCATTTTTCTAATTCCACGATTTGTTATCCCAAGGCTTCATAGACACTCCAATGCATTATTGATATCAGGGCTTTTGGTACTACTCTATTCAGATGGGAATAGGAGCTGGTTAAATTTTGCACCACAACTGAGCAGAACTTCTATTATTACCAGATCTGTTGAAAAAAGCGGTGCTTTAATGACTTTTATCGTACGGTCTTTGCTGTCTTTTCTTGGTGAATTTTCAAGGTGGTAGAAAAAAACACCACTTGTTTTGCATTTTTTTGATGATTTTAAGTATCTGTTTTCAATGAGTTTAGTGAATAAGAATAGCCTACTTTAATCGCCCTGTTTCATACGTTTTCTCTATTAATATTGGTTAGAGTCTTAATTCTATCTGGAATTTGTTATTTGATGACTTTATAATCCTGAGCCAATCGATTACGCAACCGTTTACTTTCTACCCTTATAGGATTCGATAATGTTCGAAAAGCTATTCAAACTCAGTGAAAACGGCACCAATGTGCGCACTGAAATCATCGCCGGTCTAACGACCTTCCTAACTATGGCTTACATCATTTTTGTAAACCCAATGATCTTAGCTGATGCAGGTATGGATCACGGCGCTGTATTTGTAGCAACCTGTCTAGCTGCGGCTATTGGCTGTTTCATCATGGGCTTTGTAGCCAACTACCCGATCGCTCAAGCACCAGGTATGGGTCTGAACGCGTTCTTTACTTACGCAGTTGTAATGGGCATGGGTTATACGTGGCAAGTTGCTTTGGCTGCGGTATTCGTGTCGGGCGTTATCTTCATTTTCTTAAGCATTTTTAAAGTCCGCGAATGGATCATCAACTCGATTCCTATGTCACTGCGTGTGGGTATCTCTGCAGGTATCGGTCTTTTCCTTGCGTTTATCGCTCTAAGCAACGCGGGTATCGTTGTTTCTAACCCAGCAACTAAGGTATCTCTGGGTGATATCACAGCGATTGGCCCTATTCTGGGTGCACTTGGCTTCTTCTTAACAGTTGCATTGGTTCACCGTGGTGTGAAAGGTGCAGTAATGATCGCGATTCTTGCTATCACTGCGATTGCCATTGTTATTGGTGATGTGCAATACGGTGGTATCGTTTCTGCGCCACCAAGCCTAGCGCCAACATTCATGCAGCTCGATTTCTCTGCTGTATTTGAAATCGGTATGATCTCGGTTGTGTTTGCTTTCCTATTCGTCGACCTATTCGATACCGCAGGTACGCTAGTTGGCGTTGCGACAAAAGCAAACCTAATCAAAGAAGACGGCAAACTTCCTCGTCTTAACAAAGCACTGCTTGCTGACTCAACAGCAACGTCTATCGGTGCACTTCTAGGTACATCAAACACCACTTCTTACGTAGAGAGTGTTTCAGGTGTTGCAGAAGGTGGTCGTACAGGTCTAACGGCTGTTGTCGTGGGCGTACTTTTCCTTCTTGCTCTATTCTTCTCGCCGCTAGCGGGCATGATTCCAGCTTACGCAACGTCAGGTGCGCTATTCTATGTAGCAATTCTGATGATGTCTGGTCTGGTTGGCATTGATTGGCGTGATCTTACAGAAGCAGCACCAGTCGTGGTAACATGTCTGCTTATGCCGTTGACGTACTCTATTGCAGAGGGTATCTCTCTAGGTTTCATCGCTTACGCTGCAATTAAGCTGCTAAGTGGCAAAGGTCGCGACGTTTCTATTGCCGTTTGGGTAATGTCTGTGATCTTTATCCTTAAGTACATCTTCGCTTAATCGCTTGCAGAGGCCATGTCGATATGGCCTCTAACAACATGACAATTTATTAGGTTTAATTACTATGAGTAACAAATTCATCATCACATGGGACAACATGCAATCTTACTGCCGTGAACTGGCTGCTAAGCAAATGCCAGCAGAACAGTGGAAGGGTATCTGGGCAGTAAGTCGTGGTGGTTTAGTACCAGGCGCAATCTTGGCTCGTGAGCTAGGTATTCGCTACGTTGATACAATTTGTATTTCTAGCTACGACCACGATCACCAACGTGATATGACTGTCGTTAAAGCGCCAGAGGGTGACGGTGAAGGTTTCCTAATCGTTGAAGACCTAGTAGACAGCGGTGACACTGCACGTAAACTGCGTGAAATGTACCCTAAAGCGAAGCTAATCGCGGTATGTGCTAAGCCTTCAGGTGCTGCACTACTAGACGATTACATCGTTGATATCGCACAAGACACATGGATTGAACAGCCATGGGACCTAAGCCTAGGTTACATTGAGCCAGTAAATCGCAAGTCAAAATAAGCATAATCTGTGTTTTTTGAGAAATGACCCTTTATAGGGTCATTTTTTTTTATATCATTACAGTCATCATCCTCGACTGAGAATCCCCATGTCGTTATCTGAAGAAACCAGTAAAAACCTATCTGAAACTCTATTCGTCAAACACAAACAGGCGAAAGAGACCTCAATGCTGACGCAATATATGCCGAGCTCTGTTGATTTGCTTGAACAGAAGCATGAGCAGCAAGACAGCGCGTGGTACCGAAACCTGCGCCGTATGCAGTGGGTTTGGCAAGGGGTGAACCCGATCGAGCAAGAAGCCGTGTTGTCACGCATTGCATCATCGACCCATTCTCGTACGACGGATGATTGGTTAGATACCGTCATGGGCTACCGCAGTGGTAACTGGGCTTATGAGTGGACAAAGCTCGGTATGCAACACCAAAACCGCGCTAACGATAAGAGCGGCGAAGAGGTTGCAGAGGAACTGTTTTCTGCGTCACTTTGCTTCAGTATTGCTGGCTACCCTCATTTGAAAAACGACAACCTAGCGACTCAAGCTCAGGTGTTGGCTAATACAGCTTATGCAGAAGCGATTAAGCACACTAAGCTGGTGGTAAAGCAGCTCGAGATCCCGTACCAAAATCGCAAGATCAAAGCGCATCTGCATCTCTCCAATACGGATAAGCCTCAACCTGTGGTGATTGTTAGTGCTGGGCTAGATAGCTTACAAACGGATATGTGGCGTCTTTTCCGCGATTACCTTGCGCCCAAGAATATCGCGATGCTGACGGTAGATATGCCATCAATTGGTCACAGCTCTCACTGGCCACTAACGGAAGACTCTTCCTGTTTGCACCAAGCGGTCTTGAATGAGCTGCCGAATATCCCATGGGTTGACCACTACAAGGTCGGTCTGTTTGGTTTCCGTTTTGGCGGCAACGCTATGGTTCGTTTGTCTTTCCTAGAGCAACAGAAGATCAAAGCTTGTGTGGCACTCGGTGCACCGATTCACGATATCTTTGTACATGCGGATAAACTGAAACAGATGCCCAAGATGCACCTCGATGTGCTCGCTTCTCGTTTGGGTAAAGGTGCAGTTGATATCAATAGCTTATCAGGTCAACTGATGGCTTGGTCTCTGAAAGTTCAGGGGCTACTGGCTAACAGTAAAACGCGAGTTCCTATCCTAGCATTGGCTCTGGATGGTGACCCGGTATCACCACCGTCGGATAATCAACTGGTTGCTATTTACAGTGATTATGGCAAGGCGAAGAAAATTAAGTCCAAGTCAATTACACAAGGGTATGAGCAATCCCTCGAATTGGCGATAAAATGGCTTGAGGATGAATTATTTAGATGACATTTCTCCTAAATTAGTTAAGCATGAACAGTGTACAGATTAAGTACCTGATACTCAGAGATAATTTATAAAATCCACTTATGTGTTTTCTACGTATTACAGTCTGAGTAGCGTCATTCTTAACATTGAAAACGGAGATTCAATATGTCAGAAGTGACACAACAACCAACTCATTATCGTTTGCTAAATGTTTTAAAGGCCATTGGTCCATATTTGAGAGAGCCACAATCGGAAGAGGGACACTACATCTTCGATTGCCTTTCGGTGTGTGTAAACGATAAGAAGTCACCAGAAGAGCGAGAGTTCTGGGGGTGGTGGCTAGAATTGGCAAAATCTGAACAAGGCTTTACTGCCAAGTACAACATTGGCAAATATAACGTTGAGGGTGAATGGGAAGAGCTGGAACTTCCTAAGAAAGCCGTTTCTGAGGTGAATCGTACTCAGGAAGCGTTTCATCAAAAGCTATCCGAGGAACTGAAATCTAAGTTCGAACTGGAGGTTGAGCTAGACGCAGCTTCTGTCGAATTTGTCTAATTTTAAAGGTTACTCCTCTCTATAAGGTAAAAAGGTGCGATTTCGCACCTTTTCTACTTGTGAATTCCCGTTTTGATTGTTAAAACATCACCTCTTATTTGTTTTATTCATATAAAGACTTCATGACAACTAATCATCAAAGCGGGACAGCAACACAGCGCAAAACTGTGGTTGTTAAACTGGGTACCAGTGTCTTAACTGGTGGCACATTAGCGTTAGATCGAGCTCACATGGTAGAGCTTGTACGTCAGTGTGCAGAACTGAAAAAGCAAGGCCACTCTGTGGTTATGGTTTCGTCTGGCGCTATCGCAGCTGGACGTGAGCACCTTGGTTACCCCGCACTGCCCAACTCAATGGCGAGCAAACAGTTGCTTGCTGCAGTAGGACAGAGTCAACTGATTCAGGTTTGGGAGTCTTTGTTTGCTATCTACGGCATCAAGATTGGCCAAATGCTGTTAACGCGTGCTGACCTCGATGACCGAGAGCGCTTCCTAAATGCACGTGACACCATCAATGCATTGGTGGATAACGACATTATCCCAATCGTTAATGAGAACGATGCGGTAGCGACTAACGAGATTAAAGTAGGCGACAACGATAACTTGTCGGCTTTAGTCGGTATTTTGTGTGGTGCTGATAAGCTTCTACTCCTGACTGACCAAAAAGGTCTATTTACCGCTGATCCTCGCAAAGACCCAAATGCTGAGTTGATCAAAGAGGTTAAGACCATCGATGATACCTTGCGTAAGATCGCTGGCGGCAGTGGTACCACGTTGGGTACTGGTGGCATGGCAACTAAGCTGCAAGCGGCGGATATTGCGCGTCGTGCAGGTATTGAAGTTATCATCGCAGCAGGCAGCGCAGAGAATGTGGTATTTGACTCACTCAGCGCAGAGCCACAAGGCACACGTTTCTTGCCATTGGAAGAGGCGCTTGAAAACCGTAAGCGTTGGATCCTAGCGGGCCCTGCATCGGCTGGTGATATCGTGGTTGATGACGGGGCAGTGAATGCTGTGAACACCAAGGGCAGCAGCTTGTTGGCTAAAGGTGTGATTCAAGTTCGCGGTGAGTTCTCTCGTGGTGAAGTGACTCAAGTAACAGACAACAAAGGTAAAGTGATTGCGCGTGGTATCGCAAGCTACTCAAGCCAAGACTTGGCGAAGATTGCGGGCAAACACAGTAAAGATATTGGAGAAATTCTGGGTTATGACTACGGCTCAGAGGTTATTCACCGTGATGACATGGTAGTGATCCAAGAGTAACAGACGAGCTAAACTTAGTACGCTTACTCAGAAAATGAGAGACCAATGAATAGCTGCCGATAGAAGGTGGCTATTTCATTAACTAGCGTACCCAGAATTTCAGATAGACAGACAGAATTAAGGGAGAGTTAAACGTGGATTTAACTAACATGGGTATCGCAGCAAAAGAGGCTGCCTTTCACCTAGCAACAGCATCAACAGCGCAGAAGAACAAAGCGCTCTCTATCATTGCAGATGAACTAGAAGCAAATGCGGCGACCATTCTTGAAGCGAACGCAAAAGATATCGAATTAGGTCGTGAAGCTGGTTTAACAGAAGCGCTGCTTGACCGCCTACTTCTTAACGAAGAGCGTCTAACGGGTATTGCTAACGATGTGCGCAACGTTATCAGCCTGAATGACCCTGTAGGCAGCGAAATTGACAGCAAAGTGCTAGAAAACGGCATGTCGCTTTCTCGTCGTCGCGTACCGCTTGGTGTTGTTGGTGTTATTTATGAAGCACGCCCGAACGTAACCATCGACATTGCTGCACTGTGCCTGAAAACAGGTAACGCAAGCATCCTACGTGGTGGTAAAGAGACGTTTTTCTCAAACATGGAGCTGGTTAAGGTTATCCAATCTGCACTAGAAAAAGCAGAGCTACCAGCGGCATCGGTACAATACATTGAGAAGCCAGATCGCGAACTTGTGTCTCAGCTGCTTAAGCTAGACGAGTACGTTGATATGATCATCCCACGCGGTGGTGCAGGCCTACACAAAATGTGTAAAGAGAACAGCACTATCCCAGTAATCATCGGTGGCTTTGGTATTAGCCACATCTTCGTTGATGAGTCGGCTGACCTAGAAAAATCAGTGAATGTGGTTGAGAATTCAAAGGTTCAACGCCCATCAGCATGTAACTCACTAGATACTCTGCTTGTTCATGAAGCGGTTGCTGAGGAGTTCCTTGGTAAGCTTAAAACGCGCCTAGCGGGTAAAGTGACACTAGTGGCTGATGAAAGTGCTAAAGCGCTGCTTGCTGATTTCGCTGACGTGCGTGATGCGGGTGAAGATGATTTCGATACTGAGTGGCTAAGCTACACCTTAGGTGTCAAAGTGGTTGCTGACGTAGCACAGGCGATTGACCACATGCGCGTACATAACGCGAGCCACTCAGATGCAATCATGACAAACAGCCTAGAGAGCTCTGAACGTTTCATTAACTCAGTCGGTTCTGCGGCGGTTTATGTGAACGCATCAACTCGCTTTACTGATGGTGCGCAGTTTGGTCTTGGCGCAGAAGTGGCAGTATCAACACAGAAGCTTCATGCTCGCGGCCCTATGGGATTGGAAGAGCTAACCAGCTACAAGTGGGTTGGTAAAGCGAACTACCTAGTTCGTAGCTAGGATGAATGTGAAGCTCGGTTGGTCATAATCAACGAATAACCACATAAAAGGGCCTTAATTGGCCCTTTTTCTTTCCCTACGTTTGGCAATTCCGTTACACTGACAATCAATTATTTGGAGGTGATATGCATTGTCCTTTTTGTTCAGAGAACGACACTAAAGTAATCGACTCAAGGCTAGTCGCAGACGGGCATCAAGTTCGTCGTCGCCGTCAATGCCTGGCATGTAGTGAGCGTTTTACGACATTCGAATCGGCTGAGCTTGTTATGCCAAAAGTGATCAAGTCGAATGGAAACCGTGAACCCTTTAACGAAGACAAAATGGTCGGTGGGGTACAGCGTGCATTAGAGAAGCGCCCAGTGAGCGCAGACGCCATTGAACTTGCGATCAGTACTATCAAGTCTCAACTGCGAGCAACTGGTGAGCGTGAAGTACCAACAGAGATGATTGGTAACCTTGTCATGGACCAACTGAAAGAGCTCGACAAAGTGGCTTACATTCGCTTTGCCTCTGTTTACCGTAGCTTTGAAGACATCCGAGAGTTTGGCGAAGAGATTGCCAAGCTAGAGGACTAACTCCCACTCATGTCAAAATTTTCTCCGTTAGATTTTCAAATGATGTCGCGTGCCATGCAACTGGCTAAGCGCGGCATTTATACCACTGCACCAAACCCAAATGTCGGCTGCGTTATCGCGCACGGCGACAACATTGTTGGTGAAGGCTTCCATGCCAAAGCGGGCGAAGCCCACGCAGAAGTTCATGCCATGAGAATGGCCGGCGACAAAGCCAAAGGCGCGACTGCTTATGTCACGCTAGAACCTTGCTCTCATTACGGTCGTACACCGCCGTGTGCTGAAGGGTTAATTAAGGCTCAAGTTGCAAAAGTGATTTGTGCAATGGAAGACCCAAACCCGAAAGTTGCAGGCCGCGGCATCAAAATGCTGCGTGATGCGGGTATTGAGGTGCAAGTCGGGCTGCTAGAGCAAGATGCATTGGCGTTAAACCCAGCCTTTATCAAACGCATGCAAACAGGTAGGCCGTTTGTTCAATTGAAGATGGCAGCAAGCTTAGACGGTCAAACCGCTTTGAGTAATGGTCAGAGCCAATGGATTACTTCGCCGCATGCTCGTCGTGATGTGCAGCATTACCGAGCCAGAGCGGGAGCGGTATTATCGACCAGTCAAACCGTGATTGAAGATAATGCCTCACTTAATGTGCGTTGGGATGAATTACCGCAAGCGGTTCAAGCTCTCTATCCGCAATCTTCGCTGCGCCAACCTACGCGCGTGATTCTCGATCGACAGGCACAATTGCTTCAAGCGGCTAATCAAGATCTCAAGTTGTATCAATCTGAAGCGCCAGTGTTGCGTGTTGCTGAGTCTGAAGCTGACATTATGGTTGCTCTCGATAGTGAGGGGCAGCTTGATATTGCCCAGCTGATTCATGATCTTCCTAGTCATCACATCGACCATATTTGGGTGGAAGCGGGCGCAACATTGGCAAAAAGCTTTATTGAGAATCAACTGGTTGACGAGCTAATCTTATACTTAGCACCTAAACTAATGGGCAGCGATGGCCGCGGTTTGATGGGTGCGTTGGGCTTAAGCTCAATGGATGACGTGATCGATTTGTCGATCAAAGATGTACGTATGGTAGGGCCTGACATTCGCATTGTCGCTCAGCCAGTATGGAAATCTTAATCCGCGATAGTTATATCTATAGTAATTTAACTGCTTGATGCAAAAGCAGTAAGAACAAGAGTTTTAGAATGTTTACAGGAATTGTAGAAGCCGTAGGTACCCTAAGTGCTATCACACCTCGCGGTGAAGATATTACGGTAACCGTGAATGTCGGTAAGCTGGATATGTCTGATGTACAGCTCGGCGACAGCATCGCCACCAATGGTGTGTGTTTGACTGTGGTGGAATTCGATGACAACAGCTACAGCGCTGATTTATCACTGGAAACTCTGAAAAAGACCGGCTTTATCGACTATCAAGCGGGCGATAAAGTAAACCTTGAGAAAGCAATGCTGCCGACCACTCGTTTTGGCGGTCACATTGTTTCTGGACACGTTGATGGTGTGGGCGAGATCGTCGAGCGCAACCAAGTTGGTCGTGCGATTGAATTCTGGGTAGAGATGCCCGCTGAGATCTCAAAGTACGTCGCTCAAAAAGGCTCTATTACTGTCGACGGTATCAGCCTCACAGTGAACGATTTACGTAAGAACGCGTTTAAGCTGACGATTGTTCCTCACACCTCATCAGAGACGACGATCGATCAATTTAATGTCGGTCGTAAGGTGAACCTTGAAGTAGACGTACTTGCTCGTTACATGGAGCGACTACTGCAAGGCCAGCAAGAAGAGTCTAAGCCAGAGTCTCGTCTAACAATGGAATTCTTACAACAAAACGGTTTTGCTTAATCAAAGACTCCTTGTGCGCGACAGCTAAGGGCAGTGGAGTTGAGCAATTCCAATCAGGTTTAAACAGTGTCGGTTCTTGGAAGCAGAACCATTTCAAAGGATATAAAATAATGCCAATTAGTACTCCTCAAGAAATTATTGAAGACATCCGCCTAGGAAAGATGGTTATCCTGATGGACGATGAAGATCGCGAGAATGAAGGTGATCTGATCATGGCGGCAGAGCATGTAACGCCAGAAGCAATCAATTTTATGGCGATGTTCGGTCGTGGCTTGATCTGTCTGACGCTAACCAAAGAGCGCTCGAGCCGTTTAGGTCTCGCGCCAATGGTTCAAGACAACAACGCGCAATACACTACTAACTTCACCGTTTCTATTGAAGCTGCACAAGGCGTAACGACGGGGATTTCTGCATCAGACCGTGCCGTGACTGTTCAAGCTGCTGTGGCGAAAGAGGCGAAAGCGGCAGACCTAGTTCAACCGGGCCATATCTTCCCATTGACGGCTCAAGAGGGCGGTGTATTAACACGTGCAGGTCACACTGAAGCAGGTTGTGACTTGGCTCGCTTGGCAGGCTGCGAACCAGCATCTGTGATTGTTGAAATCCTGAATGACGATGGCACTATGGCACGTCGTCCAGACCTTGAAGTGTTTGCTGAAAAGCACGACATCAAGCTAGGTACGATTGCTGACCTTATCGAATACCGTAACAATACCGAGACGACGATTGAGCGTGTTGCGCAGTGTCATCTGCCGACTGAATTCGGTGATTTCGAACTCGTGACATACCGCGACACGATTGATAACCAAATTCACTACGCGATGCAAAAGGGTGACCTAACGGGCGAAGCACCACTGGTTCGCGTTCACCTGCATGACACATTCACCGATCTGCTGCATTCTGATCGTGGTACTGAGCGCAGCTGGTCGCTAGATAAAGCGATGAAGCGCATCGGCGAAGAAGGCGGCGTTCTGGTGATTCTTGGTAATGAAGAGTCGTCTGATTCTCTAATCCACAAAGTGAAGACTTTCGAAGCTCAAGACAAGAACGAGCAGCCAACTATGGCTAAGAAGCAAGGTACCTCACGTCGTGTTGGTGTCGGTTCTCAGATCCTGCAAGACCTTGGTGTTCAAGACATGCGCCTACTCTCTTCAAGTACCAAACGCTACCACGCACTGGGTGGTTTTGGTTTGAACGTTGTTGAGTACGTGTGCGAATAACGCTGATTCAAAACAGAACAATCAGCAAACTTTTTTAGGTAATACAGTCTCGATTAGACGATAGGTAGCAAGCAGAGAGCACAAGATTGCATAGTCCGCTCTCTGCGTTTTGAGCCTTATCGACAAAGGAATCACGCTGTCGTTACCACTTTGTTTCTCCGGTATCAGTTCAATAAAATTAGCATTAGATATTGCTCACAGTTTTGTGCTAGAATCCGGCGATTCTCACTTGATGAAAATAGTTAAAGGAAGGCTTATGAAAGTGATCGAGGGTGGCTTCCCAGCGCCAAATGCAAAAATTGCTATCGTTATTGCTCGTTTCAACAGTTTTATTAACGAAAGTTTACTTTCTGGTGCAATCGATACTTTAAAACGTCACGGACAAGTTAGCGAAGACAACATCACTGTTGTTCGTTGTCCAGGTGCAGTTGAACTTCCACTTGTAGCGCAGCGCGTTGCAAAAACGGGTAAGTTCGATGCGATTGTATCTCTAGGTACAGTAATTCGTGGCGGTACGCCTCATTTTGACTATGTTTGTAGTGAATGTAATAAAGGTTTGGCGCAAGTGTCTCTGGAATACTCTCTTCCAGTAGCATTCGGTGTGCTAACTGTTGATACGATCGATCAAGCTATTGAACGCGCAGGAACCAAGGCTGGTAATAAAGGTGCAGAAGCTGCACTAAGCGCACTTGAGATGATCAACGTTCTTTCTGAAATCGATTCCTAATGGGGGCCAGTGTGAAACCAGCCGCACGTCGTAATGCACGTCAATTTGCTCTACAAGCAATTTATTCTTGGCAAATTACTAAAGAAAATATTGCCACAGTTGAAGAACAGTTCTTATCTGGTGGTAAGTATGATGAAGAAGAGCATCACGCAGCTGAGCCTGCGCTTGCTATGCCAGAAACAGACGTTGCATACTTCCGCGACCTGCTAACTGGTGTTGCTCTAAGCCACATGGAACTAGACAGCAAACTTCGTCCATTCGTATCTCGCCCGATGCAAGATCTGGACTTAATGGAGCTTGCTCTTCTTCGTCTAGCTATGTACGAGATGACTCGTCGCGAAGATGTACCATACAAAGTGGTCATCAACGAAGCTATCGAACTTGCAAAAGTATTTGCAGCAGAAGATAGCCACAAGTTTGTTAACGGTGTACTTGATAAAGCAGCACCGCACGTTCGTAAGAAATAATACGTTCGACATAGAATCGAAAGGTCAGCAAATATGCTGGCCTTTTTTGTAACTGATGACGGTAAAAGAAAGGTAATCACATGTCTGGTGAGTTTAACCTGATTGATAAATACTTCGTAAACCGACAGCCTCAACGTAAGGATGTACATCTTGCCGCAGGTGATGACTGCGCTTTGGTCAAGCCACCAAGTAATGTAGAGATTGCCATCAGCACTGACACCTTAGTCGCAGGTACACATTTTTTAGCCGAAGCGAATCCGGCTTGGGTGGCGCATAAGGCACTGGCATCGAACATCAGCGATTTGGCAGCTATGGGCGCAACCCCTGCTTGGGTTTCGTTCGCGCTGACCATGCCTGAGGTTGATGAGGAGTGGCTGGCTCCTTTCTGTGACTCCTTTTTTAAGCTTGCGGACTACTTTGGTATTCAACTGATCGGTGGTGATACCACTAAGGGCCCTTTGAGCCTGACGTTGACAGTGCAAGGCTTCGTGCCAGAAGGTAAAGCGCTGCGTCGTGACGGTGCCAAAGTCGGGGATTGGATTTACGTGACAGGTAACCTAGGCGACAGCAAGGCTGGCCTAGAGGTGTTACTGGACCCACAAACAAACCAATCCAAACCCTACGCTAAAGAGCTTGAAGAGAGACACTATATTAGCTCTCCACGAGTGCTTGCTGGCCAGGCTCTTGTGAACCTCGCTTCATCCGCTATTGATATCTCAGATGGTGTGATTGCAGATTTGAAACATATCCTCAAGCGTTCACAAGTGGGCGCGAGCATCGATGTGAGTGCATTGCCCATTTCTCAAGAGTTACGCCAGTTCGCATCTGATATTTCAGCAGCACAGCATTATGCGCTGACCAGTGGCGAAGAGTATGAGCTTTGCTTTACCGTGCCGGAAGAAAATAAAGGTTCATTGGAAAGTGCTTTGTCACACACTGGAACAAAAGTTACCTGCATTGGTCAGATAAGACCTGTAGAATTCTTTGAATTGCATAACAACGGTCAACCACTAAGTTGGGACTTAAGTGGATACGACCATTTTAAGGTAAACGGATGACAAACCCTCTCTCTCTTATTTCACTAAAGAATCCTTGGCATTTGTTGGCTACTGGATTTGGTAGCGGACTTTCTCCGGTTGTGCCTGGCACCATGGGCACCTTGGCCTCGATCCCACTGTACCTATTGTTGGTCCAGTTGCCGTTCCCGATGTATGTCGTGGCTGTGGTTATTAGCTGCATCATTGGTGTCAAAATCTGTCAGGTAACCTCTGATGACATGGGTGTACACGATCATGGTTCAATCGTCTGGGATGAGTTTGCAGGCTTTTGGATCACTATGGGCCTAGTGCCTTTGCTACAGCTCCCAACCGATGACTGGAAGTGGTTGCTGACAGGCTTCGTACTGTTCCGCTTCTTTGATATGGTTAAGCCGTGGCCGATCGGTTGGTTAGACAAACGCATCCATGGCGGCCTAGGCATCATGATTGATGATATCGTCGCGGGCGTGATGGCAGGCATTGCGCTTTACGCTGTGGGTCACTTTGCGGGTTGGTTAGCATAAACAGTTTATGGTGCTCTGGCATGCCAGTATTGAGTTAGAGCGCCTTAGTTGGTTAGTTACACAAAAGAAAACAAGGAATAATAATGTCTAAGAAGGTTTACTGTATTGCTCAGTTTCTGCCAAAAGAGGGCAAACTGAAAGAGCTTTTCGAAGTACTAAAAGCGCTTGAGCCAAACACAATGCGTGAAGATGGGTGTATTCAGTACACAGTGACACGTCACCTGCAGAGCCCATTTGCTGAAGGTGAGAGCTACCCAATCGCATTCAACGAGATCTGGGCAGACAATGAAGCGTTTGAAGCGCACTGCCAACGTCGTGAAATTCAAGAGTTCTTCCAGCAGCAATGTGTTGAAGAGACTGGCCTAGTTGAGAAGTTCAATGTGTGTATCTACACCGATGAACCAGAGTACTACGACGCACCTGTTCTGAAATAAGCGAATTGCTTGTTATCAAATCGGTAATAAAAAAGGTTGACCATATGGCCAACCTTTTTTGTATCTGAAGCATTCGCTGCTTATTTAGCGAGGTAGTCGTTGATCGCTTTCTCAATACCTTTCGCATCTAAGCCAAGTTCTTCGTGCAGCTCACCTTGAGTGCCTTGAGCGATGAACTTATCTGGTAGACCAAGGTTCAATACTGGCATTGGCAGTTTCTCTTGCATCAAGAACTCTACCACACCTGCACCAGCACCACCGGCAATCGCATTCTCTTCAATCGTTACCAGAACGTCGTTTTCAGCGGCCAATTGTTTGATAAGTGCTTCATCGAGAGGTTTCACAAAGCGCATGTCAGCAACCGTTGCATCGATAGTATCAGCGGCTTGCAGTGCATTCTCAAGGAAAGTACCGAAGCTTAGGATTGCAACTTTCGAACCCTCTTTCTGCTGCTGGCTGCTACGAACGATACGGCCTTTACCAATCTCAAGTGCAGTAAATTCACTCTGAATCTTTGTGCCCATACCATTACCACGTGGGTAACGAACCGCACTTGGGCCATTATGCTGGTGGCCAGTGTATAGCATTTGACGACATTCGTTCTCGTCGCTTGGTGCCATGATCACCATGTTTGGAATGCAGCGCATAAAGCTTAAGTCGAACGCACCTTGGTGAGTCTGACCATCAGCACCCACAAGACCTGCACGGTCAATGGCGAACATCACAGGTAAATCCATGATAGCCACATCGTGAATAAGCTGATCGTAGCCACGTTGTAGGAAGGTCGAGTAGATAGCCACAATTGGCTTATTACCCGCAATCGCCATACCAGTTGCAAGCGTCACTGCGTGCTGTTCTGCGATAGCCACATCGAAGTACTGTTCTGGGTACTCTTTCGAGAATCGAACCATACCTGAGCCTTCACGCATCGCTGGAGTAATCGCCATCAGCTTAGGATCTTGCGCGGCCATATCACAAAGGAAGTCACCGAAGATCTTAGAGAAGGTCGGCTTGGCACTGGTGCTCTTTGGTAGGCTAGAGTGTGCAGGATCGAACTTAGGTACACCGTGGTAGCCAATCGGATCTTTTTCAGCTGGCTCGTAGCCTTTGCCTTTCTTGGTCATGATGTGCAGGAACTGAGGACCTTTTAGATCTCTCATGTTCTTAAGCGTTTTGATTAGCTCGTTAACATCGTGGCCATCAACTGGGCCGATGTAGTTGAAGCCAAGCTCTTCAAACATGGTTCCTGGAATTACCATGCCTTTAAGGTGTTCTTCAGTACGACGCACTAGCTCTTTAATCGGCGGAACGCCAGATAGCACTTTCTTGCCACCTTCACGAATTGACGTGTAAAGATTGCCAGAAAGAACCTGAGCTAAGTGATTGTTCAATGCACCCACGTTTTCAGAGATCGACATTTCGTTATCGTTAAGGATAACCAGCATGTCGTTGTGAACATCACCGGCGTGGTTCATAGCTTCGAATGCCATACCAGCAGTGATCGCACCATCACCAATCACGCTCACGACTTTACGATCTTTGCCCTCTTTTTTAGCACTGATTGCCATACCAAGAGCGGCACTGATAGATGTCGATGAGTGACCAACAGAAAGTGTGTCGTACTCGCTCTCTTCGCGCCAAGGGAAAGGGTGTAAGCCGTCTTTCTGGCGGATAGTCGATAAGCGGTCACGTCGACCAGTTAGAATTTTGTGTGGGTAAGCCTGATGGCCCACATCCCAAACCAACTGATCGAAAGGAGTGTTATATACATAGTGTAAAGCAACCGTCAGTTCCACCGTACCAAGGCCTGATGCCAAGTGACCGCTTGACTGGCTCACAGAGTTCAAGAGGTAGGTACGTAGCTCATCACAGAGCTGTGGAAGCGTCTCTTTTGGTAAAAGACGCAAATCCTCTGGCTTGTCAGCCAAAGCAAGAGTTGGGTACTTTGAAATATCAAGAGTCATAGGTAATGCGCGCTTATAGTCTTAGTTCTTGCGCTCGATGACATATCGGGCGAACTCTTCGAGTAACTGGGTATTGTATGGGATTGCGTCTAAAGCTTGAAGCGCTTCGTTCAATAGAGTTTGAGCTTTTTCTTGAGCGCCGTCCAATCCTAACAAAGAAGGGTAGGTGCTTTTGTTCAGTTCTTCATCAGAACCCTGTGGTTTACCAAGAGTCTCTGTATCACTAATGATATCGAGAATGTCGTCTTGAACCTGAAAAGCTAAACCAATCGCGTCGGCAAACTTATCAAGCTGCGGCAGCACCTCGAAGGCTTTCTCGCCCGCAGCCAGTGCACCCAAACGAATGGCACACTTCATCAATGCACCCGTTTTATTGCGATGGACTTCTTCCAGTTCTTGCAGCGAAATAGTGCGGTTCTCCGCTTCCAAATCGAGTGCTTGTCCAATGCACATACCTTGAGCACCAGAGGCTTCAGCTAGGCGTTGAATCATACGTACGCGGTTACTCTCTCCAGCAGCACTTAATGTGCCTTCTGCAAGTATAGTAAAGGCCAGCGTTTGTAGTGCATCACCGGTAAGAATAGCCGTGGCTTCGTCAAATTTAATGTGACAAGTTTGATGACCGCGACGCAGTTCGTCGTCGTCCATTGCTGGTAGGTCATCGTGAATTAATGAGTAGGCATGGATACACTCAATCGCTGATGCTGGTGTGTCTAGCTCTTCAGCGCTGCAGCCAAGCATTTCCCCTGTGATGTAGACAAGAAATGGACGTGCGCGTTTTCCACCTAGCAGTAAGCCATAACGCATAGCCTTGATTAGGTTTTGGTTTTGATGTGGAAGGCGATCAAGCCATTGGTTTAACTGCTCGTTATTACGTGCTTGATAAGACGTTAAAGTCTCGATCATAGGGGATCTCATACTATTCGTTATTCTGGTTGTGGGTTGAAGTCACTTAGCTCAGCATCTTCGTCGTTTTGAAGAAGAATGCTCACGCGCTGTTCAGCGTCGTTGAGTTTGCTTTGACCTGCACGAGCTAGTGCAATTCCACGCTCGAATTTCTTCAGCGCATCATCTAAAGCTAGATCACCATTTTCAAGTTGATCAACCAAGCCATCAAGCTCTTCAATCGCTGCTTCAAAGCTCATATTTTCCGGTTTCTTAGTAGCCATAATAGTTCTGCGTTTGGAAAGATGAACGAACGTTACCCTAGGGCGTAGAGATGGTCAAATGTAACCAATAAAATTTGCTAGAAAGTTTGTTTTATCGGGCGCTTGGCAGCCATATCGGTGCGACTATAGAAGTGCCACGTATGAGAAGACCTACTTCCGATGTGCTTACTTGTCATGCGAAGTTATTCATAAGTCTTAATGTCATTCAGACTCAAAAGTGTGATACTTAGGCCAAGAATTTTCTAAAAGATCTTATAGTCTTGCCGATAAGAAGATTATTCTCGAGGTAGAACAAGAAAAAGCATGAGGAGTGCTCAGTGGATTTAGCAACCCTAATAGGTTTAATTGGTGGATTTGCCTTCGTGATCATGGCGATGATCTTGGGCGGAAGCCTTGGGATGTTCTATGACACGACTTCGATCTTGATCGTGGTTGGTGGTTCAACCTTTGTGGTCTTGATGAAGTTCACAATGGGTCAGTTCTTTGGTGCTGCAAAGATTGCAGGTAAAGCCTTTATGTTCAAAGCTGATGAGCCAGAAGATCTGATCGCGAAAGTGGTTGAGATGGCAGATGCGGCACGTAAAGGTGGTTTTCTTGCACTCGAAGAGATGGAAATCAACAACAGCTTTATGCAGAAAGGCATCGACTTGCTAGTAGATGGCCACGATGCTGACGTCGTAAGAGCAGCACTGCAAAAAGATATTGCTCTAACCGATGAGCGTCATGAGCAGGGCGGTAAAGTGTTCAGCGCTTTCGGTGACGTTGCTCCGGCGATGGGTATGATTGGTACTCTGGTTGGTCTGGTTGCGATGCTTTCGAACATGGATGATCCAAAAGCGATCGGTCCTGCGATGGCGGTAGCACTTTTGACGACCCTTTACGGCGCGATCCTGTCTAACATGGTGTTCTTCCCGATTGCCGACAAACTGGCACTGCGTCGTGAACAAGAGACGCTAAACCGCCGACTAGTAATGGATGGCGTATTAGCGATTCAAGATGGTCAAAACCCACGTGTTATCGATGGTTACCTGAAGAACTACCTCAATGAGGGCAAACGTCTTCTAGATGGCGAAGCTGATTAAGGAGCTCGGTAATGGAAGAAGAAACTCCCTGTAAATGTCCGCCCCCCGGCTTACCTTTATGGATGGGTACCTTTGCTGACTTGATGTCACTGTTGATGTGTTTCTTCGTACTGCTGCTCTCTTTCTCGGAGATGGACGTACTGAAGTTTAAACAGATCGCCGGTTCGATGAAGTTTGCTTTTGGTGTACAAAACCGTTTGGAAGTGAAAGACATTCCAAAGGGGACCAGCATCATAGCGCAAGAGTTTCGTCCGGGGCGTCCAGAGCCGACACCGATCGATGTCATCATGCAGCAGACCATCGATATTACCCAGCAAACGCTAGAGTTTCATGAAGGGGAGTCTGAGCGTGCCGGTGGTACCATGCGTGACCAAGGTAAGATGACTGGCGGTAAGTCTCCAGAGACGTCGACTCACGACAACCAAAACTCTGAGTCAGAGAAGGAACAACAGCAGCAGTCTGAAGCGCAATCTCAAGAGATGGAAACCTTGATGGAGAGCATCAAGAAAGCCTTGGAACGCGAGATTGACCAAGGTGCAATCGAGGTTGAGAACCTAGGTCAACAGATTGTGATTCGAATTCGTGAGAAAGGAGCGTTCCCTGAAGGTTCGGCGTTCTTGCAACCTAAGTTCCGTCCTTTGGTAAGACAGGTGGCTGAGTTGGTGAAAGACGTACCAGGTATTGTTCGCATATCAGGACATACCGATAACCAACGCCTAGATTCAGAGCTGTACCGTTCAAACTGGGATCTATCATCTCAGCGAGCAGTATCGGTTGCTCAAGAGATGGAGAAGGTCAGAGGTTTCTCTCACCAGCGACTGCGAGTACGCGGCATGGCAGATACTGAGCCACTGGAGCCGAATGATACTGACTGGCAAAGAAGTCTTAACCGCCGAGTTGAGATCAGCATCATGCAGGGTGAACCACTCTACAGTGATGAAGTCCCAGTCGTGACTGAATAGAATCACTTCAAAAATAAAGCTTAAATCGAAAGCTCGAGTTATAGCGACTCGGGCTTTTTTGTGGGAAAACTAAACCTTTCACTGTGTTTAGCAGTACAAACTCTACAGGTTGAGTGCTTATTCCCTGTTGATGATAGGGTTAGGGCAAGCATTCTTTTCCTTGTATGACTTTCTCATGTATAATTCGCGCCCTTAGATTTAGATATGATCTATTCTTGCTTCAAGTGCTCGGTGAAATCTCAGTTTTTTGCTTAGCGCCGAGCCCCTTAAACTTGTTTAATGTTGTGAAAGTACTATGAAATTTATTGTTAAGCCCCATCCGGAAATTTTTGTAAAAAGTGAATCGGTGCGTAAGCGCTTCACAAGGATTCTAGAGTGCAACATTCGTAACGTTATCCAGCGTCGCTGTGAAAGCGTTGCGGTATTCAATCGTCGTGACCACATCGAAGTCACATCTGAGAGCGATAAGTACTACCCAGAAGTGCTTGAGATCCTGACTCAAACTCCAGGTATCCACCACTCTCTTGAAGTTCAACAGTCTGAATTCAAAGACCTACACGATATTTTCGAGCAGGTACTAGAGCGTAGCCGTGGTGACATCGAAGGTAAGACTTTCTCTGTTCGTGCCAAGCGTCGTGGTAAGCACGAGTTCACGTCTATCGAACTAGAGCGTTACGTTGGTGGTGGCCTAAACCAAGCGGTAGAATCGGCAAGCGTTAAGCTGAAAGATCCAGAAGTGACGGTTAAAGTAGAGATCGCAAACGACAAGCTTAACCAGATCATCGCCCGTCACAAGGGCCTAGGTGGTTTCCCTCTAGGTACTCAAGAAGACGTGTTGAGCCTGATTTCTGGTGGTTTTGACTCTGGCGTTTCAAGCTATCTGCACATCAAACGTGGTTCTAAAGTTCATTACTGCTTCTTCAACCTAGGCGGTCCTGCACACGAAATCGGTGTTAAGCAAGTGGCTCACTACCTGTGGAACAAGTTCGGTTCTTCTGCAAAAGTGAAATTCATCTCTATCGACTTCGAACCAGTAGTCGCTGAAATTCTTGAGAACGTTGAAGACGGCCAAATGGGCGTTGTACTTAAGCGTATGTTCATGCGTGCTGGTGGTATGGTTGCAGAGAAGTTTAAGATCGAAGCACTGGTTACAGGTGAAGCACTAGGTCAGGTATCAAGCCAAACGCTGACTAACCTACGTCACATTGATAACGTAACGGACACGCTGATCCTTCGTCCACTTATCAACTGGGACAAAGAAGACATCATCGACCTTGCTCGTAACATTGGTACTGAAGATTTCGCAAAAGTAATGCCTGAATACTGTGGTGTTATCTCTAAGAAGCCAACAGTAAAAGCGAAGAAAGGTAAGCTAGAAGCGGAAGAAGCGAAGTTTAACTTTGAAGTGCTTGAGCAAGTGATCGAGAACGCTCGCGTGATGGACATTCGTGACATCGAGAAAGAGAGCCAAGAGCAAGCGCCTGAAGTTGAGCAGGTTCAAGCTGTTGCTGAGCATGCAATCGTACTGGACATTCGTAGCCCTGATGAGGAAGACGAAAACCCACTAGAGATCGATGGCGTTGACGTGAAGCACCTGCCTTTCTACAAGCTCGCAACGCAGTTCGGTGACCTTGACCAGAGCAAAGAGTACCTACTGTACTGTGACCGTGGTGTTATGAGTCGTCTGCAAGCGCTTTACTTGCAAGAGCAAGGCTTCTCTAACGTGAAAGTGTACCGCCCTTAGATCACTCTCCACACATCATCTAAAAAGCCGCTATAACAGCGGCTTTTTTATTGGTCGTTGGAAACTGGATGTTCCAAGTAACTGAGCTCTAGGCTTTAGGAAAGTTCTGCGGAAATAGGGCTCTTGCTGCTTCTTCATCGATCGTCGATTTAAAATCGATACCACTCTCAATCTCACGCGCTTGGGCAACCGCTGGGCGTGCATTAATGCTCTCAAACCAACGTTTTAGGTTTGGGTATTCATCAAGCGCGTTGTCATCACCAAGAACAAATGGCGCTTTGTCTATCCAGCCCCAAGCCGCCATATCGACGATAGTGTATTCATCACCGACCATGTACGTCTTATCGGCCAGATGATTGTCTAGCACTTCATAGTGTCGCTGTGCTTCACGACGGTAGCGATTCTTTGCGTAAGGAAGATCTTCTGGCGCCGCCTTATGAAAGTGAACCGATTGACCTGAGAAAGGCCCTAGTCCTGATGCGATAAACATCAACCAAGAGAGCAACTCTCCGCGCGTTTGTGGCTGACCTGCAAACAGGCCGGTTTTCTCTGATAGATAAAGAAGGATTGCATTGGAATCGAAAATGCGTGTGCCGTCATCCTCAATCGCCGGGGTTTTTCCATTTGGGTTAACCAGGCGAAATTCCGGAGTGTGTTGCTCACCTTTGAGCGTATCGACTGGGACAAGCTCGTAGGCTAGACCTGTCTCTGCAAGATAGAGCGCAACTTTCATTGGGTTTGGGGTACGGTGGAAGTAGAACTTAATCATCAGTGAACTCCTAGTTCGTTATTTGTCTGCGGCACATCCGTGCTTGTGCATTGACTATAATTCAACCTGAACGTTCGTTCAAATTTAATTTGTAAGATTAACAAGAAGCCAGTCTGATTAAGAATGTTTCAATAAGGTGAGCTATTGATAAACTTATTGTTATTAAACGGTAGATAAAAAAACACCGCCATAAAGGCGGTGTAAAGAAATTTGACAGACAGGTCAAAATAAATACAGGAAGTAGATGCCTCGTTTTAGGGGATAACTAAAACAAAACATTTGGTAGAACTCTACCCAACTCGAAAAGTACGAGTTTGCAAACACAACATCGCAGTGACTAAGCCAATTGATTCAGAGAGAATCAAGCCGTTCAGGCTAGTGACTGCGGGAGGAAATATAGAATTTCTCTAGCCGCTAAGCAATGGACAAATTATAATGTTTCAGATAAAAAAAACTAATGTCATTTTAGAGAGTAACTATGTCTCGTCGATTACCCCCATTAAACTCCTTACGAGTGTTTGAAGCTGCGGCTAGACACTTGAGTTTTACGCGTGCTGCAGAAGAGTTGTTTGTTACTCAGGCTGCGGTGAGTCACCAGATAAAATCATTGGAAGAGTTCCTCTCCTTGAAGCTCTTTCGCCGCAGAAATCGCTCTTTACTGCTTACCGAAGAGGGGCAGAGCTATTTCTTAGACATTAAAGACATCTTCACATCGCTTGCTGAGGCGACTGATAAGGTGCTTGAGCGCAGTGAGAAGGGTGCATTGACCATCAGCTTGCCACCAAGCTTTGCGATTCAATGGTTGGTACCTCGTCTGGCGGACTTTAATCAACAAGAGCCTGATATTGACGTTCGTATCAAAGCGGTAGATATGGATGAAGGCTCACTGACAGACGATGTTGATGTCGCGATTTACTACGGGCGAGGTAATTGGCCGGGCCTACGTGCGGACAAACTTTATCAAGAATATCTGATCCCACTGTGTGCACCTTCAATTCTGTTGGGCAATAAACCATTAGAATCACTAAGTGATTTAGCATGTCATACGCTATTACATGATACCTCTCGTAAAGATTGGAAACAGTTTGCAAAACAAAATGGTATTGATGGGGTTAACGTTAATCACGGTCCTATCTTTAGCCATTCAACGATGGTGTTGCAAGCAGCCGCTCACGGCCAAGGTATCGCATTAGGCAACAACGTATTAGCGCAGCCTGAAATTGAGGCTGGGCGTCTAATCGCCCCGTTTGATGAAGTGTTAATTAGTAAAAACGCTTTCTATGTCGTGTGTCATGACAAACAGGCAGACATGGGACGTATTGCGACGTTCCGTGATTGGATGCTGGCGAAAGCACAAAGTGAACAAGAGGAACTGCTCGATGAATAATTGGCTTATCGATGGTGAAGAGCATAGCCAGTACACCTTTGTGTTTGCTCACGGTGCAGGCGCAGGTATGGATCATGAATTCATGCAGTCAGTCGCTAAGGGGCTGGCGTTTAAAGGCATTCGCGTGATTCGATTCAATTTCCCTTACATGATCAAACGTGCTGAAGATGGTAAACGTCGACCGCCAGATCGCGCGCCTAAGCTTTTAGAGGCGTATCAAGAGGTGATTGAGCAAGTCGATGCTCAGACACTGGTTATCGGCGGAAAATCGATGGGCGGGCGTATGGCCAGTCACTTGTCTGAACATGAGAAAGTGGCTGGCGTCGCTTGCTTGGGCTTTCCTTTCCATCCGCCGGGTAAACCGGATAAGTATAAAGGTGAGCACTTAGCTGAGCTGAGTAAAGCGTGCCTTATCCTACAGGGGGAACGCGATACCTTTGGTAAGCGTGAAGAGTTTCCTGCGTTTAATCTCTCTGACTCAGTTTCTGTTGAGTTTATTCCGGATGGTGACCATAGCTTCAAGCCGCGTAAGAGCTCAGGGCATACTGAACAGCAAAACATTGCATTAGCGGTCGAGAGACTGGCTAAGTTCATTAAAGGAGCTATCGATGAAAAGTAAGGGATTGCTTACCTTTGCGGGCGCATCTGGTGCGATTGCGGTGATGCTTGGGGCATTTGCAGCACACGGACTTAAATCTCAGCTAGCCCCTTATCTATTGGGTGTGTTCGAGACCGGTGTCTTGTATCAGTTCATCCATACCTTTGCGATTGTGGCGTGCGCTATCTTGCTTCAATTGAAACTTGGTGCTAAATCACAAAAATATTTTTTCATTGCGGCAATTTGCTTTATCATCGGCATCCTTTGTTTTAGTGGCAGCCTCTATGCGCTGGCGCTGACAGGAATTAAATGGTTTGGTCCAATAACGCCGTTAGGTGGACTACTATTTATCATTGGTTGGGGAGTCTTCTCCTTCGCTGCTTTGAATATAAAAGAGGTAACTCAGTGAAACACGTACTACTTTATTGTCGCTCTGGTTTTGAAAAAGAATGTGCTGGCGAAATTCAAGACAAAGCAACACAGCTGGAAGTGTTTGGTTTTCCTCGCTTAAAAAATAATACTGGCTTTGTATTGTTTGAGTGTTATCAAGATGGCGAAGCGGATCGTTTGATCAAAGAAATTGATTTCCAGTCGCTGATCTTTGCTCGTCAAATGCTAGCAGTAGCCGTTGAAATCAAAGATCTGCCAAAAGATGATCGTATCTCTCCAATCCTTGATGAGCTGGCAGACAAAGAAGGTTTCCCACGCTGTGGCGACATTCGTATCGAAACGCCTGATACTAACGAAGCGAAGGAGCTACTGAAGTTCTGTCGTAAGTTTACCGTGCCGATGCGTCAAGCAATGCGTGGCAAAGGCTTGATGACCGCGAAAGATAATCCGAAGAAGCCAGTACTTCATCTGTGTTTCATCGCTCCGGGTCACTGCTTTGTTGGTTACTCTTACCCGAACAACAATTCTCAGTTCTTCATGGGTATCCCACGCCTTAAGTTCCCTGCAGACGCGCCAAGCCGTTCAACGCTGAAACTTGAAGAAGCATTCCACGTATTCATTCCACGTGATGAGTGGGATGAGCGCCTTGCGCCGGGTATGTGGGGTGTCGACCTAGGTGCGTGTCCGGGCGGTTGGACTTACCAACTGGTGAAGCGCTCTATGTTCGTTCACTGTGTCGATAACGGCATGATGGCTGATAGCCTGATGGAAACAGGTCAAATCAAGCACCATATGGTGGATGGCTTTAAGTTCGAACCAGACCGTAAGAACGTTACTTGGATCATCTGTGACATGGTTGAGAAGCCTGCTCGTGTTGCACACCTCATGGGTGAGTGGATCATCAAAGGTTGGGCGAAAGAAGCACTGTTCAACCTCAAGCTTCCGATGAAAGGTCGCTATGATGAGGTTCTACAAGACATCGAGAACCTGAAGCAGTTCCTGATCGAAAACAAAGTGAAGTTTAAGATGCAGGCGAAGCACTTATACCATGACCGTGAAGAGATCACGGTACACATTCAGTCGCTTTCAAACATCTCTCCGCACTAATCGAAACAATGACGTTAAACGCTCCTATTTAGGAGCGTTTTTTGTTTATCGACCATCAACTTAGGACAATCGACTTAGTTACGGATGACGATAATCTGTGCCTACTCTGGTGTTGGCCACATCTCCCATAGCATTGCCTCCATTGAGTTTTCAACGTCGTCACTGGTATTGGCAAAGAAGTCTAAGTTGGTGCGCTGCTCTACGTCATCAATGGTCGTGACAAAGTTGACAAGTTCACTACCGGATACATCTCGGTGAGGCACGATAAACGCGATGGCATCGTTGTAATATGGGTCCAAGATAACTTTGTAAAATGCACTTGGGATGACAACACCATCTCCAATAGAGGCTTCATTGCCTTCATATATAGGCCCCGTCACGACATACAATTCTTGGTACTCGTTCGCGAGATCTCTTACGTGCTCCTCTAATAATCGCCAACCGACACGGTTAAAGCCAGGAAGTTGTGGAGACATGTTGCTTAACAGGAAGCTCTCTTGCATTGATTGTTGGCTGAAATCCATCGCTGCGGATGGCGCAAGATGTCCACGATCGTACCCTGATTTGGAATAGTCACTTAATGTGGATTGTGCATACTCGGGTAGCTCAGCATCAGCCTTGAAGTTATTACTGCGCTTGAATTGCGCATTAACGCTTTCCTTGGTGACATGATACGCCACCCAATCAGCATTCTTGGTTTGATAGTTGTAGCCTACTGCATATCCTGTCCGGCACAGCACTTGATCGCTGTTGTTAGAGGGCATGCCTTTAACAAGGTGTTCTCCACATGTTTCTGATGCGGAACTAAAAGGGGCGACATGCAGCAAGAGGGTTGTGAGTGAAATTAGTAGTATTTTTTTCATTGTGTTTCTCCTTATTGGAGCAATGAAAATAAATACTTATATCAACAAGACTGTGATGGCGGTTAAAAGTTAATCAGCACTTGGTAAGGTATTGATTAACTTTATTAAAAGCTTGTGAATGTAAAGGAGAACACAACAGGATTGATTAACATGCAATGAAGTTAATCAGGGCTGTTATTGAAGCGGATATCTTGAAGGTTGAACCCTAATTCGATGTCGGTTTTCAATGCAGAAACTTGCTTACAGACACGTGCTGACTCGATGTGTTCATCGAACTTTTTACGATACTTTTTCGGCAGGTCTTCAGCTTGGTAGGCCGCTTCAATATCTGGGTAACTGGTTAAGATCTCTTTAGCTGCCTTAGGTCCAACCCCTGGAATTCCCGGTACTTGACTAGAACTTACACCGGTTAAGCCCCAGTAATCTGCAAGCTGGCTCGGTTTAACCCCGAACTCAGCTTCGATAAAAGGCGTGTCTAACCAGCGATGTTGGAAATAATCGCGAATTTGTAGAGTAGGAGAGAGCAGCTGACAGTAGCCTTTATCGGTTGAGATAATGGTTACCGTTTGACCGCGGTCTGCTACTTTCTTGGCAAGCGTTGCGACCAAATCATCCGCTTCATCTCCATCGGATAACAGAGAGTCGATACCTAGATCCCACCAAGCTTGTTGAATGGCATCCAATCCTGCCATTAATGGCTCAGGCATTGGTTTACGGTTCTCTTTGTAGCTCGGTAGAATCTCTGCGCGCCAGCCACGATCTTGTAGATGGTGATCAAACACCGCAATGATATGACTTGGTTTCGACTCTTTGATGATGTTATTTAGCGTTCGCGTAGTTGTGGTGATGGTTCTTGCTATATCGCTTGGATCCGGCTGTGCAGAGTGAACGCGACGGATAAGGTTAAGAGCATCGATAATAACAAGATGGATAGACATAAGTTTCCAATAACTAAGCAATAAATAAAGGGGCGGATGAACTCGCCCCTTATAGTAACGTATCGCTTAAGCAGTTGAAATGCTCAGTGCGGAATGGTCAGTCGTTGTTTTGTGCAATCTTATAACACGGTACGTAATCGGTGCCGCCCGGTAGCTTCATACGATGCTGCTCGACAAAGTCGTTGAGCAGTCTATCCATTTTCGCCATTAACGCTTTATCGCCATCAATGATGAATGGGCCGTGCTTTTCAATCTCTAGAATGCCTTCTGCCTTGACGTTACCCGCCACAATGCCAGAGAAGGCTTTACGTAGATTTGCTGCTAAGTTTTCTGCCTTCTGATCCATGTGCAGATCGAGCGCCGCCATAGACTCATGAGTTGGGTCAAATGGCAGTTGGAACTCAGGCTCAATGTGCAGTGACCAGTTATAGCTGTACGCATCTCCGGTCTCTTTACGGTGTGAACGCACTGCTGGCATCGCTTGCTTCATGATTTTCGCCGCTTTAGCAGGATCATCAATCACGATCTCATAGTGTTTCTGCGCTTCTTCACCCAATGTCTCACCGATAAAGCGATCAATAGAGCGGAAATACTCTTCACTCTCTTTCGAACCCGTTAGCACAATCGGCATTGGCTGATCGGCATTGTTAGGGTGCATCATGATACCTAGGATATAGAGTAGCTCTTCCGCAGTACCCGGACCACCAGGGAAGATGATGATGCCATGCGCCATACGAACAAAGGCTTCGAGACGCTTCTCGATGTCCGGCATGATCACCAACTCATTCACAATTGGGTTTGGCGGCTCAGCAGCAATGATCGACGGCTCGGTTAAGCCAAGGTAACGGTGCTCAGTGTAACGCTGCTTAGCATGACCAATGGCCGCACCTTTCATTGGGCCTTCCATCGCGCCGGGACCACAACCAGTACAGATATTGAGTTCACGCAGACCAAGCTCGTTGCCCACTTCGCGCGTGTACTGGTATTCGCTGGCATTGATGGAGTGACCGCCCCAGCAAACAACCAAGTTAGGTTCAATACCCGGCGTTAATGCGCCTGCGTTTCTCAAGATACCAAATACCAAGTTGGTGATATGGGTGGCATTGGTCAGGTTGAGCCTTTGGTTATCGGCAAGGTGCATGTTGACGTAGACAATGTCACGTAACACCGAGAATAGATGTTCTTGAATACCCTTGATGATCTCGCCATCAACAAAGGCGTGCTCAGGCGGATTGTGCAGCTCGAGCTTAATGCCGCGCTCGCGCCTTACCACCTCAACATCGAAAGAGAGGTATTTATCCAGCAGCTCTTTCGAGTTGTCGGTGTGGCTGCCAGAGTTAAGTACCGCTAGGGTACAGTTACGATACAGTTGGTATAGATCACTGGATGCGGTTTTCTTAAGGCGCTCAACTTCAAGTTGAGAGAGTAAATCCATGCTACCGGCAGGACTGATATGAGTGATCATAGTGCCTCCTTGTTGAATAAGAGTTGGGGAGACAAGATGCAACGTCACCCTCAAACTCGGGAGTAGTGAAGCAAGGTATACAAAGCCAGAGGGCGTTTGATGATAATCACGTTATTCTATGCCTTGCTAAATGGTCTTGGCACAGGCTTGATCGCCAGAAAAGGCTTGTTAAGCAAATGTTAACCATTAGCTTAGCAAATATTTTCCTATTTGGTATGTGATAAGTATTTGAAAAAGAGAAATAATTTCTCGGAGAGAGACAGTTATTGCCAAACGAGCTGGTTAGTACCGCGCTGTTTTGCCTTAGTTAGGATGCGATTTAGGCGTTCAAGCACCTCTTCAGGCGTATCCGATTGGCTGAATTGAGTACTTGCCGCACACAGCGTGATGGTGATCTGCTGATCACGGAATTTAAATGGTAGTCGGCTGACTTGTGTCTGAATGTTCTGAATAACTTGATGGCAGTATTCATCGTTCTGCTCTGGCAGTAGCAGAATAAACTCTTCACCTGAGAAACGCGCTACGGTATCAGTTTTAGACAGCTCTTTGGTCATAGTGCGAGCGATGATTTTCAGGGCTTTATCACCAGCGGTGTAACCAAAGCTATCGTTGATGGCTTTAAAGTTATCGATATCAAGCAGAACCACACGCAGCGAGTGCTGAGCACGAATCCAACGGCGATACTCTAACTCGAGGCGGTCGGTAAATGCGGTACGGTTGTAGACCTTAGTCAGTGGGTCAAGCAACATACGCTGCGCCTGATCTTCAAGGCGACGGCGGTAGTCTTGGGTCACTTCGTACAGGGAATCAAGTTGGGTCTTGCCGTAGCTCATGCGATCGATCAGAGCCTGCTCTTTTTGCTCGGCGTGACTAAGCCTTTCAGAAAGCGATGCGATCTCATTCAACAGTGGGGTGATAGACTGCTTAAGTACTTGAATATCTGTAGCTTGTTCGACAGATTGTTGGCTCTTTCCTACTAGATTACCGAGTTCATTGTTAAGGCTCTGGCGGTGTTCAAAGTAGGTTTGGCTTTGGTCACTGTTTTGGTCGGCTGTTTTAATGCTTGCTGAGAGAGACGCGTTCAGCTGTTCAATGAACTGTTCTGACTTTTTACGCTCTAGGTTAGTCCCTTCAATCACCAGTTTTAGCACTTGTAGTGTCAGTTCAAACAGGTTTTCAGTCGTAACACCTAGGAGCAGCTTGGCACGGATATCAATTAACAAGTCACCAGATTCACCCTCAAAATCGAGTTCAGTGATCAGGTGTTGCAGTTCCGTTGAAAGATCAGAGAGTACTGCTTGTTCTGGAGAGTTATCGGCGTCAGAAAAATGAGAACGGGAATTAGTCGCCATGATTTTCACTGCACGCTCGTAGATACTGAGCAGTTTCATTGCATGGTCGATTTTCTGACTGCCATTGCCTTCAGAAAAACTCAGTAGATTACGCAAGTCGCGTTTAATTTGAGCCGGTAGGCCCGTTACGCGCTGCAGAGTTTCACCACTGTGCTTGATGCTTTCGTCTAAATATCCGTTCTGTTTTTCCATAGCCACCGTTTTTTGTTTTAGCATGCGCTCCAAAACAGCCAACTTCGGAATCATTGAGCTGACATCTTTCTGTTTTTGCAGCGCTTCCCTAAGGGCGATTAAATTTTCATCAAGGTGGTCATTGGTGCCGACACAAGCATCGCTTAACGATGTGACAATACGTTTAAGGACCTTTTGCTCACGTATGAACTTGAACGAGGTGTCTCTCTGATTCAGACGCGCCTGATCTAGCTGAGTTTTCAGTTGATGCAGCTGAGCCTGTATGTCTTGTTCGAGAATGCCCATAGGTCAATAAATTAGTGCCACGTAGATCGATTACGATCGCTTAGATGAAATGCCAATCTATCGATAATAACAAAACTAAAAATAAGGTCACTGTTTCGAACGATTAACCGCTCGCAAATCACTCATCTTTTAGCATTTTTTTGATATTGTCCTCATTCTGATAAGAGGATTGTATTTTTATTAACCCTTGATTAATAGCGATTTTACACGCTTCTCTTATGTTACCAGTTGCAAGGCTCGCTGCTGGTGCGTTGTCGATAGCCTTCAAATAGACCCATTGACTGCTGCGTTCTTTAAGGCTCACTTCACGCGCAATGTTGGTCGACATCAGCAGCACATCGAGTAGCTCTTGGTCATTGATAGCGGTATAGGCGCGCGGTAAGAATGGGTAGTCAGCAATACCGACGCGAATGGTACGATTCATATTACGCTCTGGTTCAAAGTCAGAGATCCAAGATTGAATCTTGCGGAACATCGCCTCTGGAGATGCATCACGGTCTGAATTTGGCTCGATGTATAACAAATTCGCATCAGAGAAGTGATAAATACGTGACGGCCCATCAAGCTTGGTTTTCAGATATTCGCCAAACGCATCTTCGAGCTCAAGACCTGCTTTATAACCATTTTGTGTGTACATGTTGCGCAGGAATGGCAGGTCAATCATCACAAAACGCAGGCGGTCATTTAGCGGCTCATGAATGAGTTCACCAAGCTGCCACTGCTCGAAAGTCTGGCTGGTCTGTTCAAGTGAATTAGACAGCTTGGCATTGAGCATTCTTAGGTTTGGCAGTTTAGAACGCGAGTGAGTAAAGAGGTCAGTACTCAGGCGATCATTTTCTCTGACTTGGCTCTGAATGATGTAGCCACGGCGTAGCACAAAGAAAAATAAGATGATGCTGAATAGGAATAGCGCAAAAGAGATCTTCTGAAATTTACGATGCTCCTCTTTGTACAGCTCTAGCTCTTCAGCTTGTCCGGCATAGTGCAGAGTACGCTCAGCAAACTCTTTCTGCTGGCGGAATGCATCTTCACTGATTCGGTTGAGGTTCTGCTGCTCAAGTGAGATCAGAGAGGTGTATTGTTTGAGGTTCTCGAGCGCCTTTTGAGGCTGTTGTGCCTGTTCATAACCCAACGAAAGTAGGTGGTATGAGCGCTGTGACAGACGCATATTCTCAACTTGTCGTGAGATATCCAGTGCACGCTGAGCGTATTTGATCACCTGGTCACTGTCTTGAAGGTGGTAAGCAAGCCCTGCTGAAAGCAAAGCCGCACGACCTTCGAGTTTTAGGTTGTCTGTGTACTCAAGCAGTTCAAGCGCTCGCGACAGATATTGCTCTGCCAATGGGTAGTTGTAAAGGCGTAGGTAAGTCGCCGATAGACTCAGACGAATATCAATGACTTGGTTAATATCGCGGTCGGTACTCTCATGATCCAAAACGTTGAAGAAGTGGACTAGAGCGAGGTTGTACTTACCTTGGAAGTAGTACACATCACCCATCTTTTTCAATACTTGAGCCAGAATCGGTGAGTTTTCGAAGTTGTCATAAAAGTCGGCTGCTTGTGAAAGATGCTCAACCGCCTTATCCAAAACCTGTCTTTCAAAAAAGAGCTGTGCTAATAAGCGGTTCACCTTGGCCAAACGTGCACTCAGGTTTCCTTCAACCGATTTCCAATATCCGTAAAGTAACTCCGACAGCGCGTGGTTGTACTCTTTGTGTGTCAGATAAAACTCACCCACCGCAATGTGGTAGTCGATGGTCACTTTCTCAGAGTAGCGTTGGTCTAGAAAGGCTTTAGCACGTTGATATAGGCTTTCAGCTTCATCAATCTGGTTCTCGTATGAAGCGATTTCAGCCTTAAGCATAATTAAGCGGTAGGTAATGCCTTCGGTCAAACGCAGGGTTTGGCTGATCGATTGGAGACTTGCTTCAATGCTAGTCAGTACTTCTTTGGCTTGCGCTGATTTACGGTTATTAAGCCACAACAAGCGCGTCTTTAAGATCTCAAGGTCAAGCTCCAAGTACTGAAGCTTGTAGGTCTTTGCTAGTTCGCTTGCAGTTTCGATATGTTGAATCGCGGTGCGTGTATGCCCTAAGTTGAACTCTGCCTTAGCAAGGATTTTGTAGGCATCAATACTGCTATTCGGGGTACGAATGGAAGAGTCCGTCTCTTCGCGAGAAATGGCGGATGGGCTTTTCTCGCTTTGATCCGAAAGGACACGAAGCGTTAGATAACTGTTGGCCATCTGTTTGGCTCGGCTTGGTTCTATCTCAACCAAGTTATTGGCTTCGTTAAGTAGAGCCGATGAGTATACCGAGGCGCTAACAGAAGCACTTAAGCTAACAAGCAGCAGGCCAATAAAAGTTAACCAACGCATTTTATTTTCCTTTAAGTCGAACTGTAGATATAAAGACGAAATACAGAGTTAGAGGCGAAATCTTCCAATGATTTACTGACGAGCCATACGCATGTTGTGAGCAGGTTTATCCTGTTCTGTTGAGCGGTATGGGTTGATGTCTAAGCCGCCACGACGAGTATAACGAGCAAACACTGTCAGCTTGGTTGGTGCACAGTACTTCATGATGTCAGTGAAGATGCGCTCCACACACTGCTCGTGGAACTCGTTGTGCTCGCGGAAAGAGACAAGATAACGCAGCAGGGCTTCACGGTTGATTTTTGAACCTGTGTAGGCAATCTCAACACTGCCCCAGTCTGGCTGATTGGTGATCAGACAGTTAGATTTTAAAAGGTGGCTATGAAGAGTCTCTTCAACGTGCTCTTGCTCTGCCGCACCTTCCAAGATTGATGCTTCGAAGTCGTAGCTAGTGATCTCAATATCTTGATCATCAATGCAATCGCCTTGCATAGTAACAATCGGTTGATTGGTGTAATCAGTCACCTTGTTTACGTTAACCAGTACTGTTTCACCTGCACACGCTGACAAGTCTTGAGTCAGGCGCTCAGTTACCGCTTCCCAATCAGAGAAACGAGTTTGGTTGTAGCTATTTAGGTACAGCTTGAAAGATTTTGATTCAATGAGATTCGGACTTGTCGCTGGAATGAAAACTTCACCCACAGCCACCTGAGGTAGACCTTTGTCATTCAGCCATGATAGCTCATACATAGTCCAGATATCGTGACCAATGAATGGCAGTTCGTCGCCTAAAGCGAGGTCATCACGGTTCAAGCTACGTGGAACAGGCTGCAGTAGGCTGGCATCGTATTGGTTAGCGTACTCAGTTTTTTGACCTAGGGTTAAACCCGCTAGCTCTTTAGCGTCAGAATATTTGCTCATACTTTCGTTTCAAATTCGATTAGAATGGGGGCGATTTTACTGAATCCCCATTACTGTGTCATTAGGTCATCGCTTAATCGACGTGGAAAGGTGCCCGATTCTAATTATTATTTTCGCTTTAGGAGATTTTCATGACTCAACGTGCCCAAGACGCACTACTTTCATTCAGTCAGCAGTATGTCGATGCTTGGCAGCAGCAACATCAATCTTTACCTCGTAGTGAAGAGCTAGCAGATCTGGTTTCTCCATGCGTTGAAGAAAAGTTGTCGGGTGCTGTGTTATGGAAAAACTATCCTCGCGAGCAACATGCAGATTTTACCAACGTTGAAAATGGTATTGAATTATCACTGCATGAAGATATTAAGACATTCTACGGCGCGCAATACAGTGCAGACATGGATGCGACCTTTGATGGCAACCCTTTGACACTACTACAAGTTTGGAGCGATGAAGACTTTGTTCGTCTTCAAGAAAACATTCTTGGGCACCTAGTGACTCAGCGCCGTCTAAAGCTTAAGCCTACGGTATTTATTGCCGCAACAGATGCCGATATGGACGTGATCTCTATCTGTAACCTAACAGGTAATGTCATTCTTGAGCGCCTTGGTACCAGCAACCGTGATGTACTGACAGAGACGCTGGCTGAATTTTTAGAGAAATTGGAACCGGCTGTTTAAGATGTACGTTGTAGAACTTCAATTTGAGTGTTTTGATAACACCACTATTAGCGCGGTCGATAAGGCAATCAATGGTCTGATGGATGCGCTGCGTTATAACGGGCAGGTACTAGGCCGTGAGTTCCCGGTTGTGATGGGCGAGGGTGAGTTCTTTGTTCGTGTTGTTTGCCCTGAACAAGATAGCCTACACCCAAGAAACCACTCAGATTTTGTGAAGGTTTGCTTTAACCGATTATCCGAAGCAAGCTTGCTAGCGCCGAAAATGCGCATGCTTGGCCGCGACCTAAACTCCGAAGAAGCAGCTGAAGAAGAACAGCCAAGCTGGCAAGTGCTTTATACCACTTATGTTCATACCTGCTCGCCACTGCGTAGCGGTGAAACCTTGTTGCCAATCCCACTTTATCGCAATCCGCCAACTTCCAACGGTGACCATAAAGCGGTAGTGAAGTGGCAAACTGAGTGGCAGGCGTGTGACGAAATTCAGATGGCTGGTGGCTGTCGTGCTGAGCACGCGGCGCTGCATGAAATTTGCGATGCTGACAGTGTGCTGTTCAAGCGCGGTTGGGATCTACGAGGTCGTTTAGAGTACTTGTCAAAAGTGCCGACATACTACTATCAGTACCGAGTCGGCGGTAAGAGTCTTGCGGATGAGCAAGCGAGAAAGTGCCCGAAGTGTGGTGGTGAGTGGCTGTTAGATGAACCGCTTCACGATATTTTCCATTTCAAATGTGATGACTGTCGTATCGTTTCCAATATGTCATGGGATCATATCAAGTAGCTCTTTAAGTTGAGGTGTGTGTAAGTAATCACTATCAACTTGGTCATTATTTTAAAAGCCCTTGCACTATGGTGTGAGGGCTTTTTCTTTGCCCTGTTTTCTCTTTTTATATTAATGTCTTAGTTGCATATCTCTGTTTTTATTTCCCGTCCCTTCGTTTCTTAAATCGACAAAAAATATTCATTCCAATAATCCAATCTGCATCAACTTTAGCCTTCATCAATAGTTATCTGGATCACAATAATCTATCTAATAACTTCCTTTTTATAATCTTGCCAATATAAATGGGATCGATCCCATGGGAATGTTCCCATTTATAAAATGATAAGTTCAATCATTGATACGAAAGGAATGGATTATGAAACTGTTACCAATTGCCGCTGCCCTTACTTCTGTTTTAGTTACTCCCACTTTACTGGCTGAGACGGCACCATTGGAATTTAATGGCTACATGCGTGGCGGTGTCGGAATGAGTGACAACGGCGGCTCAAATAGCAAATGGGAAGTGAATAAAGTAGGTCGTTTAGGCAACGAAAATGACCTATATGGCGAGTTTGGTTTTAAGAAAGAGCTGTTCAATGATGAAGAATCGACTTTCCTGATTGATTCGATGTTGGCTTACTGGGAAGGCCAAGATGAGAACGCGAAAGATCGCAATGTGGAAGTGGTACAGCTGAACATCCAAGCGACGGGCCTGTTCGACGACAAAGACATTACTATGTGGGCGGGTGAGCGTTACTACCAACGTCATGACGTGCACATCATCGATAACTACTACTGGGATGTGAGCGGTATTGGTGGTGGTGTTGAGCACATTAACCTAGGCCCAGGTAAACTCTCTCTGGCTCTCATTCAAGACACAGTAACGGGCGACGTTGATGATGGGAAAGAGACAACAGCAATGATTGCCGATGTTCGCTACGCAGGTATCCCACTATGGAAAAATGCAGACTTAGAGCTAGGTGCTGACTTTAACTTTGGCAAAGAGAAGAAAGACCAATCGCTTGATGCTGATGATAGCGTGATGCTAACAGCAAGCTTGAACCAGAACCTACCAACAGGATTCAACAAAACCATCTTACAAGTTGCAAACTCTGGCTATGCTGAGCAGATGACTACCTTTGGTACAGGCAGTAACTTGGTGCGTGATGAGAACAACAACAACGCTGAAGGTTTCCGTTTGATCAACTGGGGTGTGGTTTCAATTGGCGATAACATCGAATTTGGTCACACGGTTCGCTATGCCTACGCGACGGATGTAGGTGCTAACAATACCAAAGATGAATCTTTCAGTGCCGTTATTCGACCACTGTATAAGTGGGATGAGAAAATGCGTACTGTGCTAGAGCTGGGTGGCTTCGTTGAGAAAATTAATAACCAAGATGGTGCCGGCGGTAAATTTACAGTGGCACAGGCTTGGGTTCCTAAAACGGGCTTCTGGGCGCGTCCTGAGTTCCGTATCTTCGCAACCTACATCCATGATGCAGAGAATGACGATGCATTCGGTACTGGCGAGAACAGCGAAGTGAGCCTAGGTATGCAGGTAGAAGCTTGGTGGTAATCCACACTGTATAGCTGCTAGTAAAACATCGGGCAAAGAAAAGGGCTGACATAATGTCAGCCCTTCATTATTGAGGTGAGTGAAAAGCGTGGATTACCAGCCTTTTACTACGCCACCTTGGAAGATGTCAGACGCTGCGTTGTACACTTCTTCAGTTTGGTAAGCTTTCACGAAGTTTTGTACGTTTTCTGCGTTTAGGTTCTCTTCACGTGAAACGATTAGGTTTACGTATGGAGACTCTTTGTCTTCAACGAAAACGCCATCTTTTTGTGGAGTTAGGTTGATAGAGCTTGCGTAAGTTGTGTTGATGATAGATAGCGCTACGTCATCCAGTGAACGTGGAAGTTGTGCTGCGTCTAGTTCAACGATAGTTAGGTTCTTTGGGTTACCTACGATGTCACGAACAGTTGCTAGAAGGCCAACACCATCACGTAGTTCTAGTAGACCTTGTTGCTCAAGAAGCAGTAGAGAACGACCTAGGTTTGTTGGATCGTTTGGTACTGCGATACGTGCACCGTCTTCAATTTGGTCAACAGAAGTTACTTGCTTAGAGTAACCCGCGATTGGGTAAACAAATGTGTTGCCTGCAATAGTTAGCTTGTAGCCACGATCAGCAACTTGCTGATCTAGGTATGGCTTGTGCTGGAATGCGTTGATGTCGATTGAACCATCATCTAGTGCTGCGTTTGGTGTTACGTAGTCAGTGAACGTTACTAGCTCAACGTCTAGACCAAATTTCTCTTTTGCAACTTTAGCCGCTACTTCTGCTACTTGAGCTTCTGCACCTGCCATAACGCCGACTTTAATTTTTGATGTGTCGATCTCTTTCTCGCCACAACCAGATAGCACTAGTGCTGATGCCGCTGCTGCGATAGCAAGTAAACTTTTTAGGCTGAATTTCATAATAATCTCCTTTTAATACATCTTTTTATCTGTGATCAACACGGCGAACAATCGAGTCACCAATGGATTGAATGATTTGAACTAGAACAATCAGCATCACAACCGTGACAGCCATAATCGTTACATCATAGCGGTGGAAACCATAGCGAATGGCTACGTCACCAAGACCACCACCGCCCACAGTACCTGCCATTGCAGAGTAGCTCACTAGGGTCACTAGTGTGATGGTTACTGAATTGATAATAGTGGGTAACGCTTCTGGTAGCAGAACTTTTGTGATGATCTGCGTTGGCGTAGCGCCCATAGATTGTGCTGCTTCAACAAGCCCAGTTGGGACTTCCAGCAGCGCACCTTCAATAAGACGAGCCACAAATGGGATTGCGCCAATAGTTAGAGGAACAATCGCTGCTGTTGTACCGATAAAGGTACCGATCAGTAGCTTAGTTAGTGGGATGATAGCGACCATCAATACTAGGAAAGGGACAGAACGGCCCACGTTCACTATCGCGCCAAGAATTTTGTTTAGCTTGGTGTTTTCTAGCAAGCCACCTTTTTTAGTGGTGTGCAGAATAACGCCCAGTGGAATACCCACAGCAAAGCCCACGATGCCAGCAACGGCTACCATGTATAGCGTTTCCCAAGTTGCGCCAAGTAGTAGGTTTCCGTTTAGGCTCAACCAATCTGTGATCTCATTAAAGGACATAGCCAAGTACCTCTACTTTTACATTGTGTTCACGTAGGAATTCGATTGCTGCGTTGTCGTCTGCTTCTGTGCCGAAAAGTTCTGCGACCATCATGCCGAACTTCACGCCACCGGCGTAATCGAGGTCAGAGCTTAAGATGCTAACGTCGATGTTGAACTTACGAGCGATTTGAGTCATCAGCGGTGCATCAACGGTTGCACCAGTAAACTCAAGACGAACCAGAGGGTAGCTACCTTCAACGCGTGTCGTTTGCAATCTCGCTTCGTAATCTTCTGGAATAGAAAGGTCGAGTGTTGAACGAATAAATTGATGCGCCAGCTCTGTTTTAGGGTGCGCAAAGATGTCGCCAACAGTGCCTTTTTCTACCAATTCACCACCGCCGATGATCGCGACTTCATGACAGATGCTCTTTACTACGTCCATCTCGTGCGTAATCAATAGCATTGTGATGTTTAGCTTGCGGTTGATCTCTTTAAGTAGCTCAAGGATAGATTGAGTCGTAGCCGGGTCTAGTGCGCTGGTCGCTTCATCACACAGTAGCACTTTAGGGTCAGACGCCAGTGCACGAGCAATCGCAACACGCTGCTTTTGACCACCACTTAGGTTTGATGGGTAGCTGTCGCGCTTATCTGCAAGACCAACAAGTTCAAGCAGTTGGCTTACTTTCTCTTCGATGATCGCTTTGTCTGTACCAGCAAGTTCTAGCGGCAGTGCAACATTATTGAACACGGTACGAGAAGAAAGCAGGTTAAAGTGTTGGAAAATCATACCGATATTGCGTCGCGCTTCACTTAGCTCTGATTTGCTTAGCTTTGTGAGGTCTACGCCATCAACAATCACTTCACCTGAGGTTGGTGCTTCTAGCATGTTTACGCAGCGGATCAGTGTACTTTTACCTGCACCTGATGAGCCGATAACGCCAAAGATCTGACCTTGAGGAATGTGAAGGTTAATGTCTATTAAGGCATTGATTTCTTTAGTGCCTTGATAGAAAACCTTGTTGACTTGATTCACTTTAATCATAAATAAACCTGTAACGGTGAACAGAATAATATGTTGATAGTTCGTTCGATTTACAGACGATGCTATGGCGTAACGTGATCTAAGTCAATAGATATTTTTACGTCTAGACGTCTAAACGTAAAAATATCTATATCAAGCTCTGTAATTAGCAGGTGATGAAGCTACTAAAGCGTGCAATAATTAGTGATTAATAGAGAGTTGATTGAGAACCAAATTTTGTCAAAACCGGCTGTATTTTTAGATCGTGATGGCGTAATTAACGTAGACCACGGTTATGTGCATGATGAGCATGATTTCGAGTATATCGACGGCGTCTTTGAAGCGGCAAAAGCCTTCAAGGACATGGGGTACCTTTTAGTATTGGTCACCAACCAATCGGGTATCGCTCGCGGTATGTTTAGCGAAGACCGCTTTCTATCGTTAACTCAATGGATGGATTGGAACTTTGTTGACAATGGCGTCGAGCTTGACGGTATTTACTACTGTCCACATCATGCAGAGCACGGTATTGGCGAATATAAGCAAGACTGCGATTGTCGTAAGCCAAAGCCTGGAATGTTCATTTCTGCGCGCGACTTCTTGAAGATCGATATGGCGAAGTCAGTGATGATTGGCGACAAAGCGGAAGATATGATGGCAGCAGAAGCTGCGGGTGTTGGCACTAAGGTGCTCGTCAGAACGGGTAAACCAGTAACAGAAAAAGGTGAAGCCTTAGCGAGCGTGGTCCTCGATAGCATTGCAGACGTGCCTGCTTACCTGAAGCGTTAATTCAACAACAACAGTGATTGGGTTGTTCTTTTAATCGAAAGGGATGTTTATGAAGAGACAGTTTACAGTTTGTGCCTTTACGTTGGCCGCATTGATGGGATGTTCTCAATCTGCAGTGGTTGAGAAAGATATCTCTAGTGGTGAATACATGACTTATCAGTTTGAATCTGAGCGAACGTTTGATGTCGCTTACGGTGATGAGCAAGCGGTACTGCGACTTCCTGACAACCAATACCGACTCAAACAAGTGGTTGCAGCTTCTGGTACTAAGTATATTCTTGATGACGGTACCACGGAACTGATGAACGGTATTACCCTGTTTACCAAAGGCGAGCACGCTCGACTTGAACTTGGACGAGTTATTTACCGTAACTGCCGCATCCAATAATCAATCACTCGATGGCGACAAGTCACTGTAAATCAGTTGCTTGTCGTTTTTTCTCTGAATAACTTTATAAGACTCCATGCAAAAAAAACTCACTATTCTCGATATCGCTAAGCTTTCAGGTGTTGGTAAATCAACGGTTTCTCGTGTTCTCACTAATGATCCCAAAGTGAAGCCAGAAACGCGTGAAAGAGTAGAGAGAGTGATTCAGGAGTCGGGTTATACTCCCTCTAAATCTGCACAATCGATGCGTGGCGGCAGCCAAAAAGTGGTTGGCGTGATCATCTCTCGTCTAGATTCCCCTTCTGAGAACAAAGCCGTGAGTACTATGCTCGAAGAGCTGTATCGTGCTGGTTATGATGTGGTGATCATGGAGAGTTTGTTCGATCGCGAGAAAGCCAATGAGCACCTTCAAGTTCTTAAGCAGCGTAACGTCGATGGCATTATTGTGTTTGGCTTTACCGATTGTGACATCGAGGCCATCGAATCGTGGGAACATCGCGCGGTTGTTATTGCATTAGATACCGAGAATGTCACCTCGATTAACTACGATAACCAGCAGGTGATTGGTACTGCTCTCGCGCATTTGAAAGATCAGGGTTTATCAGACATTGGCTTTATTGGTGTTGACCCTAGTGATAAATCGACCGGTGAACTGCGTCTGAATGCCTACCTTAACTGGTGTGGTGAAAACAACATTGAGCCGAATTACCAGACTGGTGCTCTACACCATGAGAGTGCTTACCAATTGGTTGATCAAGTGCTTACCTCTACTACCCAAGCGATTGCTTGTGCTAGTGATACATTGGCACTTGGCGTGATCAAGCGTCTGCAAGAGTTGCAACGTGAAGATGTAGTGGTCACCGGGGTCGGTGGCAACGATCTACTTTCATTTTTATTCCCACGTGTATTTAGTATTGATCCGGGTTATCAATCGGCGGGTGCTTTAGCTGCTAAATTATTGATATCTCAATTACTTGGCCAAACACCTATTTCTCATCACACCCAAAAACCCATCGTTTAACCCCTTATTTCTAGGGTGAACTAGGTCTATTTACTAAACTGAAGAGTGTGATCTTATTCAATTAATGGGACTGTTCCCATTTTAATTTTATAATCATGCAGGCATTATACTTACCAATCCATGGGAATGTTCCCATGAATAACAAATTCATCTGAATTTGAGTGTAGAACGAAGAGAACCAGGGTGGGGTAGTATGAGTAAGATAGCGAAGCAAGACATTACGCGTCTTATTGAGTTAGTGGGTGGTAGTGACAATATCGCAAGCGTTAGCCACTGTTTAACTCGCTTACGTTTTGTGTTGAACGACACAGATAAAGCAGACAAAGTTGAGTTGGAAAAACTGAGCTTAGTAAAAGGGTGTTTTACCAACGCAGGTCAATTCCAAGTTGTGGTTGGTACTGAGGTCGATGAGGTCTACAAGCTACTGATTGAGCAGACCGGCAAACAGGAATCGTCGAAAGATGAGGCGAAGTTGGCAGCTCGTCAAAACATGAATGTGCTAGAGCGCGGTATTTCACACCTTGCCGAAATCTTTGTACCGCTGCTTCCTGCCATTATCACTGGTGGTCTTATCCTTGGCTTTCGTAATGTCATCGGCGACATTCGTATGTTCGATGGTAAGACTTTGGTTGAGCTTAGCCAGTTTTGGGCTACGGTTCACTCCTTCCTATGGTTGATTGGTGAAGCGATCTTCTTCTTCCTACCTGTTGGCGTATGTTGGTCAACAGTGAAGAAATTGGGCGGTACACCGATCTTAGGTATCACGCTCGGTGTCACCTTGGTTTCGCCACAGTTAATGAACGCCTACATGATAGGTAAAGCCGCACCAGAGGTATGGGACTTCGGCTTGTTTGTCATTGAAAAAGTCGGTTATCAAGCGCAAGTAATTCCTGCCATGCTCGCAGGTGTCGCGCTGGCCTTCATTGAGACTAACCTCAAACGCATTGTTCCGGCTTACCTATATCTTGTGGTTGTGCCATTCGTATCTATCATTCTGTCAGTGATTCTGGCTCACGCGTTCATCGGCCCATTTGGTCGTGTACTAGGTGATGGCGTTGCTTTCGCAGCTAAGGCAGCAATGACGGGTGACTTTGCGATTCTAGGTTCAACAATCTTTGGTTTCCTATACGCACCACTGGTAATTACCGGTATTCACCACACAACCAACGCAGTAGACCTACAACTGATGCAAGAGCTTGGCGGTACACCAATCTGGCCATTGATTGCTCTTTCAAATGTGGCTCAAGCATCAGCGGTTGTCGGCATCATTATTTTGAGCAAGCGCGAAGGCGAGCGTGACATTTCAGTCCCAGCAGCAATCTCAGCTTACTTGGGTGTTACAGAGCCTGCGATGTACGGCATCAACTTGAAATATAAGTTCCCAATGCTGAGTGCAATGCTAGGTAGTGCTGCAGCGGCTGCAATTTGTGGTGGCGCTGGGGTGATGGCGAATGGTATCGGTGTAGGCGGCTTGCCGGGCATCCTTTCGATTCAGCCTCAATACTGGACGGTTTATCTGTTGGCACTGGCAGTTGCGATTGCAGTTCCAATCATCCTGACACTGTTTTTCTACAAGCGAGCACAGGCTAAGGGTGAGTTAACAGCAGTAAGTGCTTAATTTTATTGGGAGCAACAGTTGTTTGAGTCACTGTTGCTCCATTTTTCTTTTTGTAAGTGAGTAGAGATGACCAATCAGAATAGCGATGCGATGTGGTGGAAGACCGCAACCATCTATCAAATTTATCCGAAGAGTTTTTGCGATAGCGGCGCCAAAGGAACTGGCGACATTCAAGGGGTGATATCAAAGTTAGATTACCTAAAAACGCTGGGTGTAGACGCCATTTGGTTAACGCCAGTATACCAATCACCGATGGTCGATAATGGTTACGATATTTCTGATTACTACGCGATAAACCCAGAGTTCGGCACTATGGCGGACTTTGACCAATTGTTGGCTGAGGCTCACCAACGCGGTATTCGCATTATCATGGATATTGTTGTTAACCACACGTCCACTCACCATGCTTGGTTCCAATCGGCTTTGGGCGATAAAGAGAGTCCATATCGTGATTACTACATCTGGAAAGATCCGGTTAATGGCAATGCACCAACTAACTGGCAGTCGAAGTTTGGTGGTAATGCTTGGGAGCTAGATGAAGCTACGGGTCAATACTACTTGCACCTATTTGCGAAAGAGCAAGCCGACCTAAACTGGGAAAACCCTAAGGTTCGTGGTGAAGTCAAAGAGATCATCAGTTACTGGGCAGAGAAAGGCGTGGATGGTTTCCGTTTAGATGTCATCAACCTGATTTCTAAGCAGCAAGATTTCCCTAACGATGATATTGGTGACGGTCGCCGTTTCTACACGGATGGCCCACGAGTTCACGAATACTTGCAAGAGATCAGTGACGCAGTGTTCCAAAAGTACGGCAGCGTAACGGTTGGTGAGATGTCATCGACAACCCTTGAACACTGTCAGCAATACTCAAGCCTAGATAACAAAGAGTTATCAATGGTGTTCAATTTCCACCACTTGAAGGTGGATTATCCGAATGGTGAAAAGTGGACTAAAGCGCCGTTTGATTTCTTACAGCTGAAGTCGATCTTTAACCATTGGCAGAGTGGACTCAACGGCAAAGGTTGGGGCGCGCTTTTCTGGTGTAACCACGACCAACCTCGTGTGGTAAGCCGTTTGGGTGACGATCAAAATTACCGCGTTGAATCTGCGAAGATGTTGGCGGCGTCAGTACATATGATGCAAGGTACGCCATACATCTATCAAGGTGAAGAGATTGGCATGACTAACCCTGGCTACGAGGATATTGCTCAGTACCGTGATGTCGAAAGCACCAATATCTACCAGCTTATGGTGAACGAGCAAGGCGTTTCACACCAAGATATGATGGCAATTCTGGCGCAGAAATCTCGTGATAACTCTCGTACCCCAATGCAGTGGGATACTTCGGATTATGCTGGTTTTTCAAAGGCTCAGCCTTGGCTTGAAGTCGCAAGCAATTACCGTGAAGTGAATGCTAAACAGGCAGTTGAAGATTCCGACTCAGTGTTCTATTTCTACAAAAAATTGATTGAGTTACGCAAAGAAGTGCCTGTGATTACCGATGGTGATTATCAAGATTTACTGCCTGAGCACTCAAGCATTTTTGCGTATGCTCGCCAAACTGAAACCCAAACTCTGTTATGTATCAACAACTATTACGGTGAAGAGACTGAGTGTGTGCTTCCTGAGCGCTTTGCGATGAATCGCGCTAAGACTTTGCTGTCTAACTATACGGATACTCAAAACTCAGCGGCATCTCCTCACCAAGTGCTGCGTCCCTATGAGACACGCATTCTGTTGATTGATAACGAAGCGTAATATTGAGCCATAGGCTTGCCCTAAATAGGCCCCCACCTAGATAGGGTAGAGGCTCGATGTCCAAGAAAGGCTTTGCGGTGCTCCTCAAAGCCTTTCTTTTTATATGTTTAACCGTTTGTTTATGAGGCTTGGTTAATTGCCGTCAAGGTCGCTTTCTCTTCAGTAATTACCGCACCTTCTGCATTGAGAAGTTCGATTTGCGTTAGAAGGCCAATGCTTGGGTTAAACCAACGCTCAGTTGTGCTAGAGAAGTGCATTGAGTCATCCACGCTGTCGCAATTTAAGTAGTATTCGTTGGTTTCGGTCAGGTTGGCTGCTTCGATGGATTTTCCAGAAACGGTGAAGCTCTTTCTTACACCCGTTTCATTGATTTGTTGTTGCCACACCACACTGCAAGAGTCATTAGCAGGCAGGTTCTTTACCCATTGGTGATCGTCAAAGTCAGTCAGCATATTAATCACATCCTCACCAAGTGCTGCGTCCCTATGAGACACGCATTCTGTTGATTGATAACGAAGCGTAATATTGAGCCATAGGCTTGCCCTAAATAGGCCCCCACCTAGATAGGGTAGAGGCTCGATGTCCAAGAAAGGCTTTGCGGTGCTCCTCAAAGCCTTTCTTTTTATATGTTTAACCGTTTGTTTATGAGGCTTGGTTAATTGCCGTCAAGGTCGCTTTCTCTTCAGTAATTACCGCACCTTCTGCATTGAGAAGTTCGATTTGCGTTAGAAGGCCAATGCTTGGGTTAAACCAACGCTCAGTTGTGCTAGAGAAGTGCATTGAGTCATCCACGCTGTCGCAATTTAAGTAGTATTCGTTGGTTTCGGTCAGGTTGGCTGCTTCGATGGATTTTCCAGAAACGGTGAAGCTCTTTCTTACACCCGTTTCATTGATTTGTTGTTGCCACACCACACTGCAAGAGTCATTAGCAGGCAGGTTCTTTACCCATTGGTGATCGTCAAAGTCAGTCAGCATATTAATCACAGCTTCACCATCTAGGGTTGCTTGGATGGATACCGTCTCTTCACTGATATCAATGATAGGGTTGCTCTCTTTTACATCTGCACCAGTAAGTCGGAACAGAGGGCTGCTGCGCATAATGGTTGTGATGTACTGGCTATCGATAAAGTAGGTATCAGTGATTTCATGAAGGGCGCTGTCGGTGCCTGCAAAGTAAAACGTATAGTCCGCTGTCATTATATCTTCATCAATGATGGTTTCAGATAGGTAGAACTGAGTGACGCCATAGTTACGAAGGTCGTGAACAACTTTTAGTAATGCTTCGCTATCAGGGGTTTCTTGTAAGTGTTTGATGAGTTCGTCTGGGCTCAATGGCATGTAGAGCATAGACATATTGCCTTCTGGTTGACCATCAGCCTCTAACTCATAGTTCATCGTTGTACTGTGCTTAGGCGCAAACTGCGCGTTTTTGATTGGAAAGTCTGCTTGGTTGTCTGGACCTTTTTGGTTTCCAGTTGATGAGCCTGAAGAAGAGCCACCGCCGCCACAGCCATATAGAGCAACCAATGAAACGGTAAGTAGAGTCAGAGTTTTATTCATGTTGAGTATTCCTAAAGTGAACTGGCAAGGCTTGCCGAAACTGCTCGGAATACTAGGTTTTTGGTTGTTTAGAGGGCAAAAAACGAAGTCACATGAGATCTTAATTTATATTTAAAGTTATGATTTTAAAGTTTTTATATTTTTTAATTGGCGAACTCTTCACCTACTGAGGTGCAGTAGTTAATCATTAGGTTTTCCCATTGTTTGATGATCAAAGGCTCCTTGATACTCAGCTTTAGGCTGCTCCAAGGTTGCAGGCAGGTCTCTTTTGACTCCGGCTGCGACAGCCTAGAAAACAGTTCTTCGGAAGGGATAACCCTTAATAGAGCGACTAAAGATTCCATGTAGTTCAAACGGAAGTTATCGAGGTTGCCTTGTTGAAAGCTGATGTGAGAGATCATCATATAGATGAGTGCATTCTCAATGCTCGAGTGACCAGATGGATTGGTGAGTAGCTCTTTGGCGGTTGGTAGATCGCGCAGCTTAAAATGGATGACGCCAAGCCACAGTTTGAGCTCGTCTGGAAGCAACTTAAAGTGGGTTTGCACTCGGTTGGTAAAACGGATTAAACGCTGATGGTCAGTTTCGAACAGCGCGAGGTGGCGAGCCATCAGGGTTGAATTCATGCAGTTAAGCTCAATAGATTCTAAATCAATAAACTGCTTAGTCAATAACGCACTAAGCTGACTGTTATCGATAGACCAATGTGGCATTCCTGGCTGAGGTAACGCGAAGTAGTCTGCGAGATCTCGATTTATCTCCATCAAGCTGTCACTAAGGCTATCAACATCGAGGGTATAGACGCCACGAAAGGCCAGTTTGCCCGAATTTGGGTAGATTAGGCTGACCTGAGCGCCAAGGCGGGAGTCGATATCTTGATCTTTCAACTGAATGTTTAAGAGGTAATCACTGGTACGCATGTTTTTTGCGCCCGGGAAGAACGGGGAATTGTCTATTGGATCGACGAAGTAACTCGGTGCATCTTGATTCGCGAGATCTGTGTAGGAGTATTCGATCTGCTGTTGTAACAATAGGGCTTTAATAGACGCTCGATATTGCCTAGCGTTATCACCGACGGCATCGATGCGGCTAAGCAATAGTTCGACTTTTGGAATTAGACGTTGCTGTCGGGTAAGCTCAGAGTTCTGATTTGGGGATTGCCACAATAGATAGCCAAGCGTGATGGTGCTTGCGAGTAACACGAGCGTTACCAACCATAACCAAGGTGGCTTCGAAGCCGTTTTGTTATGCTTTGGCTTTGGTTTCACATTGTTTTCGATTTCAGCGTTATCTAGACGTACAGAGCTAGGATTGAGAAAGTAGCCCTTGCGCGGGTAGGTCACTAATATTTTAGTGGCGTCGCTGTCTGGGAGGTGCTTCTGCAGTATTGAACGCAGTGTGCTGATTCGATTAGTCAGAACGTTTTTAGAGATAAAGCTGCTTTGCCAAATCTCTTGGATGATCAGCTCTGCTGAGAGTGGCTCACCAACATGACGTAACAGCAGTTCCAGTAGCTCAACTGAGCGTGGCTCTAGGTTGATGACTTCTTGAGGTGTGCTTAACTCACGGGTACTAGGGTTGTACACCAGATCGGCAATGACGATAGAGGTATTGTTAGCCTGAGCAGCAGCGAGGAAGTCTTGCATAGGAAACCGTGTTTCATAAAAGCAGACGATTTTAGCTGCTTTGTTTATAAAAAGCAGCTAAGTATCCCGGATAAAAGCACTAACTTTATTCTGGCTCAAAATCGAGAAAGTGAGCGCTAACCAACAAGCCTATGAGCTGTAGCTAACCGAGTATCGTGTAGGTTTGTGGTTCATCGCCAGCACGACGTTCAGTACCGCAGTGCCAAGTACAGAAACAGCGATGATCCAAGGTGATACAAAGAAGAACGACGCAAATAGGATACAGGCATCAATAGCCATTTGAGTCTTACCTACTGAGATGCCATAACGGTCTTGGATGTATAGGCACAGTACATTGAAGCCACCCAAGCTTGAGCGATGGCGGAATAGAATCAGCATACCTAGCCCCATGAGCAGGCCGCCAGCAATCGCACAGTAAATTTCATTGTGGGCATCAAGAGAGATGACTAAATACAGATGATCCGCAAAAACAGACACTAAAGCACCGGAAAAAGCACTGCTTATGGCAAAATTACGTCCAAAACGTTTCCACGCCAATATATAGAATGGACAGTTTGCGATAAAGTAAAGCGCACCGAAGGTGACAGGTAGAAATTGACTCAATAGAAGAGCCAAGCCTGTGGTACCGCCAGTAAGCAGTTGAGCAGACTGTAAAAAGAAGACGCCTTGTGCAACTAAGAAGGTGCCTGTAAGAATGGCAACCCAATCTTCTTTACGTGAGTGTTTTTCCATCGTTTTAATAATTACCTAGCCAATAAAGGCGAGCATAGTAGAGAAAAACATGCATTTTCGGTAGCTTGAGACACAAAATTAAGGTAAACCTATGTAATATTCGTTTTACAGGGTGTAAAGCGAAAACTTGACAGTAAGTCGCGTGCTGATGCGATGTGTCGCATAAGTATGATGAAGCTTATATGTCATTATGAAAAAACTGCATGATAAAATTGCAATTAGCTCTTTATGACCTAGATCAAATTATGTATGATGCGTCCCATTAGAACGGTGACGAAAACGTTTGCTTTCGGTCGTTATGTGGTTTTTTTGAAACTTTCAGTACAATCTGAGTCAGGAGATACAGATGCTTAAGCGTGACATGAACATCGCTGATTACGATGCGGATCTATTCGCAGCTATCCAAGAAGAAACTCTTCGCCAGGAAGAACACATCGAACTAATCGCTTCAGAAAACTACACAAGCCCACGTGTAATGGAAGCTCAAGGTTCTCAGCTAACAAACAAATACGCTGAAGGCTACCCAGGCAAGCGTTACTACGGTGGTTGTGAGTACGTAGATAAAGTTGAAACTCTAGCAATCGAGCGCGCATGTGAGCTTTTCGGTGCTGAGTACGCGAACGTACAGCCTCACTCAGGTTCTCAAGCGAACAACGCTGTATACATGGCGCTACTGAACGCAGGCGACACAGTTCTAGGTATGAGCCTAGCGCACGGTGGTCACCTAACTCACGGTTCTCCAGTAAACTTCTCTGGTAAGCTATACAACATCATCCCGTACGGTATCGACGAAGCAGGTCAAATCGATTACGAAGAGATGGAAAAGCTAGCTATCGAGAACAAGCCTAAGATGATCATCGGTGGTTTCTCTGCTTACTCTCAAATCTGTGACTGGAAACGCATGCGTGAAATCGCTGACAAAGTAGGTGCTTACCTATTCGTTGATATGGCGCACGTAGCTGGCCTAATCGCGGCAGGCGTTTACCCGAACCCAGTACCACACGCACACGTTGTTACAACAACAACGCACAAAACGCTAGCAGGTCCACGTGGTGGTCTTATCCTTTCTAACGAAGGCGAAGACCTATACAAGAAGCTGAACTCAGCAGTATTCCCTGGCGGTCAAGGTGGTCCTCTAATGCACGTTATCGCTGGTAAAGCAGTAGCGTTCAAAGAAGCTCTTGAACCAGAGTTCAAAGAGTACCAAGCACGCGTAGTTGCTAACGCAAAAGCCATGGTTGCAGAGTTTATCGCTCGTGGTTACAACATCGTTTCAGGTTCTACAGAGAACCACCTGTTCCTAGTTGACCTAATCGACAAAGACATTACAGGTAAAGAAGCAGACGCAGCACTAGGTGCAGCAAACATCACAGTAAACAAGAACTCAGTACCAAACGATCCACGTAGCCCGTTTGTAACGTCAGGTATCCGTATCGGTTCTCCTTCTATCACTCGTCGTGGTTTCACAGAAGCAGACGCGAAAGAGCTAGCAGGTTGGATCTGTGACATCCTAGATAACATGGGTGATGAGTCTGTTATCGAAGCAACAAAAGCAAAAGTATTAGAAATCTGTAAGCGTCTACCAGTTTATGCTTAATTTTTCTTCGTAGAGTGAACGAATTTCTGTGTCGCACATACTCATTTGCTAGCGCAAACTCCGTGTGAGCTCCTTGAACTTCGTTCATCTACTTTGAAAAAGAGTTTAAAAGGTCCCTTTTGGGGCCTTTTTGTTTTAGGGGAGGGGGGAAACTCCGCGCCTTTTCCTTGAACTAAAGCTATTTGATTGAAAAATACGATTTGAAAGGCTCCTGTTGGAAGCCTTTTTTGTATTTGGGGTAGTTCGGGGGCTGGCTCTATTTTTTGATGCTGAGTAGGGTGCCTGACTTACATTTAAATGAGTAATAATGGCGGCTTTCGCTGAATTGACCTAGGCCTTCGCCATCACAATAGTCGATGTTGATATCGCGCATGATTTCTAGAGTATCTTCATTACTTAGGGCGAACTTGGAGCCATCTGAACAGACAATACGAACTCTTTCGTCATGGCTCACTGAATAGAGATCGACTTCTGTATTGCAGAGTTCAAAAGAGGCTTCACGAAAGTTGTCTTGTTGAGTATTGGAAGCGCAGCCTGCAGTGATGAGTGTTGCTGCGAACACAGTAAAAAGTCCGAGTTTTTTCATTGTTAATCCTTCACCTTTATTCTTTTTAGCGACGATTTTTGCTTCCTGCTTCGGGTAGCTTTTACAACGACAGGCTTCGACTCAAGGAGCGTAAGTAGATGTAAAGATATAAAAGTATAGGTGCAAATCGATAATTTATAATAAGTTTTTTGCTTTTAACTCGCATCAATAAAAAAGACCAACACAAGGTTGGCCTTTATCAATCTAGACGATACGAGGATTTATCGAAATTGTTTCGCTTCAGGTAGGAATTCAAAGCCTGCGGTCGCGAGTTTTGCTTCGAGTGCAGCCTTATCAATATCGAAGAAGTTAGCGAGTTTATCGAGGTCGCCAGAGAAGTCGTCACGTAGCTTCATGTTTACGATGCTCATCAGCATCACAGGATCCATGGTTTCAAAATTCGCTAAGTTCATGCCTAGTCCTCGAAATCAGAGATCAACAAGTTTGCGGCAGCAAAAGCGGCACGTTCGCGCGCTTCGCGTGGCAAAGACTCGTCTGCGGCTAAATCGTTGAGTGTTTTCACTGCACATGTAATAGCTTGAGGGATGTAGCCTTGATCGCCACTACCGATTTGAGAGTAAAGCTCACGAACTAAATCACAACAATCGTATACTTTCATGTTTATACCTAACTAAATGATAACTTCTCTCAATATACACACAGAGAAAAGCAAAAACAAAGCGCATTCAACGAATATTCAGTTTAGTTTGTTCTTGCTCAAGATCTCATTTTACGAGGTTAAACGGTGACCTGTTGTTCTAGCTGTAGTTTCACTTCATCGGCTAGGTTTAACTGGCGAGCGAGCTCTTTGAGGTACGCTTTCTCCATGAAGTTCTGCTCATCCACCACAATCAACGAAGCGAGATAGATTTCACTTGCCTGTTGTGGGCTGGTGGCTAGCTGCGCAATGTCACTTGGGTCTAAAGGTTTATGCAGTTCTTCAGAGACAAGCTTGGTCAGTTGATAGTCTGCACCCATATTTTCAACCGCTTGTTCTATCTTCGCCATCTCTTCTTCATCAACGTGGCCATCCGCTTTTGAGGCGGCAATCATTGAGCGCAGGATCAGCAGATTATGATTAGAATCTTGTTCATCAAAGGTCGCTTGTGGAGATGAGTCTGGTGTGCCTTGTTTAGCTTGGTAATCGTTATACACCTTATAAGCTAAAGCGCCGAGTGCTGCAGCGCCGCCAATACCAACCGCCTTTTTGCCGATTTTCTTGGTTTTCTTAGACCCCATTAACGCGCCTAATAGACCACCACCAATGGCTCCTGCACCGAGCGCACCGAGTTTACCTTTGTCTTGAGTCAGCCCGCTTAAGCTGGAGGAGCCTTGAGAGAGCTTTTGGCTGCCTTGTTTTACCAGATCCGATTGTAATGCTTGGTTTAGTAAACTTTTAATATCCATGGAACCTCCAGAAATAAACACATTGGAATTGTCTTTAGATTCACTATACGTTCCCGAAGATGAACAGAGGATTAACTTACAATGATTTACATTCAGCCTAGGAGAGAGGGGAGAAGACGAGGGGTACAAAAAAGGCCGCCATGTGGCAGCCTTTTGATGTTCAAAACGAACATAGATTCAATCGATAATGATTAGCTTATTTAGCAAACTGAGCAGTTACGTGCTCAACGATTGAGTCCATTGCGATTGCTTCTTTAGTGCCTTCGCGACGGTTCTTGTATTCGAAGTTACCTTCTTTCATTGAGCGATCACCGATCACGATAGTATGAGGGATACCGATTAGCTCGATGTCAGAGAACATTACGCCTGGACGCTCTTTACGGTCATCGAATAGTACTTCGATACCCATAGCTGTTAGTTCAGCGTATAGCTTCTCAGCTGCTGCTTTCACTTCTTCAGACTTGTGCATGTTCATTGGAACGATAGCAACTTGGAAAGGTGCTAGTGCGTCTGGCCAGATGATGCCGTATTTGTCGTGGTTCTGCTCGATTGCAGAAGCAACAACACGTGATACACCGATACCGTAACAACCCATCTCAAGGATAACGTTCTTACCGTCTGGACCAAGCACGCCACAGTTCATCGCCTCTGAGTAAACGTTACCCAGTTGGAAGATGTGACCAACTTCGATACCACGCTTAAGCTGAAGTGTACCTTGGCCACATGGGCTTAGGTCGCCTTCGATTACGTTACGTAGATCTTCTACTTGAGCAAGCTCAACGTCACGACCCCAGTTGATACCGAAGTAGTGTTTACCATCTACGTTTGCACCTGCGCCAAAGTCGCTCATTACAGCAACAGAGCGGTCAACGATGAATGGTAGCTCTAGACCTACAGGGCCAAGTGAACCTGGGCCAGCACCAACGAGTGCACGGATTTCTTCTTCAGAAGCCATCTCTAGTGGAGAAGCAACTTGTGGAAGATTTTCCGCTTTCACCTCGTTCAGTTCGTGGTCGCCACGGATGATAAGCGCGATGATATCAGCGTCGACTTCGTCAGAAGCTTTAACGAATAGAGTCTTAACCGTTTTCTCGATTGCTAGACCGTGTTGCTCTACCAACTCAGCGATAGTTTTCGCGTTTGGAGTGTCAACCAGTTCCATCTCTTGAGTTGGAGCCGCAGCTTCTTCAGTTGGAGCAAGTGCTTCTGCTTTTTCGATGTTTGCTGCGTAATCAGATTCTGTAGAGAATGCAATTAGGTCTTCACCGCTTTCAGCTAGTACGTGGAACTCTTGAGAACCACTACCACCGATAGCGCCTGAGTCTGCTAGTACTGGACGGTATTCAAGACCCATGCGGTCGAATGCTTTACAGTAAGCATCGTGCATCGCTTGGTAAGACTTTTCTAGGCCTGCTTTGTCGATATCAAAGCTGTACGCATCCATCATGCTGAATTCACGTGCACGCATTACGCCGAAACGTGGGCGACGCTCGTCACGGAACTTAGTTTGAATCTGGTATAGATTCAGAGGAAGCTGTTTGTACGAGTTTACTTCGTTACGAACTAGGCTTGTGATCACTTCTTCAGCTGTTGGGCTAAGAACAAACGGACGTGAATGACGGTCAGTAAAGCGAAGTAGCTCTGGGCCCATTTTTTCGCTGCGACCAGTCTCTTCCCATAGTTCAAACGGCTGCACTACGGGCATTAAAGTCTCAACTGCACCTGCATTATCGATCTCTTGGCGAACGATGTTTTCGACTTTACGCAGTACACGCAGACCGGTAGGTAGCCAAGTGTATAAACCTGAAGCTAGCTTACGGATCATACCTGCACGTAGCATCAGCTGGTGGCTGATAACTTCTGCGTCGTTTGGAGTCTCTTTCAGAGTAGAAAGAAGATAGTTACTGGTACGCATTCTATGGTATCCGTTTCATCATAAATTAAAGACAATTCACTGCAGCTTTTGCCACAATAAATCCGATTTAGCCGCATATAATATCAGCCTATTTGGGATCTCAAAAGCGTTCAATGTCAGTAACATTGATGAAAAGTGCCTCAACAGTGAATTTCACGTTCAGATCGAACAAATTTACTGCATATTCCTTGGGATCTGGCTTGCCTTTCTTATAAGCAGGGCGAGGATCTTGGGCGAGTACCTCTTTGATCACAGCGATCATATGACGGCCATTTGGGTGTTGACTGAGTTTATGCTGCGATTGTTGAGAGAAATTAACTTCTAATGTCATCGGCTCTTCTGCAGCAAACCCTCCCTGTGCATCCGGAATGGAATCTGAGTAGGGGATGTAGGGTTTTATGTCGATAATTGGTGTGCCATCAACCAAATCAACGCTGCCCAATTCTAGGTAAGTTTGGCCTTTCTCTTGTGTGACGCCCTTTAGCTCTACTGCTGACATGCCAATACCGTTTGGTCTAAAAGTGGCTCTAGAAGCAAACACGCCAACTCTATCGTTGCCACCCAAGCGTGGTGGGCGAACCGTAGGCTTCCAGCCTGCTTGTAAGTTTTGGTCGAATAGAAACAGCAACCAAACATGGCTGAATTGCTCTATTTCTCGTACTGACTCTAAGCAGTTCGCGGTTCCCGACAGTTTGACGCGAGCGCGCGCTGAAGGCACCAACCTTGGCTGTCTAGGTACGGCAAACTTCTCTTTATATGGCGATTCTATAAAACCAATAGGTTCAATTGTGTACATGCTTTGGGCGTCTCAACTTACGATTTGTGGCAAAAATATCATAAAACCGCTTGTTTTTCTTTTGATAATAATTATCATTTGCAACGTTATATCATAACAATTAAATGATGGAGTAAAGAAATGAAGCCGAATATTCACCCTGAGTACCGTACTGTTGTTTTTCACGATACGAGTGTTGATGAGTATTTTCTAATTGGTTCGACCCTGCAAACGGATCGCACTATTGAGTGGGAAGATGGTAACACTTACCCGTACTTCACGATTGAAGTGTCGTCGAAATCACATCCTTTCTACACTGGCAAGCAGCGTGTGATCCATAAAGAAGGTCGCGTGGCGAACTTTACACGTCGCTTTGGTCAATTCAGCAAAGGAGAGAAGTAAATGAAAGTCGTTAAATCCCTAAAAAGCGCTAAAAGTCGTCATCCTGATTGCCAAATCGTGAAGCGAAGAGGGCGCCTTTATGTAATTTGCAAAACCAATCCAAGATTCAAAGCGGTGCAAAAGTAAGCGTCAATGGCATGTGAAAAGCATGTAAAAATCGGAGATGAGGTCACATTTTTCATTATTAGGCAGTGATCTCTTTCTCTAGCGAGCATTTTAACGATTTTAGAAGGTTTTTTATCGTACGGAGTAATTTTAGTCGCAGTTGAATCAAGTAGTTAGGCTACGACGTATAAACAGAATGAATGTATTTATATAAATTATTAATCTGTTATTTGTATTTAAATTGGTGTTATTTGCTAATTTTTTGTTCGAATTGCGTTAATTTATATGATTTGTTACACACTTTGTAACATTTTGCATTTCTAATTGACTGTTTTGTCGAGTACTCTGCGCCTGCAATTTGAACATTTTTGTCACATTTGCATAGGAATCACTACAAGGAGGGAACTGATGAGTTCATCAGCTTCAATAAAAAACAACTCGCCAAAGAAACCTATTTTTACCCGTTTTCTCGATGGTGTTGAGTATTTGGGGAATCTATTACCCCACCCGATCACTCTTTTCGCAATCTTCTGTGTCGCAATCTTAGTTACTTCAGGTATCGCTGGTTATTTTGAAGTGTCTGTTATGGACCCTCGTCCAGAAGGTGCTCCTGGTCGTGCTGCAGACGGCATGATCCACGTTGTAAGCTTACTTAATGCTGAAGGCTTACAACTTATCGTAACGAATCTCGTTAAAAACTTTGTTGGCTTTGCGCCTTTAGGTACTGTGCTTGTTGCAATGCTAGGTGTAGCGATTGCTGAGCACTCAGGTCTACTATCTGCTGCGATGCGTGGCATGGTAATGGGCGCATCTAAGCGTATGGTTACTGTAACTGTGGTATTCGCAGGTATCATTTCTAACACAGCTTCTGAGCTTGGTTACGTGGTACTTATCCCACTTGCAGCAATGCTTTTCCACTCTTTAGGTCGTCACCCTCTTGCTGGTCTAGCGGCAGCATTCGCTGGTGTATCTGGTGGTTACTCTGCAAACCTTCTAATCGGTACGGTTGATCCACTGCTTTCTGGTATTACAGAAACAGCAGCACAAATGATCGACCCGACTTACACAGTTGGTCCTGAGTCAAACTGGTACTTCATGTTTGTGTCTACTTTCTTCATCGCAATTACGGGTGCATTCGTAACCGAGAAGATTGTTGAACCAAAACTGGGTAAATACAACGACGAAGAAGCGTCTGAAGATTTATCAAACGATTCAATGGGCAAGCTGACAGACGTTGAGAAGAAAGGTCTTAAGCTAGCAGGTATCGCAGTTCTAGCAGTATCAGCTCTTCTTGCTTGGACAATTGTTCCTGAAGACGGTGTTCTACGTTCTGCAGCTGGCACGGTAGCGGGTTCTCCGTTCCTTAAGAGTATCGTAGCGTTCATCTTCGTATTCTTCGCAGTTCCTGGTTTCGTTTACGGTAAAGTGACCGGCACAATGAAAACTGACCGCGACGTTATCGATGCAATGTCTAAGTCTATGTCTTCTATGGGCATGTACATCGTACTTGTATTCTTTGCTGCTCAGTTTGTTGCTTTCTTCAAGTGGACGAACTTCGGTCAAGTATTCGCAGTAGCGGGCGCAAGCTTCCTACAAGACATCGGCCTAACAGGTCCAATGCTGTTCTTCGCATTTATCCTAATGTGTGGCTTCATTAACCTGATGATCGGTTCAGCTTCTGCTCAATGGGCGGTAACAGCACCTATCTTTGTTCCAATGCTTATGCTTGTTGGTTACGCACCGGAAACGATTCAAGCGGCTTACCGTATCGGTGATTCAACAACGAACATCATCACTCCAATGATGAGCTACTTCGGTCTTATCCTTGCAGTAGCAACTCGTTACATGAAGAACCTAGGTATTGGTACTCTGATCGCAACTATGCTTCCATACTCGATTGTATTCATCGTTGGTTGGAGCTTAATGTTCTACGTATGGGTATTCGTATTCGGTCTACCTGTAGGTCCTGGCGCTGCAACTTACTACACGCCATAGTACTGAATCGTAAATTCATTATGAATGTAAAAGCCTGCACAGTGTGCAGGCTTTTTTGTTCATGTCGTAGTTAGCTATAAACAACTTATAGAAGAGCTAATAGCGAGTATCACAAGACTACAGGCCTGCGAAACGATAGGTCAAACCTACCTCTAACGACCAACCTACATCTCTTTGGATAAGCGGGCTATCGGTATCATGGTGAATAAACTCAGCCTTACTGATACCAATCCAGTGAGGAGTAAACTCATACAGTCCTATCACACCAGCCTCATAAACAAATGTCCCGTCTGCTTCAAAGGCGGCTAAGCCAGATGCGGTCGATTCTGCTGCGCTTATCCCATAAAGGTGATTTGAGAGTTTTTCGTCACGATAGTCGACTTCAAAGTAGGGGGTAAGGGTGAATGCAGAATCCCAAGTATCAAGTGTGCGTCCTAGGTGCAGCTGAATTTCATAGCCTTCATGCTCTGAGGTTACATCATGCAGAAAAGTTACACGCGCTCCAACAGTGCCGAGTGTTAGGCCGAGTTCACCACTCCCGTCTCTGTCTTCAATACCATTAGGTAAGTCGGTAAAGGTATCGGACACTTCGGCGAAGCGCCACTGACCAGAAAGACCAACATAGGGTAAGACCTGCCAATTGGCTAAGCTGCCGTCAACAAATCCAATAGGGCCTGAATAGAAAAGGTTGGGTGTAGCACCCACTTGAGTTGAGTCCTTGGTTGAAAAGACGCTTTCACCTACAGTGAGGCTACCACCCACAATACCATATTCTTCACTGGCAAAAGTGGGGTAACTGGCAGTGACAGCCAGGGCAAGTGGAAGGGCGATGCGAGACATCATAAGCAATACTCCGTTATTGTCGTAGTAGATAAGAACGGAGCAGTGCGAATTTTATTTCAGAGATGATTTATGAGTAGCTTAGCGTTTAGCAAGAATGCGATCGAGATGGTTGGCAAACTCTCGTCGATCCGTCTGTGACAGTGATGCTGGGCCACCCGTTTGTACACCACTAGAACGCATGGTTTCCATAAAGTCACGAATATTGAGACGTGCTTTGATGGTCTCCTTAGTATATAGCTCACCACGAGAACTGAGTGCTAATGCACCTTTGGTTATGACTTCATCGGCGAGTGGAATATCTGATGTGATCACTAGATCACCCGCTTCGGTACGTTTGACGATCTCGTTGTCTGCAATGTCGAAACCACTGGGTACCTGGATCGAGTGAATGTTATTGCGTTTTGGAACAGGCACTACGTGGTTGGCAATAAAGGTACACTCAACGCCTGTACGCTCTGCGGCACGTACGATGGTTTCTCGAATTACCTTAGGACAGGCGTCGGCATCAACCCAAATCTTCATCATCTATTCTTTCTCTGCTAGTTTTGCTTCAAGTTGAGTTACACGCTCAGTAAGGGCGATCACTTGTTGTTCGAGTTGTGCAAATTTGTCGGTGGCATTGTCTTGTGGAGCTGCGACTTCGACTTTTGGAACTCGGTTAGCACTCTTCCAGCTTTTAATCGTCGTTATCAGTGCCGGCATTGGCACCGGTGTACTCATACGTGCCTTGACCAGTGCAACCGTCGGTTCTTTTCCTTGAGCTTGCAGTCCTTCCAGAACACTTTTTAGCTCGTCTGAGACATCTTTCGTTAGCATATTAACCTCCATAACGTCATCTCTCTGTATGTTACTCGCTCAAGCTGTGGATAGCGAATCCTAAAAGCGACATTCGCTTGTGAGAGATCTCTTACAAACGTTGTGAGATAACGCGAATACTTCTTTAGAGAAATTGATATGCATATAGTTAAGGTGTTGAATTTTAATTGTTTTATATAGTTAACAACTTGGTTGAACTCAAAGTGTGATGCAAATCTATTGTCCGAAATCCTAAATCGCGTAAATTAAACCTTGTCGGAAGGAGTCTGACACGGAACAGGAAAGCACCAAGGATTTGGTTATCTTCAGGATGAAGATTTGGTTACTTAGGATGAGTGATCAAGCATGGAGCGTAAGGACATTGTAGGGATACGACAGTTGATAGGACATTAACTGCAACGGATTGGCAATGGACACCTTTAGGATAAAGGTTAGGAACAACATCAGGATGATGTAAAGGACACCGCTCACGGAACAAGTGATGTGCGCTAACGAGGATTGTTAGCTTTCAGGATGATAGGACACCGCTAGGACGGCGAAGTAAAGGAAAGAGCTGAAGGATTACAGCCACTATTATGGATGATGCATGGAGCATTAATTAGTAGCCGGACTGCTGCGAGTAAGACCCTAGCCCTGACACTTCGGTGTCGGGGCTTTTCTTTATCTATTCAAATTCAATATTGTCCACACAAGGAGTGTGATATGACGATTGCGACTGCAAGAACTTTAATCGTGCCGTATACCGAGCAGCTAGAACTTGATTTTATCAAGCTCAACTGTTGTCCGGTAAATCGAGCAGAAATGAATGGACCTCATACCATCTCATCAGCAAAGCGTCTGTTTCAGCACATTTTATCTGATCAAGAAGGCTTTGCCCGTGCCATTCTTAATAACCAAACTCGCGAATATATGGGACATATCTTTATCTCTCACAGCGAAGGTCGTTATGAGCTGGGATTTATTCTAGACAAGCGCTTTTGGAATCAAGGTATTGCCAGCGAAGTGGCGAAACCCTTTTTCAATATGGCGAGATTTGAAGCGGATCTGAATGAGGTTGTGGCAACAGTGAATGTCACTCACAACCCCTCCATTAAATTGCTAGACAAGCTAGGCTTTGAATTTGCAGGAACCAAGCAAGATGAATTTGGTCCCTACCACGAATATCGTTACTCGGAGCTTAGCGAAAAGAAAATCACATTCTATGAGGCTGTAGCTCAAAACGCATCGCGCGAAAGCCAACCATGGTAAGACTGCCTTTGTAGCAGTCATCACCTAGAGCAGAGAATTCGAACTGATATACGGTGTGCCAGCGCCAAATTGTGGTTAACTCGTGACGCATTTTTAATTTGTGACCACTGAATGCCACGCTTAGCAACTGAAGATCGAGTTCTTTGCATTTTCTCGCAATCGCCGCCTTAGCAAGCTCTGACTGTCGGCGTTGCTGCCAAAACAGAAAGCAAAAGAAACAAAGAAACAGAATCCCCAATAAATTATCTATCATTCTTCAACACGTCCTTTTGTATCAATCCGGTTTTAATGCTTGTATTCAATCTTCACAAAGCTTGAATTGATTAGGCTTTTGCCGCTTGTTGTAGCTTAATCAAAGCGTTAGCCAGTTCTGGTGATGGGTTTGAGTTTAAGAGTGGTAAGAATACCATTCGTAAGCTTGGGATCATCACAAGGTCAGCAAACAGTTGATTGAATAGGTTCTGGTTGCCTGTTTGGGCAAGGCGAAGCAAGAACTGCTCTGCGATTGTAGCGTCTTGTAATGTGTGCCAGCCTCTTCCTGCAAGACCAATCAATACCTCTTGGTGACTCAGTCTTGGGCTAGCCAGTACGCTGTTGACGACTTGTTTTGCAATTGAAGAGTCAGCGCCTGATAGAGCACGAACTAATGCAGACAGTAAGAATAGATCTGGATCTTGGCTGTTGATCTGGTCGTCAGCCATCTCTTGAATACGCTCTGCAAGCTTATCGCTAAGAGTGGCGTGTTCAAGTGCACCAAGGGTGGCATAAAGTGGTTCAGAAGGCAGTTTGCGAAGGGCTTTACGAATGGCAACGCCGTTTTGCTTGTCTCCTAATCGAGCACACATATCTGTGATGCCTTGCAAGCCCACGGTCTGCCAGTTCTCCCAACCAAGATCGCCCGTAAAGTAGTGCTGTGCATGCTCATAGTACTGGCTCGTTGGCAGTGATAGCTCAGCGCGAACTTGGCTATGGAATACCGCCATTTTGTCTTCTGATGGCTTAAAGGTATATGGGTTGTTAGAGAGCTTTTGCTGCTGCTCTTCACTCATATCGCCACTTAGACGAGTGCCCATTGCCTCCAGTACGAATTTTAAGAAGTTACCGATATCAGCTTGGCTCAATAGGCCGCGCTCATCGAGCTTAAATTTTAGAAACCAGATCCAAGGCTGCTTCTGTTCGTTCCAGTAGCTGATTGCTAGGTGTGCCTGTTTTTGTAATGGGAACGGGTAGGGCTGCATGCCTTGTTCAACATCGGCAAATAGATCGTTGTCGACTTTTTGAATTCGACGGCCAAGATCGTAGATTTCATATTGGCAGCCGCTATTTTTCAACAGCTGGGTGAGCGTGTGAATTGTTTCCATCAGTAATAAGCTCCTAACTTTCTTTCCCCAATAGATGGTACTCTATGGCCCAATTTCAAGGTCATGCGATAAATTACTTGGTGAAAAATGACGGCAACCACACAGTTATTCTCTTTGCTTCAGCAGTTGGAGCTGCAATTACAACACGCACAGCTATGGAGTGAGGTGCCACCTAACGATGAAGCACTGGCGAGCACGCAGCCTTTTGCTATTGATACGCTAGAGCCTGAACAGTGGCTTCAGTGGATATTCATTGCTCGAATCAAGGCGATGATCGCGTCAGGTGCAGCACTGCCCAAAGGTTTCTCAATGGCTCCTTACTTTGTTGAAGTGTGGAAAAATGATGCATCCAAGAGTGAACTATTAGTGACGATCAAGCAGATTGATGAGGTATGTGCTTAATGTTAGAGATCATCTATCAAGACGAGTATTTTGTCGCGGTCAATAAGCCTGCAGGTATGTTGGTTCACCGATCGTGGCTTGATAAGCATGAAACACAATTTGTTATGCAGACGCTGCGCGATCAAATTGGTCAACACGTTTTCCCTCTGCACCGTTTAGATAGGCCGACATCGGGCGTGCTCGTTTTTGCTTTATCAAGTGAAGTTGCCTCTGAGGTGATGCCGATGTTTGCGAACCATGAGATGCAGAAAACCTATCATGCGATCGTACGTGGGTGGATAGAAGAGGCTGATACCCTAGATTACGCACTTAAGGTTGAACTGGATAAGATCGCTGACAAGTTCGCAAAAGAAGATAAAGAGGCGCAGGAGGCGATCACTGTCTATGAGCCTCTCGCCAAAGTAGAAGTGCCGTATTCGACAGGGCGCTTTCCAACCAGTCGTTACTGTTTAGTTGAAATGTTGCCAAAGACAGGTCGAAAGCATCAGCTGCGTCGCCATATGGCCCACCTAAGACATCCAATTGTCGGGGATACTTCGCATGGTGATGGTAAGCACAATCGACTATTTAGAGAGAATCTCGATTCGCACCGTCTTCTGTTGCACGCTTCAGAGCTACGCTTCATTCACCCGTTTACTCAGCAAGAGGTGGTGATGAGAGCGAGTTTAGATGAGACTTGGCTGAACCTGTTTAGGCAGTTTGAGTGGGATACTGAGTTAGTTGCGCAGAAGTAAATCGCTGACTACAAAATAAAGTAAAGGGCTGATAGTGGAAGATTATCAGCCCTTTTTATTAACTTAAGAAAGGGATCACTTCAGTTTTTCTAGATCCGCTTCGATCTCTGCGATCTTGCTTGAAACTACTTTTTCTAGGTGACGTAAGTCGGTCAGTATCTTCTGTTTCACATCGACGTCACTGCTTGGTGATGGCTTGGTGATCTTATTCAGCTCATCAATCACTAGCGTTAGATTGCGGTTGATCTCAGTAACTTCTTTATATTGGTTGTTACCGCCGCTGACCAACACACTTTTTACTTGGCGTGGGTATTTGAATTTGACGCTTTTAGCGAACAGCTCGCCTTTTTGTTTGCGGAAGTAGATCTTTAGGATGTCTTTGTGAGCTTCTTGACGAAGTGAGTAACGTTCAATCTGTTTAGGTTCATGGATGCCTAAACCAGTGAGGTTTGGATACATAAGCGACCTCTAGTATCTGAATGGAAGACGGATTACATAGGTTAATGTAGCAGCCTAATCATGAGCTAGATAGCGCTGGTGAATGAATTGATACTAAGTTGTGGGCAAGATCGCTCTCTCGACCTTGCCCACACTAAAAGCAGAATATTCAACTACCTGCTAGAGGTGGTCTAACTATGGCGCGAGCTCTGATACGTGCTCAGTAAGACGTTCACGTAGGGCTTGCTGTTGCTCTTCGGTTAAGCGTCCTCCAATATCACTGGTTAAGATAAACAAGTCTTCGGCACGTTCACCTATGGTGGTAATTTTTGCTGCATGTAAGTTGATGTTGAGCTCGGCAAAGGTTGCACCCACTTGCGCCAACAATCCTGGCGTGTCGAGCGCTCTTAGCTCCATTAAGGTACGCTTTTTACTCTTGGTTGGTAAAAACTCTACGGAAGTTTTCACCTTAAAGTGCTGCAAATTACGCGGTGTGCGACGAGTTCTGATCTTGGTTGGTCGACCATCTTCCAATACATGGGTTAGGTGTTTGATGACCGCTTTATGTCTCGCCTCGTCGATCGCTTCGCCATGCTGATCGAGCACCATAAAGGTATCGAGAACATGACCATCTTTACTTACCATCACTTGAGCATCATGGACGTTGAAGTTGCGTCTATCCAGCTCTGCGACCACGGTTGCAAACAACGCAGGTTGGTCTTTTGAATACACAAATACTTCTGTGCCGCCACGCGTTGGTTTTTTACTGATCAGTACCAGTGGCTGGCTAGAGTCTTCGAGGCGCAGCAGGTTCTCACAGTGCCAAGCGATCTGCTTATGGCTATGGCGCAGGAAGTAGTCAGCCTTAAAGCGTTGCCACAGCACCTCTATTTCGCGTGCAGTAAAGCCTTCTTTACGCAATAGGGCAGATGCCATCTGTTGGTTGTGGCGAATACGGTCACGCACATCGACAGGGTTCTCTAAGCCACGGCGCAGAGCTCGCTGAGTAGAGTGGAAGAGTTCAGCTAACAGAGTTCGCTTCCAGCTGTTCCAGAGCTCAGGGTTGGTTGCACAGATATCAGCGACAGTTAGACAGACCAGATACTCCAGTGACTCTTCATCACGTACTTTCTTGGCGAACTCTGTGATGACGTCCGGGTCGTAAATGTCACGACGCTGAGCGGTTACTGACATCAGTAGGTGGTTTTGAACCAGCCAAGAGACAAGCTTAGCTTCGGGTTTAGATAGGCCGTGTTCGATACAGAAAGAGTAAGCTTCGACAGCACCAATCTCAGAGTGATCACCACCACGCCCTTTACCGATATCATGGAAAATGGCTGCCAGAATCAACAGCTCTTTTTTCTGAATACGTGGGTAAACTTCACAACAGATAGGGTGTTTGTCGTGGTTGGCGGCATAACTAAAACGGTTAATGTGCTTCAGCAGTCGAATGCTGTGTTCATCCACGGTGTAAACATGGAAAAGGTCGAATTGCATCTGACCGACAATCTGACTCCACTGTGGTAGGTAAGCGGAAAGTACCCCAAGTTTGTGCATCAGGCTAAAGGCTTTATGCAGTGCGTTAGGGTGGCGTACCAAGGCCATGAACTTTTCACGCGCTTCAGGGATCGTATGCAGAAAGCGGTTAAGCCTGCGACGTGCAGTACGTAGCTGTCTTAACGTTGGAGGACTCACGCCTTCGATAGAGGAGTCATTAGCGATATGTATAAACATATCGAGAATGGTTTCTGGACGCGCTTGAAATAGGGCTGGCTTACGAGCCTCAATCAAAGAGCCGCGTCTTTGAAAGTCTTCATCGAGAATTTGAGCGTCTTGGGTCTCTCCGCCATTAATGATCGCCTGATCAAACAGTTTAAGCAGCATTTTGTTGAGCTCAGCGACACGACGTAGGGTTCGATAGAACTCCTTCATCATCATCTCTACGCCGCGATTACCTTCACCAGAGTAGCCAAGGTGTTCGGCAACCTGAGCTTGGTGGGCAAAGGTGAGGCGGTTGTCGTAGCGGCGCAGTTCAATATGTAGCGCAAAACGTACGCGCCATAAGAAATCCTGACATTCGACTAATTCGCGGTACTCGGCGTCGGTAAGGAAGCCATATTTGCTCATCTCAAGTAGAGACGTCGCGCCAAAGTGACGGCGAGCAACCCAACTTAATGTATGAATGTCGCGCAGGCCGCCCGGAGTCGACTTGATGTCTGGCTCTAAGTTGTAGGTTGTGTCGTGATAGCGCGCATGACGCTCTTTCTGCTCTTGAATCTTGGCTTTGTAGAAGGTTTCGCTTGGCCAAAATGAGTCAGAATGTATCTTCATTTTAAGTTGCTGAAAGGTATCTTCACTGCCACACAATAAACGAGATTCTTGCAGGTTCGTTGCTACTGTAAGATCGGCACTGCCAATGTCTAAACATTCAGCGACGGTTCTAACTGCGTGACCGACTTCTAATCTCAGATCCCAAAGGAGCGTGATGAACTCGCTGACCTTATCGCCTAACGCTTTGGGTAGCGTTTTCTGGGAAACGACAAGAATATCAATGTCGGAAAGCGGGTGAAGTTCGCCGCGGCCATAGCCGCCCACAGCAACTAGGCTGATGTGGGGTAATTCACTAAATCCAAAGTGCTGCCACAGTCGACTCAAAATACGATCCATATATTCGGAGCGTGAGAGGACTAGGTCGGTAACGGGGTGATGATTGAGAAACTCGTTTTTCTGATGCTCGGTGAACTGTTCGAGTTTTTGTTTGAGTTCACTGATTTCTATCTGTTCTTCTTTGAACGTAAGAGGACATTGGTATGGCATAGTTTGCTATCCGTGCAAGCAAAAATAGGAATAACAGACAATTTACCAGAGGTTGCGCGGAAACCGAAATGGTTGTGCAAACGGTTTATCGAAGAGAGATGAGAAGATCTGCAGATAAAAAAATATCCTCGACAAGGCGAGGACATTTTCATTCTTTCGAGCTGTTTAATTCGATGAATTAAGCGTTTTTCATGATACGAGGAATAGTATCATCGCTACGCAGCGTTAGAACTTCACAACCAGTGTCTGTTACAACAAGTGTGTGCTCCCACTGTGCAGAGTTCTTGCTATCTGCTGTGTACACTGTCCAGCTGTCTTCGTCATCAAGACGGCAACCAAACTTACCTGCGTTGATCATTGGCTCGATAGTGAAACACATACCCGCTTTCAGTACTGTGCGGTCATTGTTTTTGTAGTGTACGACTTGTGGATCTTCATGGAACTCAGAACCGATGCCGTGGCCACAGTAATCTTTTACGATAGAGAACTTAGCACGAGGGTTGTTCTTGTTGTTGGTCTTGATGTACTTCTCAATCGCAGTACCGATTTGACCCAGTTGAACACCTGGCTTAACTTGACGCATGCCTTCGTATAGGGCTTCTTGTGCAACCATACATAGACGTTTGTTTGCTGGTGATACGTCACCAACTAGGAACATTTTAGAAGTGTCACCGTGGTAGCCTTGAGGACGTACGCTTAAGTCTGCGTCTTTGTCATCAGGGATGATAACCGTGATGTCTACGTTTAGGATGTCACCGTCTTTAAGTACAGCTGGCTTGTGCTGACCAGTACTGCCCACTTCGTCTTGCTCTGCTGGAATACCGTGACAAACGATGTGGTTGATAGAAGTACAAATTGACTTAGGGAAACCATGGTAATCAAGGGGAGCTGAATATGCGCCTTTCTCTAGAGCGTACTCGTGGCAAAGCTTGTTCAGCTCTTCCGTTGTCGTACCCACTTGAATATGAGGTTCGATCATCTCTAGGATTTCTGCAGCCAGTTTCCCGGCGACGCGCATTTTTTCGATTTCTTCAGCAGTTTTAATTTTTACAGCCATTGCATATCTCTTAATTAGGTCGCACCTAAGTGTGCGTATGGGGCTATTCTAGCAGTGCAGCAGTTTAGCGCAACACTGCCATACCCATACTAAAGAGATGGTTACTCTTGGTGCTGGTGGAAAGACGACAAATGATTCCATCACAGCAACGTAAAAAAGCACTTTATCAGTAGCTGTTGTTGAGCTTTAAAACAGAATTTTTTCTAGCCAAAGATAGACAAAATATGGTATAAAGCGCGCCGGACATCAGGACTGTTTTCTCCCTCTTGGCGAAACAGCCTTTGTGTTCACTTACTATATCTTTAAATCACACACATTCCGACACATGTTCCGGGGTGCTTCAACAACATAAATAACCGCTGCTTTAAGCCGTTAGTTGTTAGGGGTCGGATTCATGGGGGATGTGGAGGCCTAACCCCATAGAGGATTTTAAAATGGCAACTGTATCAATGCGCGATATGCTAAAAGCTGGTGTTCACTTCGGTCACCAAACTCGTTACTGGAACCCAAAAATGAAGCCATTCATCTTTGGTGCTCGTAACAAGGTTCATATCATCAACCTAGAAAAAACTGTACCAATGTTCAACGACGCTCTAGCTGAACTAGCTAAAGTTGGCGAGAAGAAAGGTAAAGTTCTTTTTGTTGGTACTAAGCGCGCTGCATCTGAAGCTGTTAAAGAAGCTGCTGTAAACAGCAACCAGTTCTACGTTAACAACCGCTGGTTAGGCGGTATGCTAACGAACTACAAAACTGTTCGTCAGTCTATCAAGCGTCTAAAAGACTTAGAAGCTCAAGCTCAAGACGGTACTTTCGACAAGCTAACTAAGAAAGAAGCTCTAATGCGCACTCGTGAAATGGAGAAGCTAGAGAAGTCTCTTGGTGGTATCAAGAACATGGGCGGCCTACCAGACGCTCTATTCGTAATCGATGCTGATCACGAACACATCGCAGTTAAAGAAGCAAACAACCTAGGTATCCCAGTTTACGCTGTAGTTGATACTAACTCTAACCCAGACGGCGTTGACTTCGTTATCCCAGGTAACGACGATGCAATCCGTGCAGTACAGCTTTACCTAAACGCTGCTGCAGACGCGGTTAAAGAAGGTCGTAACAAAGACGTTGCTGCTGTAGCTGCTGAAAAAGATGGTTTTGTAGAAGCTGAATAATAGCGGCTCTGAATCACGCTTGGCTTACTAATATAGATTTTGAAATCTTTATTAAATGTAAGCTAAGTTATAGTTAGATCGGGGGCCTCATTTTGGCCCCTGATTTTTACCTTATTTTCGAATCAACCGAGGAATAGAGAATGGCAACTGTAACTGCTGCTCTAGTTAAAGAACTTCGCGAGCGCACTGGCGCTGGCATGATGGAATGTAAGAAAGCGCTTGTAGAAGCAAACGCTGACATCGAACTAGCAATTGAAAACATGCGTAAATCTGGCGCAGCGAAAGCAGCTAAGAAAGCTGGTAACGTTGCTGCTGAAGGCGCAATCATCATCAAAGAAGAGAACGGCGTAGCTGCTCTTCTTGAAGTTAACTGTCAAACTGACTTCGTAGCAAAAGATGCTAGCTTCACTGCATTCGCAGAAGAAGTAGCAGCTGACGCAGTAGCTACTCAAGCTTCTGTAGAAGAGCTACAAGCTAAGTTCGAAGAAACTCGCGTTGCTCTAGTTGCAAAAATCGGCGAAAACATCAACATCCGTCGCGTAGCATACGTACAAGGTGCTGCACTAGCTTCTTACCGTCACGGTGAGAAAATCGGTGTTGTTGTAGCTGGTGAAGGCGAAGCTGAAACTCTTAAGCACGTTGCAATGCACGTTGCTGCATCTCGTCCTGAGTTCGTTAACCCAGAAGACGTACCTGCAGACGTAGTAGCTAAAGAGAAAGCTGTTCAAGTTGAAATCGCTATGAACGAAGGCAAGCCTCAAGAGATCGCTGAGAAAATGGTTATCGGCCGTATGAAGAAATTCACGGGCGAAATCTCTCTAACAGGTCAAGCTTTCATCATGGAACCTAAGAAAACTGTTGGCGAAATCCTTAAAGAGAAAGGCGCTGCAGTATCTAACTTCGTACGTCTAGAAGTTGGTGAAGGTATCGAGAAAGCTGCTGAAATGAGCTTCGCTGACGAAGTTGCAGCGGTACAAAAAGGTTAATCCTTAGCGTATTGTTCGAAAAAAGACCGTGGCCCATGCTACGGTCTTTTTATGAATAGCGCATGGAAAATTAACCGTGATGAATGGATAAGAATCTCGACACATTTTTGTCTATTCATGACTGTTAATCATCAACTCTTTGGAAGGTAAACTCCATGACTACGAACCCTAAACCAGCGTATCAACGTATTCTGTTAAAACTTAGCGGTGAAGCGCTACAAGGCGAAGAAGGTTTTGGTATTGACCCAACGATCCTTGATCGTATGGCTCAAGAAGTAAAAGAATTGGTTGAACTAGGCGTTCAAGTAGGTGTTGTAATTGGTGGCGGTAACCTTTTCCGTGGCGCAGGTCTTGCTGAAGCAGGTATGAACCGCGTTGTGGGTGACCACATGGGTATGCTAGCAACAGTAATGAACGGCCTTGCTATGCGTGACGCTCTACACCGTGCTTACGTAAACGCACGTGTAATGTCTGCAATCCCTCTTAAAGGTGTATGTGACGACTACAACTGGGCTGATGCGATTTCTCAACTTCGTCAGGGTCGTGTTGTGATCTTCTCTGCGGGTACAGGTAACCCATTCTTCACTACAGATTCTGCTGCATGTCTACGTGGTATCGAGATTGAAGCTGATGTTGTGCTAAAAGCAACTAAAGTAGATGGTGTATTTACGGCAGACCCAGTAGCAAACCCAGACGCAGAGCTGTATGATACTTTGTCTTACAACACAGTTCTTGAGAAAGAGCTAAAAGTAATGGACTTGGCTGCATTTACGCTAGCACGTGATCACAAGATGCCAATCCGCGTATTTAACATGAACAAGCCAGGCGCACTACGCCGCGTGGTGATGGGTGAGACTGAAGGTACATTAATCAGCGAAACTGAATAATGACCCTCTCGCCAAGGTATTGCCTTGGCGAGTTTATTTTCATCACTCCTAAGAAGCTTTCTTGAAGAAAGAACATAATCAAGGTGAAATTGTGATTAACGAAATCAAAAAAGACGCTCAAGAGCGCATGGAAAAAAGTGTTGAAGCACTAAGAAATAGCCTTCAAAAAATCCGTACAGGTCGTGCGCACCCAAGCCTACTATCTGGTATTTCTGTAGAGTACTACGGTGCACCAACACCTCTGACTCAAGTTGCTAACGTTATCGCTGAAGATGCTCGTACTCTAGCAATTACAGTGTTTGATAAAACACTAACGCCACTAGTTGAAAAAGCGATCATGACTTCTGACCTAGGTCTAAACCCTATGTCTGCGGGTACGGTTATCCGTGTTCCACTTCCACCGCTAACGGAAGAGCGTCGTAAAGACCTAGTTAAAATCGTTCGTGGCGAAGCTGAAGGTGGCCGTGTTGCTATCCGTAACATCCGTCGTGACGCAAACAGCGACCTAAAAGCACTTCTTAAAGATAAAGAAATCTCTGAAGACGAAGATCGCAAAGCACAAGACGAAATTCAAAAGCTAACTGACGCTGCGGTTAAGAACGTAGATGAAGTACTAGCAACTAAAGAAAAAGAGTTGATGGAAGTTTAATTTTCCACATTCTTCTCTGTTGGAAAAACGCTGTTCTCACCGTTCAGCGTTTTTTTATGCTACTCTGTCCGACTATTGGAATTTGATTCACTCTTTTATGCATAATTCTCAAGCGTTCACAGACTCTCTCCCAAAGCACATTGCTATCATCATGGATGGTAATGGCCGCTGGGCTAAGGCTCAGGGTAAACCTCGCGTATTTGGCCATAAAAATGGCGTTCAAGCGGTTCGTAAAACCATCTCATCTTCTGCAAGACTCGGCATTAAAGCCGTAACCTTGTTTGCGTTCAGCAGTGAAAACTGGCGTCGCCCAGAGGAAGAAGTGGGTGTCCTTATGGAGCTTTTTATTACCGTTCTCGCTAGCGAAGTTAAAAAGCTGCATAAGAACAATCTACAGTTACGTGTTATTGGTGACAAAAGTCGTTTCAATGAGCGACTACAAAAGAAAATTGAAGAAGCGGAAGCTTTAACCAGTAATAACACCGGTATGGTTGTTAACATTGCTGCCAACTATGGCGGCAAGTGGGATATTCAACAGGCAGTTAAGTCAATTGCAACCCAAGTGAAAGAGGGCGAACTCAATATTGATGAGATCGATGAGCCATTGATCACTTCGCACCTTACTATGTCTGATATTCCAGAAGTCGATCTGCTTATTCGCACTAGCGGTGAATGTCGAATCAGCAACTTCATGCTGTGGCAACTTGCTTATGCAGAAATGTATTTCACAGAACAGTACTGGCCTGACTTTAACGAAGATAGCTTAGTTGAAGCTGTAACATGGTTTGTAAATCGAGAGCGTCGATTTGGTTGTACTGGTGAGCAAATCAAAGCAATGATGGACAGCTAATAAGGATTTTTTAGTTTGAAACAACGAATTATAACTGCGCTGATCTTAGCTCCTCTGGTTATTCTGGGCATTTTCGAGTTATCACTGGCAACCTTCATTTTATCACTATTCGTGATTACCCTTTTAGGTTACTGGGAATGGACTCAGTTCGTAGAGAGCAAGTCACGTTACTTGGCTCTTGTGCCAACGGTGGCGATCAGTGTTGCAAGCTTCGCGTTAATTCCATTTGATGCGTTTAGCTTAAACCACCTCTCAAGCGCGCACTTTGCGGTGTTAGCGATCGGTTCTGTATGGTGGGTTATCGCAAGTGGTTTAGCTGTGACCTATCCTAAGTCTACGTCAGCATGGCAGGGTTCTAGTTTACTGAGACATTGTTTCGGTATTTTGACACTACTCCCGTTCTTTTGGAGCGTAGTGATTCTAAGAGCAAATGGTATCGACCAAGACCCATACCATGGTGCTAAGCTGGTTATGTTTGTTTGTTTGCTTGTATGGGCAGCGGACAGCGGTGCTTACTTTGCTGGAAAGAGCTTTGGTAAACGTAAAATGGCGCCAGCAGTGAGTCCAAATAAAACCATTGAAGGTTTGATTGGCGGTATCATTACTGCGCTGATTGTTGCATGGATTTTCGCGGGTCTATTTGATATTCAATTTACTAGTCCGATCCAAATGATTGCGATCACTTTAATTACCGTAGTGATCTCTGTATTGGGTGACCTCGTTGAAAGTATGTTCAAGCGAGTTTCTGGTATTAAAGACAGCAGCAATTTAATTCCTGGTCACGGTGGAATACTGGACCGAATTGACAGCTTAACCGCTGCCTTCCCAGTCTTTGCTCTGCTTTACTTAGCATTCTAAATTTTAAGGGCAGAGCAATCTGCCCTTTGTTTTATTCCTACGGTCTTACTGAGATGCGAAATCTAACTATCCTTGGCGCAACAGGCTCAATTGGTGCGAGCACCCTAAGAGTCGTTGAACAGAATCCTACTCAATACAATATTGTGGCGCTATCTGCGGGTTCTAATGTAGAAAAAATGCGAGCGCTAGTGACTAAGTGGCAGCCAGAGTACGTTGCTATGGCGTGTCCTCAAGCGGCTGAAGAACTAGAGCGTCAGCTGCAACAAGACTCTGTTTCAACGGTAGTGTTAAGTGGCAATGATGGCATGTGTCAGGTTGCGGCTTTAGACCATGTCGATACAGTGATGGCAGCTATTGTTGGTGCTGCTGGTTTGTTGCCAACGATGTCTGCGGTAAAGGCTGGTAAGCGTATTTTGCTTGCAAACAAAGAAGCTTTGGTTATGTCGGGGCAGTTGTTTATCGATGCCGTCGAAAAGTACGGTGCTGAACTGCTTCCTGTCGACAGTGAGCACAATGCGATTTTCCAATGCTTGCCAGAGCGAGTTCAAACTCAACTTGGCCGTTGCGACCTTGCCGAAAACGGCATCAACCATATCCTTTTGACTGGATCTGGCGGTCCATTCCGCTACACAGAAGTATCTGAGCTGGAGTCGGTGACTCCGCAAAAAGCGATAGCGCACCCTAACTGGTCTATGGGGCCTAAGATCTCAGTCGACTCTGCGACTATGATGAATAAAGGCCTTGAGTACATTGAAGCGAAATGGCTTTTTAATGCATCTCAAGAGCAGCTGAAAGTGATTATTCATCCGCAGTCAGTGATTCACTCTATGGTGCAATACAAAGACGGTTCAGTATTGGCACAAATGGGCGAGCCTGATATGGCAACGCCAATCGCACTGACGATGTCTTACCCAGACCGTATCGATGCTGGTGTGAAGCCTCTCGATTTTACCAAAGTAGGTGAGTTGACTTTCTTAGAGCCGGATTATGCACGCTACCCATGCTTAAAACTGGCCATTGAAGCTTGTTATCTTGGACAGCATGCTACAACGGCAATTAATGCTGCAAATGAAGTGGCGGTGGATGCATTCTTAAATGAAAAAGTGAAATTTACCGACATTGCTGTGATTAACGAACACGTTATGAACAAAGTCTGTGAACAGCACACGTCTGAAAGTCTAGATAGCTTGGAAAGCTTGCTAGAGCTAGATACTATGTCACGAAACCTTGCCGTTCAGTTTATTGAAGAGCAGTTGTTATGAGTGGAATTTTATGGAACTTCGTATCCTTCATCGTTGCGTTAGGGATACTGGTCGCAGTTCATGAGTTTGGCCATTTTTGGGTCGCTCGTCGCTGTGGCGTAAAAGTTGAAAAGTTTTCGATTGGTTTTGGTAAATCAATCTGGAGCAAAGTCGGAAAAGATGGCACCGAGTACAGCCTGTCGATTATTCCTCTTGGTGGCTACGTTAAAATGCTCGACGGTCGAGTCGATGACGTCACCGAAGAGCAGCAACAATACGCTTTTGATAAGAAGCCTTTGTGGAAGCGAACGGCGATTGTGGGTGCTGGCCCAGCGTTTAACTTTTTGTTCGCCATTTTTGCCTATTGGTTAGTCTTTTTGATAGGTGTGCCTGCAGTTAAGCCCGTAATTGGTGAGGTGGCTCCGCAATCTATAGCTGCTCAAGCAGGAATTGAATCTGGAATGGAACTTAAATCTATTTCAGGAATCAAAACCGCTGATTGGGAATCTGTGAACATTGGTCTGATCTCACATATTGGTGATGACAGCATGACAGTGACCGTAGCTACTCAAGACAATATTGGTCTAGAACAAAAGTTGACTCTTGATCTGACTCAATGGTCTTTTGACCCTGAAACAGAATCGGCAATGTCGACCTTAGGCTTCAAACCATTTTCTCCTGAAATCTCAACAACGCTTGCTCAGGTAATGGAAGATGGTGCGGCGTATTCAGCAGGCTTTGAAGTAGGTGACCAGATTGTCAGCATTGATGGCATAGAGGTGAATGATTGGCCGATGGTGGTCGAAGCCATTCGCTCTAATCCTGAACAAGCATTGAATATCGCTGTCGACCGCAACGGCTATCAAATTGAGCTGACGTTAACACCGAAATCTCGTGAACTGTCTGATGGTAGTTCAATCGGTTATGCTGGTATTGCTCCAGAAGTCGCAGAATGGCCGGAAGACTATCGCTTTGAGCTGCAATTTGGTGTATTTGAAGCAGTAGGAAAGGCGATTGATAAAACGGGTCAAATCATTGACCTAACACTGACGATGCTTAAGAAGCTTATCGTGGGTGATGTAGGGTTAAATAACCTAAGTGGGCCAATCTCGATTGCTAAAGGTGCGGGCACTACAGCAGATTATGGCTTGGTTTATTTCTTAGGTTTCTTAGCTCTGATTAGTGTGAACTTAGGCATTATTAATTTAGTACCGCTGCCTATGTTAGATGGCGGTCATTTGCTCTTTTTCGCTATTGAGGCAATTACTCGTAAACCTGTACCAGAAAAGGTACAAGAGATGGGATACCGAGTGGGCAGTGCGATTATCTTCTCACTGATGGCCCTAGCAATATTTAACGACTTTACTCGTCTGTGAATGGTTCCTCACAGGCTTTGGTAGTAGCAAGGAATAATTAGAATAAGTATGGCGATTAAGCAAATTCTGTTCGCAAGTCTATTGGCCACAAGCGTGGCTGCGAATGGAGCAGAAAACTTCGTAGTTCAAGATATTAAGATTGAAGGCCTACAACGCGTAGCATTAGGTGCTGCTCTCTTGAAAATGCCAGTGCGTATTGGCGACCAAGTAGACGAAAGCGATGTATCTGAGATCATTCGTGCGCTTTACGCATCAGGCAACTTTGAGAACGTAAAAGTATTACGTGATGAAGGTGTGTTGATTGTTCAAGTTAAAGAGCGTCCAACAATCGCTAGTATCTCTTTTTCTGGCAACAAAGCGATTAAAGAAGAGCAGCTTCAGCAAAACCTAGATGCATCAGGTGTGCGTGAAGGTGAAGCGCTAGATCGTACGACGCTGAGCAACATTGAAAAAGGGTTAGAAGACTTTTACTACAGCGTGGGTAAATACAACGCGACTGTAAAAGCGGTGGTAACACCTCTCCCTCGTAACCGTTCAGACCTTAAGTTTGTGTTCACTGAAGGTGTATCTGCGAAGATCCAACAGATCAACTTCATCGGTAACGAAGTATACAGTGATGAGGAGTTGTTGAGCCGCTTTAACCTTAATGTGGATGTTGCTTGGTGGAACTTCTTAGCGGACGAAAAATATCAGAAGCAAGTGCTTGCGGGTGATATTGAAGCGTTGAAATCATACTACCTGGACCGTGGTTACTTAAAATTCCAAGTTGATTCGACTCAAGTCTCTATCTCACCTGATAAGAAGGGCGTGTACATTACGCTTGGCCTAGATGAAGGTAAGCCTTATAAGGTGAAAGACGTTAAGTTCCGTGGTGAGCTTATTGGTCGAGAAGCGGACTTCGAAGCGCTGGTACCGTTTGAAGAGGGTGATACCTACAACGGTTCTGCGGTGACCTCTCTAGAAGAGAACGTTAAGCGTATCCTAGGTGAGTCAGGCTATGCCTACCCACAAGTACGTACTATTCCTGAATTTGACGATGAGAGTCAGGAAGTTTCTTTGGTTATTAACGTAGAAGCGGGCAGCCGTATCTACGTGCGTGATATCCGTTTCACGGGTAACAACTCAACTAAAGATGAAGTACTACGTCGTGAAATGCGTCAAATGGAAGGCAGCTGGCTTAACTCGAAGTCTATTGATACGGGTAAAAGCCGCTTGAATCGTTTGGGCTTCTTCGAGACCGTTGATGTTCAGACGGTACGTGTTCCGGGTACCGAAGACCAAGTTGATTTGGTTTACAACGTGAAAGAAGCAAACTCGGGTAGCATTAACTTTGGTGTCGGCTACGGTACTGAATCAGGCATCAGTTTCCAAGTTGGTCTTCAGCAAGATAACTTTGCGGGCTCTGGTAATCGTGTTGGTGTCAGTGCCATGATGAACGATTACCAAAAGAATGTGAGCTTGGACTATCGCGACCCATACTGGAACCTTGATGGTGTGAGTTTGGGTGGTAAGATCTTCTACAACGAATTTGAAGCATCGGAAGCGGGTATTGTTGACTATACCAACCAAAGTTATGGTACCAGCCTGACTTGGGGTTTCCCTATGGATGAACTAAACCGTCTTGAGTTTGGTGTCGGTTACACCCACAACAAGATCGGTAATGTTCCTACCTATATTCAAGTTGAACAGTTTGCTAGAAGTATCAACCAATATGGTGATGAAAACATCCTTACCGATGATTTCGACATCAACATCGCTTGGACGCGTAACAATCTGAACCGTGGCTTCTTCCCAACTGCGGGTAACCACCAACGTGCTTTCGCTAAAATGACAGTACCAGGCTCTGACGTTAAGTACTTCAAGATGCAGTACGATGTAAAACATTACATCCCGCTGACTAAAAAGCATGAGTTTACGCTACTGATGCGTGGTCGTTTAGGCTATGGTAATGGTTATGGCCAGACAGATGGTAATGACAACCTGTTCCCATTCTACGAGAACTACTACGCTGGTGGCTTCACAACGTTGCGTGGATTCGGCTCTAACTCTGCTGGTCCAAAGGCTGTTTACTCAAACAGCACGGGTAACAACCCGACTTACGATACAGCAACTGATGACTCAATTGGTGGTAACGCAATCGCACTTGCAAGCTTAGAGTTAATTGTACCGACGCCATTTGCTTCAGATGAGGCTCGCAGCCAGATTCGAACCAGTGTGTTCTTCGATATGGCAAGTGTATGGGATACAGAGTTTGTCGATCGTGAAGCGCCGAGTAACGGCTCTCAGTACTACTACGATTACTCTGACCCAACACATTATCGTTCTTCATACGGTGCAGCCCTACAGTGGATGTCGCCAATGGGACCACTGGTTTTCTCTCTAGCTAAACCAATTAAAATTTACGAAGGTGATGATGAAGAGTTCTTCACATTCACCATTGGTAGAACTTTCTAATACTTAAAGGACAATATTTTGAAAAATATGATGAAAGCAGCAGGTCTAGGCCTAATCGTTCTTAGCTCTTCTTTCTTTGCAACAGCTGCAGAAGCGGCACAGAAAATTGGCTACGTGAACACTGCACAAGTATTCCAAGCTCTACCTCAGCGTGAAGTTGTTCTTCAAAAAATGCAGGAAGAGTTCAAAGACAAAGCGGCTGAACTGCAAAGCATTCAAGCAGAAGCTCAAACCAAGATTGAGAAGCTAAAGCGTGATGGCGAGCTACTTGGTCCAGAAGAAGTTGAAAAACTGCGTATTGAAGTTGGTCAACTAGACAGCAAGTACAAGATTAAAGCGCAAGCGCTTGAGAAAGCGAGTCAACGTCGTGAAGCTCAAGAGAAGCAGAAGCTATTTAAAGTGATTCAAGAAGCAGTAGAAAAAGTAGCTGAGAAAGAGGGCTACGACATGATCGTAGACATCTCTACACTTCAATACGCGAAACCTGAATACAATATCTCTGAGAAAGTAATCAAATCACTGAAATAAGCTCTATGAAGAATCTGACTTTAGCCGAACTGGCAGAAATTACCGGAGGTGAGCTACATGGTGAAGGCAGCGTGGTTGTCTCGGCAGTAGCTCCAATGGATAAGGCACAAAAAGGGGATGTGACATTCCTTTCAAATGCAAAGTACAGCAAGCACTTAGCTGAATGCAAAGCCTCTGCTGTGATGGTAAAAGAGAGTGAACGCGAACTGTGCACAACTCACGTAATTGTGGTTGATGATCCATATGTTGCGTTTGCGAAAGTGGCACAAGCTCTTGATACTACTCCTGAACCGGCTTCGGCTATCGCAGATTCTGCAGTGATTGCTGAGTCAGCGGTTTTAGGTGCTAACGTATCTATCGGTGCGAATGCGGTGATTGAATCTGGTGTTGAACTGGGTGATAACGTTGTAGTTGGTGCCGGCTGTTTCATCGGCAAAAATGCGAAAATTGGCTCAGGCACTAAGCTGTGGGCTAATGTGAGCATCTACCATGAAGTCGTGTTAGGTGAAGCATGTTTGGTTCAATCAAGTACAGTGATTGGTTCTGATGGCTTTGGTTATGCGAATGAGAAAGGCGAGTGGATTAAGATTCCTCAAGTCGGCACCGTTCGCATTGGTAACCGTGTTGAGATTGGTGCATGTACGACGATTGACCGTGGTGCGCTAGATGACACTGTTATTGAAGATAACGTAATCATTGATAACCAGATGCAAATTGCTCATAACGTTCACATCGGATATGGTTCAGCGTTGGCGGGTGGTACTATCGTCGCTGGCAGCACAACGATAGGTAAGTACTGTATCATTGGTGGTGGTAGCGTTATCAATGGTCATATTGAGATCGCTGATGGCGTAACGATTACCGGTATGGGTATGGTTATGCGTAGCATCACTGAGAAAGGTATGTACTCTTCAGGTATTCCTTTACAGCCAAATAAAGAGTGGCGTAAAACGGCAACGCGCGTTCACCGTATTGATGAGATGAACAAGCGTCTGAAAACTGTTGAAAAACTTATCGAGAAGGGCTCGGAATCATAATTCCAGCATTTCTAATTAAAAGGCTCGCGTCATGCGGGTCTTTTTCGTTTATAATCCCTTTAATTGACTAAAGAATACAAATAGGAATACGACTTTGACTACTGAACAGAAAACGATGAACATTACTGAAATTCAGGAACTACTACCTCATCGCTACCCATTCCTAATGATCGACCGTGTTACTCACTTTGAAGAAGAGAAAACACTGACAGCGATTAAGAATGTCTCTGTGAACGAGCCTCAGTTTACTGGCCACTTCCCACAACTTCCTGTATTCCCAGGTGTGTTGATTCTTGAAGCAATGGCTCAAGCAACAGGTCTGCTTGCATTTAAATCTTTTGGTGCACCATCAGAGAATGAGCTTTACTACTTTGCGAGTGTTGATAAAGCTAAGTTTCGCAAGCCAGTAGTCCCTGGTGACCAGCTTGTTATTGAAGTGGAATTCCTTAAAGAACGCCGTGGCATCGCATCATTCAATGGTGTAGCAAAAGTGGACGGTGAAGTAGTATGTTCAGCTGAACTAAAATGCGCTCGTAGAGAGTTTTAATATGATCCATGAAACAGCAAACATTCACCCAGCAGCGGTAATAGAAGGTGAGGTGACCATTGGTGCAAACGTATCTGTGGGGCCATTCACTTACATTTCTGGCAACGTAACTATTGGTGAAGGCACTGAAGTTATGTCGCATGTTGTGATTAAAGGTCACACGACAATCGGTAAAGATAACCGAATCTTCCCGCATGCTGTGATTGGTGAAGAGAACCAAGATAAAAAGTACGGTGGTGAAGATACGACGGTAGTTATTGGTGATCGCAACGTGATTCGTGAAGCGGTTCAAATTCACCGTGGTACGGTTCAAGATAAAGCGACCACAGTGATTGGTGATGACAACCTGCTTTGTGTTAACGCTCACGTAGCGCATGACGTTATTGTTGGTAACCACACCCACATTGGTAACAATGCTATCCTGGGTGGTCACGTAACGGTTGGTGATTACGCCGGTGTTATGGCGCTATCTGCTATCCACCCATTCTGCTCTATCGGTGTTTATGCTTACATTGGCGGCTGTTCTGCAGTTGTACAAGATGTACTTCCATATGTTCTGGCTCAAGGTAACCATGCGGCGCCATTTGGCTTGAACCTTGTTGGTTTGAAGCGTAATGGTTTCGAGAAGCCTGAGATTCGTGCGCTACAAAAAGCGTATAAAGAAATCTACCGTTCAGGTAAAACGCTAGACGAAGCAAAAGAGACATTGGTAGAGATGGCGAATGAATTCCCATCGATCAACCCAATGCTTGAAATGCTTGAAAACTCAGAGCGCGGAATTATCCGATAGTAAAATGACAGGGTAAATGGCGTTTATGTGTGTATTCACAGTTTCATTCACCCATTAACAAAAAGATCGCTCTCACATAAGCGATCTTTTTTGTTTTAAGCCGTAAGGAATCAGGAAAGGTTTATGTCAGTAGAAACGATGCAATCAAATCATAATCAAGCGCCTTCTGAACGCCGATTAAGAGTGGGTATTGTTGTTGGTGAACTCTCTGGTGATACCCTAGGTGAAGGCTTCATGAAAGCGATTCAAGAGCAGTATCCTAATGCGGAGTTTGTTGGTATTGGTGGTCCAAAAATGAAAGCCTTGGGCTGCGAGTCTCTGTTCGAAATGGAAGAGCTTGCTGTAATGGGTTTGGTGGAAGTGCTTGGAAGACTGCCACGATTGCTGAAAGTTAAGGTGGAGTTGGTGAAGTATTTCACGAGTAACCCACCAGACGTTTTTATTGGCATTGATGCGCCAGATTTCAATTTACGCCTTGAGTTAGACCTAAAAAATGCAGGTATTAAAACGGTTCACTATGTGAGTCCATCAGTGTGGGCATGGCGTCCTAAACGTATCTTCAAAATCGATAAAGCGACCGACTTAGTATTAGCATTCCTTCCATTCGAAAAGGCGTTTTACGACAAATATAACGTTGCGTGTGAGTTCGTTGGGCATACGTTAGCTGATGCGATTCCATTAGAGCCAAATCAGGCAGAAGCGCGTGAATTGCTCGGTTTAGAGCAAGACAAGAAGTGGTTAGCCGTGCTTCCTGGCAGCCGTGGCGGTGAAATGAAGCTGATTGCTCAACCATTTATCGAAACTTGCCAACGCATTCATGAAAAGTACCCGGATATCGGCTTTGTTGTCGCAGCTGTGAATGAGACCCGCAAACAGCAGTTTACCGAGATCTGGAAGGCAACAGCACCAGAGCTTGATTTTGTTATTGTGCAAGATACTGCGCGCAATGTAATTACCGCTGCCGATTCAGTACTACTCGCTTCTGGTACGGTTGCGCTGGAATGTATGCTACTGAAACGCCCGATGGTGGTTGGTTATAAGGTAAATAAACTGACGGGCTACATTGTTAAGAAGCTAGCGATTACCGAGTTTGTTTCTTTGCCTAACATTCTTGCTGGCGAAGAGATCGTTAAGGAGCACATCCTTGAAGAGTGTCACCCTGACTTCTTATTCCCGTCGGTAGATGCCATGCTTTCTCGTGATAACTCTGCTTTAATCGAGCGCTTTACCGAGATGCACCACTGGATTCGTAAAGATGCTGATAAACAAGCGGCGAACCAAGTGTTGAAGCTGATTGGCTGGTCAACGCAAGACAAATAACAGATTACTAAATGCCCAAGAGAACACTATGGCTGTAAAAGATAAAAAAGAGCTTCCTCCTTTCGAGTACCCAGCAGGCTACCAGTTGTTTGCTGGCGTTGATGAAGTTGGTCGTGGGCCTTTGGTCGGTGATGTGGTAACCGCAGCGGTAATTCTTGACCCAAACAACCCAATTGAAGGGCTTAATGACTCAAAGAAGTTGTCAGAAAAGAAACGTTTGGCCCTATTGCCTGAGATCAAAGAGAAAGCGCTAGCGTGGTCTGTAGGACGCTGCTCTCCTCAAGAAATCGATGAGTTAAATATCCTTCAAGCGACCATGGTTGCGATGCAGCGTGCGATCGCTGGTTTGAGTGTACAACCTGATATGGCATTGATTGATGGTAACCGAGTACCTGATTTACCAATGGCAGGTCAAGCCGTTGTCAAAGGCGATCTTCGAGTTGCAGAAATCAGTGCAGCTTCGATCATTGCCAAGGTGGTGAGAGACCAAGAGATGGAAGAGTTGGACAAGCTACATCCTGAATTTGGTTTTGCGAAACATAAAGGCTATCCAACCAAAGCACACTTTGAAGCTATTGAAAAACATGGTGTGACTGAGCATTATCGTAAGAGCTTTAAGCCTGTAAAACGCATTTTAGGGCTTGATTAGCAGTCGCGTTGGCCAACAGAAACTCATAGAATTAATAAAACGTTGTTACCCCCTAGGCTTAGCCTAGAAATCAGGAAGAAGAATGTCAGATCCTAAATTCGTCCACCTTCGTGTTCATAGTGACTTTTCAATGGTCGATGGACTCTCCAAAGTACCGCCGTTGGTGAAAAAAGTTGCTGAGATGGGCATGCCTGCGATGGCGCTCACCGACTTTACCAACTTATGTGGTCTGGTGAAGTTTTATGGCACAGCTCATGGCTGTGGTGTAAAGCCTATCATTGGTGCAGACTTCCTGATGCAGTCTCCAGAGTTTGGTGAAGAGCTTACACGTTTAACCGTGCTAGCGACGGACAACAAGGGTTACAATAACCTAACTCTTTTGATATCGAAAGCCTATCTTCGTGGGCATGTTCAACACCACCCTGTTATTGATAAAGAATGGCTGATTGAGAATGCGGAAGGCTTAATTATTCTATCTGGTGCGAAAGACGGCGAGATTGGTAAAGCACTATTGAAGGGCAATCAAGCTCTTGTCGATAGCTGTGTTGCTTTCTACAAAGAACACTTTTCCGATCGCTTTTATCTTGAATTGATTCGTACTGGTCGTCCTGATGAAGAGTCTTACCTGCACTTTGCTCTGGATCTTGCAGAACGAGTAGAACTGCCAGTGGTTGCGACCAACGAAGTAGTCTTTATCTCAGAAGACTTGTTCGAAGCGCACGAGATTCGAGTCGCGATTCATGATGGGTACACTTTAGAAGACCCTCGACGCCCTAAAAACTACAGTGAGCAGCAATATCTTCGTAGTGAAGAAGAGATGTGCGAGCTCTTTGCTGACATTCCAGAAGCTCTAGAAAACAGTGTTGAGATTGCTAAGCGTTGTAACGTTACGGTTCGTTTAGGTGAGTACTTCCTACCAAACTTTCCGACAGAAGGTCTGGCAATTGAAGACTTCTTGATTAAGAAATCTGAAGAGGGCTTAGAGCGCCGTCTTGCGTTTCTTTTCCCTGATGAACAAGTACGTGCCGAGCGCAGACCAGAGTATGACGATCGTTTGAAAGTCGAACTTGAAGTAATTAATAACATGGGTTTCCCGGGTTACTTCTTGATCGTAATGGAGTTCATCCAGTGGTCTAAAGATAATGATGTACCGGTAGGCCCTGGTCGTGGTTCGGGTGCGGGTTCGCTGGTGGCCTACGCGTTGGATATCACCGATCTTGATCCACTTGAATACGATCTCCTCTTCGAACGTTTCTTGAACCCAGAACGTGTCTCAATGCCCGATTTCGATATCGACTTCTGTATGGATAAGCGTGACCAGGTTATTGACCACGTAGCAGAAATGTATGGTCGTGATGCGGTATCTCAGATCATCACGTTCGGTACCATGGCGGCAAAAGCGGTCATTCGCGACGTGGGGCGTGTACTTGGTCACCCGTTTGGCTTCGTTGATCGAATCTCCAAACTCGTCCCGCCTGATCCGGGAATGACTCTCGACAAAGCCTTTAAAGCTGAGCCAGCATTGCCAGAGCTGTATGATGGTGATGAAGAGGTGCGTGAGCTGATCGACAAATGTCGTATCCTTGAAGGTTGTACTCGTAACGCCGGTAAGCACGCGGGTGGTGTTGTAATCTCACCAACCACCATCACGGACTTTGCACCTATCTATGCTGATGCCGAGGGTAACTTCCCGGTAACTCAGTTTGATAAGAACGACGTAGAAACTGCAGGTCTGGTTAAGTTTGACTTCTTGGGTCTGCGTACTCTGACAATTATCGACTGGGCGTTAGGGTTAGTAAACCCAAGACTTGAGCGCGAAGGCAAAGATCCAGTTCGTATCGAATCGATTCCGTTAGATGACCAAGCGTCGTTCAACCTGTTACAAAATTCAGAAACTACTGCGGTATTCCAGCTGGAATCTCGTGGTATGAAAGATCTAATCAAACGTCTTCAACCTGACTGTTTCGAAGATATTATCGCATTGGTAGCGCTGTTTCGTCCGGGGCCACTGCAATCGGGCATGGTAGATAACTTTATCGACCGTAAGCACGGCCGAGAAGCTATTTCATACCCAGATGAAACATGGCAACACGAATCGTTAAAAGAGACGCTTGAGCCAACCTACGGCATTATCTTGTATCAAGAGCAGGTAATGCAGATTGCCCAAATCCTCGCGGGTTATACGCTAGGTGGCGCAGATATGTTGCGTCGTGCGATGGGTAAGAAAAAGCCAGAAGAGATGGCGAAGCAGCGCGGTACTTTTAAAGAGGGTGCAGAAGCCAACGGAGTAGATGGCGAACTGGCCATGAAAATCTTCGACTTGGTAGAGAAGTTTGCAGGCTACGGTTTTAACAAATCTCACTCTGCTGCCTATGCTCTGGTTTCTTATCAAACTCTATGGCTGAAAACGCACTATCCTGCTGAATTTATGGCTGCGGTAATGACAGCGGATATGGATAACACTGAGAAGGTCATCGGCCTTGTGGATGAGTGTTTCCGTATGAAGTTGAAGCTGCTGCCGCCAGATATCAACTCTGGCTTATACCGCTTCAATGTAGATGAAGACGGGGCGATTGTTTACGGCATTGGCGCGATTAAAGGGGTAGGTGAAGGCCCGATTGAAGCGATCATCGAAGCCAGAAACAAGGGCGGGTATTTTAAAGACCTGTTTGATTTCTGTGCTCGTATCGACCTCAAGAAAGTCAATAAGCGTGTTATTGAAAAGCTCATTATGTCGGGTGCACTCGATCGTTTAGGTCCACACCGAGCGGCAATGATGGCTTCGCTTAACGATGCGGTGAAAGCGGCGAGCCAACATCACCACGCTGAATCGTTCGGTCAATCGGATATGTTTGGTGTGTTGACTGATGCGCCAGAAGAGGTCGAACAGAAATATACTCAGGTACCTAAATGGCCAGAGAAGGTATGGTTAGAAGGGGAAAGAGAAACTCTAGGCCTATACCTAACAGGTCACCCGGTTAATGCGTATATTAAAGAGCTTGCCAAATACACTAGTTGCCGCCTAAAAGATGCGACACCGACTCGTCGCGATCAGTCACTGACGATTGCCGGCTTAGTGATTGCGGCTCGAGTGATGACCACTAAACGTGGTACACGAATCGGCTTGATGACGATCGACGATCGATCTGGTCGAATGGAAGTGATGTTGTTCTCAGATGCGCTCGAACGCTACGCAGAATTGCTCGAAAAAGACAAAATTGTGGTCGTTTCCGGACAGGTCAGCTTTGATGACTTCAATGGTGGGCTTAAAATGTCCGCGCGCGAGGTCATGGACTTAGGAAGCGCCCGAGAAAAATATGCTCGCGGATTATCGATTTCTATCGATCAATCACAAATTAATGGTCAATTTTTTGAGCGTTTTAGCCAAATCTTAGAACCATATAGAGCCGGAACGGTCCCAGTCAATGTATACTACCAGCGTGCCGACGCTAGAGCGCGGTTAACATTGGGCACAGAATGGCGCGTAACGCCAAGTGATACATTGATAGATGAATTAAAACAGCTACTTGGAAATAGCCAAGTAGAACTCGAATTTAACTAAAATTCAGCTCTTGCTAATGGGAGCTGAGTCAACAAGGATTCATAGATGAGCCTGAACTTTCTAGAATTTGAAAAGCCTATCGCTGAACTTGAAGCAAAAATTGAAGCGCTACGTGACGTTTCTCGTCACGGTGGTGATGCTGCGGTAGATCTAGACAAAGAAATTGAACAACTAGAGAAAAAAAGCTTAGAGCTTAAACAGAAAATCTTTAGTGACTTAGGTGCATGGCAAGTGGCTCAACTTGCTCGTCACCCACAGCGTCCTTACACGCTAGATTACCTAGAGAACGTATTCACTGAATTTGAAGAGCTAGCGGGTGACCGTGCTTACGCTGACGACAAAGCGATCGTTGGTGGTATGGCTCGTCTAAACGGTCGTCCAGTTATGGTTATTGGTCACCAAAAAGGTCGTGAGACTAAAGAAAAAGTAATCCGTAACTTTGGTATGCCAAAACCAGAAGGTTACCGTAAGGCGCTTCGCCTAATGGAAACGGCTGAGCGTTTCAACATGCCAATCATTACTTTCATCGATACTGCAGGTGCATACCCAGGTGTTGGCGCAGAAGAGCGTGGTCAATCTGAAGCGATCGCGAAGAACCTAAAAGTAATGGCGGGTCTAACGGTTCCTGTTATCTGTAACGTTGTTGGTGAAGGTGGTTCAGGCGGTGCTTTAGCTATCGGTGTTGGCGACTACGTGAACATGCTTCAGTACTCAACATACTCAGTAATCTCTCCAGAAGGTTGTGCATCAATTCTATGGCGTGACTCAGACAAAGCACCACAAGCAGCAGAAGCAATGGGCCTAATTGCTCCTCGTCTAAAAGAGCTTGAGCTTATCGATGAGATCATCCCAGAGCCGTTAGGTGGCGCACATCGTGATCCTATCCAAATGGCTGAGAACATGAAAGAGACGCTAGTTAAGCAGCTTGAAGAGCTAGAGCAATTTGATAACGATACGCTACTAGAGCGTCGTTACCAGCGTCTAATGAGCTACGGTTACTGCTAATTGCTAATTGTGTATTGCCTGTAATAAAGCAGGCTCTAAACGTTTGAATGAAAGGGTTGGACTCAGTGCCAACCCTTTTTTATTATTATTGCATTACTCTCAACCGCCAAACTCTAATGTCTCAGCTATATCAAGCGTTCTCATCTGCACTCGAAATTCATTCATCTTCTATCAATCGAATTGTTATCGCATTCAGTGGCGGTGTTGATTCACGAGTGTTGTTAGAGTTGACTGCTCGTTATGGTAAAGAGCAAGGCATTGAGTGCATTGCCGTTCATGTTCATCATGGCTTGAGCACCAACGCCGATGTTTGGGTAGAACAATGTCAGCAATGGTGTTTAGAGTCAGCTGTTAAGCTTTATGTCGAGCGAGTCTCTCTAGATACATCAAGCAGTGAAAGCCTAGAAAAGCTTGCTCGAGATGCACGTTATGGGGTGCTAAAAGCACACCTACGTAAGGGCGATATTTTGCTTACCGGGCAGCATCAAGATGATCAGCTAGAGACGTTTTTGCTTGCGTTAAAGCGAGGCAGTGGACCTAAAGGTCTATCTTCAATGGCAAAAGTGATGCCGATTGATGAAGCCTTTTTGATTCGCCCCTTGCTTGGTGTTTCTCGCCAAGAGATAGAAGCGTTTGCTAGTCAAAGCGGGCTTGAATGGGTCGAAGATGAAAGTAATCGAGATCAGCGCTTTGACCGAAACTTCATTCGTCATGAGGTGACACCTAAGCTGGTGGCGCGCTGGCCCTCTTTCCCTGACTCGGTTACTCGCAGTGCGCAATTATGCGCTGAGCAAGAATTACTGCTCGATGAATTGCTGGTTCCTAAGTTGAACCAAGCACTTGGCCATTATCATAGTTTGAAAATTGAAAGCTTGTCAGAGTGTTCAAGCTTGATGCGCGCACGGCTACTAAGAATGTGGCTAGCTGACAATGGTCTAGTTATGCCAAGTCAGAAGCAATTAGAACTGTTGTGGAGTGAGGTCGCTTGTGCACAGCAAGATGCAAATCCAGTTTTGGTGTTAGGTCATGCCGAAGTGCGACGCTTTGACAACAAGCTGTTTATTATCGAATCTCGATCTTCATTAGAATCTTGGCAAGCTGAGTTACAAGTGGGCCAGTCTCTGAAATTACCCGATAGTCTAGGCTCCCTATCATTAAGCGTCATCGGCAACGAGTACTCGAAAGAGACAAAAGGCGCGCTCAATTTCTCACTGTCCAATGCTTCTGGCCCATTAAAAGTGATATTTAATCCTGAAGGTTTAGTGGCTCACCCTGTGGGGCGAGGGCATAGCCGAAAAATGAAAAAACTGTTCCAAGAATATAAGGTACCGAGTTGGCTACGCAGAAGAACACCGATACTCATGGATGGAGAGCATGTAGTAGCGGTGATGGGACTTTTTGTTGATAGGCGCTACCAAGGCCAAGATTGTGAAGCTGTCTGGAGCAAGTAATAGAACTTTGTGGCACAATTTAAAGGCACTTATATCAATAATAATCAATGGAATAAGCAATGAAGAAGATAGCAGTAGGATTTGTCCTTGGACTGGGACTATTAAGTGGCAATGCTCTAGCAGGTGATGTTGCAGCAGGTCAGGCAAAAGCAGCAGTGTGTGCAGCTTGTCACGGTGCTGACGGTATTGCGGTGATCCCAGGTTACCCAAACCTGAAAGGTCAAAACGAGCAGTACCTTGTTACATCAATTAATGCTTACAAAAACAAGCAACGAAATGGCGGCCTTGCTGCTGTGATGCAGGCTCAGGCTGCAATGTTAAGCGATGCAGATATCGCGAACCTTGCGGCTTACTATGCAAGCCTAAAATAGTTTTACATGTGAATGTGATTTCTAAGCCAGTGCTTGTTAGCGCTGGCTTTTTTCATTGAATGTTTATGATAGCTATTCGATAATGGGCTATTCGTAGAGTTTAAGGGATGAACATGAAAAAGATTGAAGCCATTATCAAGCCATTCAAACTTGATGATGTACGTGAAGCACTGGCTGAAGTGGGTATTACGGGCATGACGGTATCTGAAGTAAAAGGCTTTGGACGTCAAAAAGGCCATACTGAGCTTTACCGTGGTGCAGAGTACATGGTTGATTTTCTTCCAAAAGTAAAACTAGAAATCGTAGTGACTGACGAAGTGGCGGATCAATGTGTTGATACCATCATCGAGACAGCACAGACCGGTAAAATCGGCGACGGTAAGATATTCATTACCGACGTTGAGCGTGTGGTTCGTATCCGCACTGGCGAAGAAGACGAAGACGCCGTTTAAAAAAACATTTACCCTAAAAGGAGCGATTATCGCTCCTTTTTCATTTTTTAGGGCGTGGTGTATGTTGAAGAAAATATTGCTTGGCTTTGCTGTTGGCTCTGCGCTTGTGTTTGCGAGCTTTAAATTGATTTTCAAGATTCCTACTCAACCCAATCTTGTCACTGATTCTCCTACCATCAGCAATGACGTTTATAGCTGCTATCAAAACTCAGCACCACAAGCGCTAGATGTCACGAATGGGTTGAACGTGACGGTATGGAATATCTACAAACAGAATCGTGATAACTGGCGCATTGCCCTTAACGCATTGACCAATGAGAGCCAGTTGGTGCTGCTTCAAGAGGCGAGCATGAGCGAAGAGATGCAATCTTGGATAACAAGTGGCTTATGGGGTAGCAATCGCGTCAACGCATTTGAGGCGTTTAATAAAAGCGCTGGGGTGCTAAATCTTGCCTCGCATCTTCCTATTGAGGCTTGCGCTTACACTCATGAAGAGCCTTGGTTACAGTTACCGAAATCGGCACTATGGTCGCGTTATCAATTGAGTAATGGGGAGCAGCTTGCGGTAGTAAACATTCACGCGGTCAACTTTACTCTGGGCACCGAAGACTATGTACAACAGCTATCGGCACTGACATCAATATTGCGAGAGTACCGTGGTCCAATTATCTTTGCTGGAGATTTTAACAGTTGGAGTGAAGCCCGCTTTGAGGCTTTACAGAAAGCTTTGAGTGAGGTTGGTTTAGCTGAGGTTACTTTTACACCAGATCATCGAACTCAGTTCGTGACTGGATTAGTGCTGGACCATATCTTCTATCGCGGTCTGACCGTGAGAAACGCAAAAGCGCCCGAATCGGACGCTTCTGATCATAACCCTATGCAGGTTACGTTTGATGTTCAGTAATCAGACTGAATTAAGACACTAGAATATACAGCGCCCAGATTAGGTAGTAGCCGACCCAAGGCAGTGCCGAGATTACCAGTGCTTGACCACGTTCAAACTCAGTCCAAGTGAGTACCGCTGCGTAACCGAGTACGATGTACCAAGGCAGCAACAGTGGGAATGAGCTTGCAAACTGTGACCAATCATTGGTTAGTGGCAGCTTAATCAGACCATTAATGCTGTTCAGGTCAGCAGCGTAGTTCATTACCTGACCATGCTTAAGCAGCAGGCTTGCGTAGCTAGCAATATCGCCGATCACGGCTGGGAAGGTGATCACTGCAGAGGCAGCAAACCATTTCCAGTAGCCGTGTTGATGCTGACTTGGTTTGGTTGCTAGGTTGAACCAGAAAGCTAACATTGCAATAGTCAGCGTACGACCAAAGACATCACTGATGATTTCACTGGCAAGCAGTGTATTGCTATCAAGTAACTCCAATTGATCCGGGTTAGTTTGTGCAAGTTGGCGAGTCAACTCTGCACTTAACCAGGTGAAATCTACGTTAGAAAAATAGGCACCCCAAAATAGAAATGGGCTGAGCATTAAGACAACGTAGGGTTGCCACCCCCAGGCTCCTCGCTGATACAGCGCTAGGAAACACGCGGTTGGAGAACGGAAAATATCCAACAGCATTACGAGTGGGTTACTTGACGGGTTCATACACTTACCTTAGTTACATCAACATACAGCTTGAGCTTTTGGCCTGGCTGCAAGTACTTCTTGTTTTGCAAAGTGTTCCATTTTACAACATCCGAAGTTTTTACTTTGAACTTTGATGCAATACCGCTGACTGTGTCACCAGATTTTACGCTGTAGTAGACAGTTCGTATGATCGCGCCATCAGAACTGTTCTTCCAAATGACTAGATTTTGACCAATGCGTAGTGTGTCTCGTGGCCCCATGCCGTTCCATTTAGCAAGAGATTGGTGAGAGACTTTATTGGCACGTGCAATCGTCCATAGGCTATCGCCACTTTTTACAGTGTGGGTCAGTTTGTATTGTCCACGGCTTTTCGACTGTGTATTGGCCAAGCGGTTAGAGGCGCTTAGGGCATAGACTTTGTCATCTTTAGTTGATGACGGGATCATTAGGTGCTGACCAACGCGGATGTTGTTGTTGGACATGCCATTGGCACTGCGAATGACTTTGCTGGTGGTGTTGTAACGCTGAGCAAGTACGCTGATGCTATCGCCTGACTTCACCTTATAGCGGACCAGTTTCATGCCTTTACCCTTGTTCGCAGCCACTTCTTTGTTGAACTGTTCAACCGAATTGATTGGAAGAAGGAGTTGTTGGTGTTTCTCCGGCGCAGTTGCCCATTGGTTGTAAGCAGGGTTGTAACTTTGTAGTTCTTTTACTGGGATGCCCGCGTAGTTGGCCGCAATCGCCAGATCAAGCTGCTCTTGAGGGTTCACTAGCTTAAGAACGGGTTTGTTGGCAATAGGTGGAATGTCGATGCCGTACTTTTCTTGGTTGGCAATCACATCTGCTAGAGCCAACAGTTTTGGCACATAGCCACTGGTCTCTTTCGGAAGGTCGAGAGAGAAGAAATCTGTCGGCTTACCCAACTTCTTGTTCTTGCGGATCGCGCTATTTACGCGACCACCGCCGCTATTGTAAGCAGCAATAGCGTGGCTCCAATCACCATCAAAGCGCTTATTTAGTGATTCTAAGTACTCAAGAGCTGCATCAGTTGACGCTGCAACATCTCGGCGGCCGTCGTACCAGAAGTTCTGTTCAAGGCCATAGTATTTACCGGTACCTGGGATGAATTGCCACAAACCGGCAGCACTACCATGAGAGTAGGCAAACGCGTCAAATGAGCTCTCTACGACAGGGAGTAGAGCAAGCTCAAGCGGTAGGCCTTTCTCTTCAATCTTTTCTGTGATCAAGTAGAGGAAAGGTTCAGCTCGTTTCGATACGGTTTTTAGGTGGTTAGGGTGCTTCAAATACCAAGTGCGGTAGTAGTCGACTTTTTTGTGGTTAGGTACATCCATTTCAAGTTGCATCGCAATGCGTTTCCAAACATCTTGTTGTGTTTGTGGAGTTACGACAGGTGCTTCAACTTTCGGTTGTTCTTTTTCTGCTTTGGATACGGAAACTTCTGATTGAGAAATCTCTTTCGCAGGGGAGGTGTTGGTTTGCTCGGAAGCTTGGTCTTGATTATCTGGCTGAGTTAATTGGCAACCAGAAAGTAGTAATACCAAAGCCCAGCTGTACTTAACTCGCATGTTACAGCCTTTTTTTTAAACGGCTGCTGATAATACTTGTCACTCCCTATGAGTGACAAGTCTCTAATTGTTAAAATTCGTTCTTCCACGCACGTAGCGCTGTAAATACTGAAAGAGCATCCGTTTGCTCAGTTCTATTAGACACTGATTTAATTACACTTGGTTCGCTGTAACGAAGGAATGGGTTGATCCACTTCTCTAAACGCAAATTTGTCGGAATGGTCGACTTATTTTGTGCGCGTAAACGGTTCACGTCGTCGCGGTATTGCTGAAGTTGCATATTGTCAGGTTCAACCGCAAGGGCAAACGCGATATTAGCTGCTGTGTACTCATGGGCGCAGTAGACCTCAGTCTCTTGAGGCAGTGCAGTGATCTTATTTAAGGCGTCAAACATCTGCTTTGGCGTACCTTCCATGATACGACCACAACCAGCAGAGAAGAGTACATCACCACAGAATAACTTACCGTCGCCCACATAACCGATGTGGCCTGCAGTATGGCCACTTAAGCCAAGTACTAAGAACACTTCGCCGAACAGCTCTAACTGATCACCATCGTCGACTGGATGAGTTAAGGTTGGGATGGGCTCGTTTTTAGGGCCAACAACATCAATGGTTGGGAATTGTCTTACTAACTCTGGAACGCCACCGATGTGATCGTTGTGGTGGTGCGTAATTAAGATTGCATCTAAAGTTAGCTCATGGCGCTCTAAGTATTCAAGCACTGGAGCCGCATCACCAGGATCGACAACAGCACAACGACGATCGCTATTTTCAATCAGCCAGATGTAATTGTCATTGAATGCAGGTATGCTTTTGATATGTAACATTATTGGTTCTCCAGTCACTTTTAGTGCGACAGAATAAGTGAGACAGATTATTGATGAAGCCAGCACGCAGCCGTAAGAAATTTGAGCGACCTTATACTTGGGAACAATTACACAATGGCCCTTGGCTCCGCGAGTCTATTCAAACTCGTCTGGATGAATGGTGCCCCAAGCTGTTTGGCTATCATATGCTCAAGCTCGGCGGTCTCAGTTGCGAGATATCCAGCTGCACGTGCAATATTCAACATCAAGTAAATCTAGATATCCAGAACCCTTTACATAATGTGATTGCAGATGACTACAATTTGCCCTTTTTAGAGAAGAGCTTTGATGTTGTCGTCCTTAGTCATCAACTAGATTATAGCAATGACCCTCACCGGATGTTGCGGGAAGTCGATAGAGTGATGATGGATGATGGTTATCTGATTGTCACTGGGTTCAATCCATTCAGCTTTACAGGGCTCGCAAGCTTATTGCCGTGGCGCAAAAACAGTCTACCTTGGAGCGGCAGAATGTACACGCCAAACCGAGTTAAAGATTGGTTAGGCGTCCTTAATTATCAAGTCATTCATTGCGATACCTATGCATTGTTCCCAATGAGCCGCTATCGCGCGTTTTGGACATGGCTTGAGAACAGCCTCGGCAGCTGTGCTTCGGTTGCAGGTAGCCAGTACTTTATTGTGGCGCGTAAACGCACATACCCAATTAAGCCAATTAAACCTCACTGGCACCTTAAACGACGTTTTTCTCCGGTCGGTGCGAGCTTCAGAGCTGGAGTTCGCAGCACGTCTCTTGAATCGTCTTCATTATCCAACGGTAATAAAAAAGCCGACTGATGGTCGGCTTTATCGCGTTTACGTTTTGTTGGCTTTGTATTGCAGTCGGATCATGTAACAGAATGAACGACTAATCGAGTTAACGAGCTTGTTCAAGAAGCTTAGCTCGCTTGGTAACCCGTATCTTCTTCAGTCGGGTTTTCTGCAGCGGTGCGCGCTAGCTCATCACACATCTCATTCTCACGATGACCCGCATGGCCTTTAACCCAGCGCCAGTCTACTTGATGACGTGCCGTCTCTTTATCGAGGAGCTGCCAGAGGTCGGCATTTTTTACCGGCTTTTTATCAGCCGTTTTCCAGCCGCGCTTCTTCCAGTTGTGGATCCATTGGGTGATGCCTTGGCGAACGTATTGGCTATCGGTAGTTAGGATAACAGCACAAGGCTCTTTTAAGGTTTGCAGAGCGACAACCGCAGCCATCATCTCCATTCGATTGTTTGTTGTTAACGAGTAGCCCTTTGCGAGAGTTTTTTCAGTCTGCTTATAACGGAGTACAATCCCATAGCCGCCAGGGCCCGGATTTCCGAGACACGAACCATCAGTGAAAATTTCAACTTGTTTCGTCATGATTTGATACTATTACCTCAAGCACATTATCGGCATAGTCTGACACAGTTATCCTTATGAATACCAGTAACAATTCTGAACACCACTCAAACGCTGAAAATAAGCGTATTGTTGTACTCGATACCGAAACCACGGGTATGAACACCGAGGGTGGACCGCATTACCTAGGGCACCGCATTGTCGAGATCGGTGCAGTAGAGATCATTAACCGTAAACTGACTGGGCGTCATTTCCACGTCTACATCAAGCCCGATCGTGCGATTCAAGAAGAGGCGATTGGCGTTCACGGTATTACCGATGAGTTCTTGGTTGATAAACCTGAATACCAAGATGTTCATGAAGAGTTTCTCGAGTTTATTAAAGACGCAGAACTGGTCGCGCACAACGCGCCCTTCGATACCGGCTTTATGGACTACGAGTTTGAGAGACTCGACCCAAGTATAGGCAAGACCGACGATTACTGTAAGGTCACCGATACCCTTGCCATGGCGAAGAAGATCTTCCCAGGTAAGCGTAATAACCTCGATATTCTCTGTGAACGATACGGTATTGATAACTCTCACCGAACGCTCCATGGGGCTTTGCTCGATGCGGAGATCCTAGCCGACGTTTACTTGTTAATGACAGGTGGACAAACCTCACTGCAATTCAATGCGGGTCAGCAAGAGGGTGCAGCTGAAGGTATCCGTCGTGTCGAAAGTGGACGAAAATCGCTAAAGGTTTTGCGTGCAACGGCCGATGAATTAGAAGCGCATAAAAATCGTTTAGATCTCGTCGAGGAGAGTGGAAGCTGCCTCTGGCGTCAGTAGGGAGAGAGTATGTTTAAGGCATTGGCTTGGAGTTGCTTGTTACTTATTAGTATCGGTGTACAGGCGGCAACAGAGTCCTCAATTCGACTCTTGGATAACCGCTTTAGAGTAGATCCAAGTATTGAACAGATTACATTTGTTATCTATCGAGCCGACAATTCTCAACCTGTAGTATTGGTGCGTCCGGATGGTAAAAAATACTATTCGTGGCGCAACGCAGACAATGTTCGTTGGTACCAAGAGTCATCGATGGACATTGTCTCAATTGACCACCCTATGCCAGGCCCTTGGCAGGCAGTAGGGAAAGTGTCTCCGAAGAACAACATTAAGTTGCTGTCTCACCTGGTGCTTGATGCCAAGCAGTTCCCAGACAAACTCTATCAAACCGAAGTTCTGAAATTCACGGCTCGTCTGACTTCTGATGGTAAACCTCTAGTACTTCGTGATTTTCTGGATAGAGTTAACCTCAAGGTGACCTTTACCAAATACATTGAAAACGAAGATGCCTTGGTTCGAGAAGCTCGTCCTGTGCCCGTCATCATGGGTGAATTTGCCGATAACGGTGAAGACCTTGATGAGAAAGCCGGTGATGGTGTGTTCACTGTTGCGTTACCTATTGATATTGAACCGGGTAAGTATCGCGCTCGAATCACATCTGGAAACGGGGTATTCCTTCGAGCTCAAGAGCAGCAAGTCCTTGTTTATCCGTCACCGATCTCAACCACATTTATTCAGTCTCGCAAAGAGGGCTCACCGCACACGATCATTGTATCCGGCGAGCAGGGTATGATTGCACCAAGCTCGTTGGCTACTCATATCGAGCACATTGCGCCAGACGAGTATGTCTCTTATCAGCAAGGACAAGCAGCGACTGACGGTATGAAAGTCTCGATGGAGGTTCCCTACGTTGGTGAACTGGGAATTTACTCTTGGTCTGGACGTGTATTTGCAACGGACGCTTCAAGCCAACGTCCGCTGATGTTCCCAATTAAACAACAAACCTACAGTGTCGTTGAAGATATTGATTTAGCGGAGTCTCGTCGCTTACAGGAAGAGGCTTTAGCTGAGCAAAAACGTATTGCTGCTGAGCAGCTGTTGTTGAAGCAGCGTGAAGAAGAGCGACAACGCAGCATGATCATTATCGGTGTTGGTAATGTTGTGGCCATTTTACTTGGGCTGCTGATTTGGTTTGTCGTTCGTAAAATTAGAGCCAAGAAGCAAGCACAGCCAGAGATGCAGTTATCGGTACCTAAGTCTTAGTCGTTACAAGCTTAAAGCTGTCTTTGATGTTATTACTGCAAGATAGCGTAGTGATCTTTTGATTGCCGCTATTGGGTGGTTACTGTTTGTTAGCGCTCAAACCAGTTGAGCTGGTGGGGGATTCAACGCTGATTATTACCTCCTCTGAGAGCTCTTCAATTTGCCAAAATTAAGTATAAAAAAACGGGACTCAATGAGTCCCGTTTTGCTTCTAATATCAACTGTTATAACTAGGCAACATTAACCCTACGCGACGTTATCAATCGATGTCTCTGGGTATTGAGGCTTTGCTGCTAGTTCCTCAGGAGCGAAGTCGTCAACGTTAATGGTGTACAGACGATGTTCTTCAGCACTCTTCAGTAGAGCCGCCTCTTCGTTAGTTAAGATACCTTTGTCTAAACCAATCTCAGCTACTAGGTCTAAGCGTAGGAACGGACGTCGTTGACTCGTTTCTTTACACACCTTATCAAATAACGGCTCAGCCTCTAGAATCACTTCTAGCGCACGCTCAATCTTACCGACCGCGTTGTGTTCAGTTGGTGCAAGGAACTGTCCGCGACCAAGGCGAGAGCGAGTTGCGCTTGGAGTTTGGATGATTTGAGCCACTTGGCTATCTAGCTTGTCACTTGGAGCACGGCGAATACGGCCAAATGGCAACAAGATAACGCGCAGTAGACGACCGACAACTGGGTTAGGGAAGTTCGCTAGGAACTCATCAATAGCAACTTCTGTTTGACGAAGGCTGTCTTGCATACCCCAGTGAACCAAAGCCAGATCTTCTTTATTGCTTCCTTCACTTTCAAAGCGTTTTAGAGTCGCTGAGCCAAGGTATAGCTGACTCAAAATGTCACCTAGACGAGCAGATAAACGCTCTCTACGTTTCAGTGAACCACCCAGTACCGCCATCGAGATGTCAGATAGTAGTGCTAAGTTGGCACTGTAGCGATTCAGTTGCTGGTAGTAACGCTTAGTATCTTTATCTGCTGGTGTGCTTGAACCACGACCATCAGTCAAACCAAACCATAGGCTGCGGACTAGGTTACTCATGGTGAAGCTAACATGCCCTGCGAGTGCGCTATCGAACTTATCGAGTGCATCACTGCTTTCAGAGTAGGCAGCATTCATCTCTTCCAGTACATAAGGATGACAACGGATAGCACCTTGACCATAGATGATCATAGAGCGAGTTAGGATGTTGGCACCTTCTACGGTGATCGCAATTGGTGAACCTTGGTAACCACGTGCTAAGAAGTTCGATGGGCCTAAGCAGATACCTTTACCGCCTACGATGTCCATTGCATCAATGATGCTGCGTTGGCCACGGTGAGTACAGTGGTACTTAACGATAGCTGAGATAACCGAAGGCTTTTCACCTAGGTCGATACCAGCAACGGTTAGATTGCTTGCCGCATCCATGACGTAAGCGTTACCCGCCAAGCGTGCCAACGGCTCTTCGACACCTTCCATACGACCGATAGGCTGTTTGAATTGGCGACGGATACGTGCATAAGCACCGGTTGCGAGAGCTGCCGTTTTCAGGCCACCTGTTGAGTTTGACGGTAGTGTGATACCACGTCCCACCGAAAGACACTCAACCAGCATACGCCAGCCTTGGCCTGCCATCTTCTGTCCACCAATAATGAAATCCATTGGAACGAACAGGTCTTGAGCTTGAGTAGGTCCATTCTGGAATGGAACGTTCAATGGGAAGTGACGATTACCAATTTCAACACCCGGAAGGTCGGTTGGGATAAGTGCACAGGTAATACCAAGGTCTTGTGTGTCACCGAGCAAGCCGTCAGGGTCGCGCAGTTTGAATGCTAAGCCAAGAACCGTTGCCACAGGCGCTAGAGTGATATAGCGCTTGTTCCATGTGAGGCGCATACCCAGTACTTCTTCACCTTGCCACTCGCCTTTACATACGATGCCGTAATCAGGAATTGAGCCAGCGTCTGAGCCTGCCTCTGGGCTAGTCAGAGCGAAACAAGGGATCTCTTTACCTTCCGCTAGGCGAGGTAAGTAGTGATTCTTTTGCTCTTCAGTACCGTAATGTTGTAGCAATTCACCGGGACCTAAAGAGTTAGGTACGCCTACGGTTGATGATAGAACGCTAGAAACACCAGTCAGCTTTTGTAGTACCAATGATTGTGCGTATGCAGAGAACTCTAAGCCACCGTATTTCTTCTTGATGATCATCGCGAAGAATTTTTCATCTTTCAGATATTGCCAAACTTCTGGTGGCAGATCTGCAAGCTCATGAGTTACTTGGTAATCACTCACCATCTCACACACAGTATTTACTGGGCCGTCTAAGAAAGCTTGTTCTTCTGCGGATAGTTTAGGATCTGCGATGTTCTGCAGCTTCTTCCAATCTGGCTTGCCTTTAAACAGCTCTGCTTCCCACCAAACTGTACCCGCTTCCAATGCCTCTTTTTCTGTTTGAGACATAGCAGGTAGCACTTTCTTAAAGACAGTCAGTGCTTTTTGGCTAATGAGTGTTTGTCTAATTGCTGGAATAGCAAAAATAGCGACAGCAAGTAGGTAGCTCAGCCAACCCGTCATGCCGACATCAGCGGCGAAGGTCAGAGCAAACATAGTGGCAGTTAATGCCACGAGTGCACGAGTGATGGTGACTCGATGGTACAGGCAGACACTTAGTACGATGGTCATGCACAGTAGAGAGAGCAGTATGTTCATGATCGATTTCCTTTTCAGAGATCACTTATTGTTTTGGTTTAGGTAAGAGGTCTAACCAGTTAAGTGTAAACAAAGTATTAAATATTTGTAAAACTCTAATTTGAGCAAAAAGTGATCTCTGTAGAGTTAAAGTTCTAATTGTGAGAGGTGTGTGGTGAATAAATGTGCGAATTGAAACCAGAACAACAATAAAGGTGGCAATCTTTTGGCTTAACTGTCGACACTCTTAAATGTTTGTGGGTAAACTCAAGTAAAAGGGGGAAACAACCTCCATTCTCATTTCGCGTATGCTTAAGTGACGCACATACATATAAGAGATAAGCCTTATGTACCAAGACCTAATCAAAAGTGAATTAAACGAAGCTGCTGAGGTTCTGAACAAGTTTTTAAGTGATGATCACAACATCGCGCAAATTGAAGCTGCCGCTAAGATGATTGCTGATTCTTTCAAACAAGAGGGTAAAGTACTTTCTTGCGGTAATGGTGGTTCGCACTGTGACGCTATGCATTTTGCGGAAGAGCTAACAGGTCGCTACCGCGAGAACCGTCCAGGTTATGCAGGCATCGCTATTTCTGACCCAAGCCACCTTTCTTGCGTAAGCAACGACTTTGGTTACGATTTTGTTTTCTCTCGCTACGTTGAAGCGGTTGGCCGTAAGGGTGACGTGTTATTCGGTCTATCAACGTCTGGTAACTCAGGAAACATCCTGAAAGCAATTGAAGCAGCACAAGCGAAAGGCATGAAGACAATCGCTTTAACGGGTAAAGATGGCGGTAAAATGGCAGGCTGCGCGGATATTGAAATCCGAGTTCCGCACTTTGGCTACGCTGACCGTATCCAGGAAATTCATATCAAGATTATTCACATCATCATTCAACTTGTTGAAAAAGAGATGGAATAAAAAATTAACAATAGATTGGAGCTCTTTGAATTGAGCTCCATGTTTGGTTGAAGAGGGAGTAGGTTTAACCATGTGTGAATTGCTCGGCATGAGCGCTAATGTGCCAACGGATATTTGTTTTAGTTTTACTGGATTGATGCAACGTGGCGGTAAAACTGGCCCACACCGAGATGGTTGGGGCATTACCTTCTATGAAGGAAAAGGCTTTCGTACTTTTAAGGATCCGAATCCAAGCTGCGAGTCAAAGATTGCAGAGCTGGTTCAAAACTATCCAATTAAAAGCTGTGCTGTTGTCAGTCATATCCGTCAAGCAAATCGTGGTGGTGTTAACCTAGAAAATACTCATCCTTTTACTCGCGAGTTATGGGGTAAGTACTGGACCTTTGCTCACAATGGTCAGTTAACCGACTATGATGACCTTGAAAGTGGCCGTTTTCGCCCGGTTGGCCAGACAGACAGTGAGCTATCGTTTTGCTGGCTACTTAAGCAGCTAGAAGACCGTTTTCCTGAGCCTCCTCAAGATATGATGGGGATGTTCCGTTTTGTTGCAGAGTGCTGTGACAAGCTGCGTGAAAAGGGCGTATTTAATATGCTGCTGAGTGATGGCGAGTATGTGATGACATACTGCACCAATCACCTTTATTGGATCACACGGCGCGCCCCGTTTGGTAAAGCGAGCCTGATTGATGAAGATGTAGAGATCAATTTTCAGGAAGAGACCACGCCGAATGATGTGGTGAGTGTCGTCGCTACACAGCCATTAACGGATAATGAAGAGTGGGCGCGAATGAAACCTGGCGAGTTTGCACTGTTCCATTTCGGTGAGTTGATTGAGTCGAACCATCAAGCTTTAGCTGATGTGGCTTACGCTCCTAAAAAGGTGGCGAGCCAAGCTCCAACCGAACCCTTAGAGTAATACCAATCGTAGTAAATAACTGCTCACCCTAGCTTGCTAAAATGCTCGATAACTGCGTTAGAATTTTTGATTGTAGAATAACTACTTATCGAAAAATGCTGCCTTGCTCTCAAGCCTTTTTTCTGCGCTATTTCTGATCACTTACTTACTGTGATTGGTATATGCGTTACACCAAGCTCCAAATAACAAAGGCCGCAATGCGGCCTTTTTAGTATTCGAATTAGCATGTTTTATTAGCTATAAACACGTTTCTAGTCTTGTGCGTAGCCATGTTTGCCAAGCGTGTTTCCATCGAGTTCAGCACAACCCTCTTTCATCACTAATCTATCATCACAGAACCACTGACACACCAATGGGTAGATTTGGTGCTCTTGTGTCAGTACTCTGCTTGCCAATTCGTCTGCATCATCCTCTGCAAAAACAGGCACCTTAGCTTGTAAGATCACAGGTCCACCGTCTAGCTCTTCCGTGACAAAGTGGACACTGGTTCCGTGCTCTTTATCTTTGGCATCAATGGCTCTTTGGTGTGTGTGTAGCCCTGGATACTTCGGCAGCAGTGAAGGGTGAATGTTGATCATTTTCCCTAAATAATGACGAACAAAATCAGCACTCAGAATACGCATATAGCCAGCGAGAACAATTAAGTCTGGTTGATAGGCATCGATCTGTTGCATTAGCTCGCGATCGAACGCTTCTCTTGATTCGAATGATTTTGGATCAAGAGAGTGTGCTGGGACTTCTGCAGTACGTGCACGCTCTAAGCCATATGCCTCTGCTTTATTTGAGAAAACAGCTTTGATAGAAGCATTAATGTGCTGGTTCTGACAAGCATCAAGGATTGCTTGGAGGTTGCTTCCGCTTCCGGAGATCAAAACGACGATGTTTTTCTGAGGGGCATTATTTTTCATAGAGGTATCAAACGCGATGAGTGAGAGTAAATAACAATTTACCTACATATTTTAAGGTTTTCTAGGGCGTAAATAGCAGAATGAGGACCTAAAGTCCTCATTCTTAATTGTGCGAGCTAGCAATCAAGCTTAGTTGATTTCAACTTGCTCTTCACCTTCAGCCGCTTGTGCGATTTCACCAATCACCCAAGCATTCTCGCCTTCAGCTTTTAGCAGCTCAACAGCCGCTTCAGCTTGCTCTTTTGGAAGAGCAACGACTAGGCCAACACCACAGTTGAAAGTGCGGTACATTTCAAATGTTTCCACGTTACCTTTCTCTTGTAGCCAGTTGAAGATAGCTGGCCATTCCCAGCTTTTGCCGTCGATGACTGCTTTTGTACCTTCTGGAAGTACGCGTGGGATGTTTTCCCAGAAACCACCACCTGTGATGTGCGAGATAGCATGAATATCATGCTCTGCAATCATCTTAAGTGCTGACTTGATGTAAATCTTAGTTGGTTCTAGTAGGTGTTCACCAATGGTGCGACCTTTTAGCTCTTCGTTCATATCTGCACCAGATACTTCTAGTACTTTACGAATCAGAGAGTAACCATTTGAATGTGGGCCGCTTGAGCCTACAGCGATAAGCGCATCGCCCGCCGCAACTTTAGTGCCGTCGATGATGTCTGCTTTTTCAACAACACCAACACAGAAACCAGCTACGTCGTAGTCTTCGCCTTCGTACATGCCAGGCATTTCAGCAGTTTCACCACCGATAAGCGCACAGCCTGATTGCACACAACCTTCAGCGATACCAGAAACTACGTCTGCTGCGGTATCAACGTCTAGTTTGCCTGTTGCGTAGTAGTCTAGGAAGAATAGAGGTTCTGCACCTTGAACGATTAGGTCGTTCACACACATTGCCACTAGGTCGATACCTATGGTGTCGTGTTTTTTCATATCCAAAGCAAGGCGAAGTTTAGTACCTACACCATCTGTACCCGAAACCAGTACAGGCTCTTTGTATTTAGTTGGTAGTTCACATAGGGCGCCAAAGCCACCAATGCCACCCATTACTTCTGGGCGACGAGTGCGTTTTACAGCACCTTTAATACGATCTACTAGTGCGTTACCTGCATCGATATCAACACCAGCGTCTTTGTAGCTTAGAGAAGAATTATTACCGCTCACGGGATAGTCCTCGGTCTTAAGTTGGATGTGAAAACGGCGCTATTCTAACAGGGCTTGCTAAATAAGAGCAAACGTTTGCGTAAATTTTTTGCCAAATAAACATACTGAAAATGTGATAAAAACGATGTATAATCTGTGGGTTTATTTAAATATTGCCGGAGTTGGAAATGAAAGTTGTTGAAGTAAAACACCCGCTAGTTAAGCACAAGATTGGCCTGATGCGTGAAGGCGAAATCAGCACGAAGCGTTTTCGTGAACTAGCAACAGAGGTGGGTAGCCTTCTAACATATGAAGCGACAGCAGATTTCGAAACTGAGCGTGTAGAGATCAACGGCTGGAATGGTCCAGTAGAAGTTGACCAAATTAAAGGTAAGAAAGTAACAGTTGTGCCAATCCTACGTGCTGGTCTTGGCATGATGGATGGTGTACTCGAGCATATCCCAAGCGCACGTATCAGTGTAGTTGGTATCTACCGTGATGAAGAAACACTTGAGCCTGTGCCATACTTCAACAAGCTAGCGTCTAACATCGAGGAGCGTATTGCTCTTGTTGTTGACCCAATGCTAGCAACGGGTGGCTCAATGATCGCAACTATCGACCTTATGAAAGAGAAGGGTTGTAAGCACTTTAAGATTCTTGTTCTTGTTGCTGCGCCAGAAGGTATTGCAGCACTTGAGAAAGCACACCCAGATGTAGAGCTTTACACTGCGGCAATCGATGAGAAGCTAAACGACAAGGGCTACATTGTTCCTGGTCTAGGTGATGCTGGCGATAAGATCTTCGGTACTAAGTAATTCGGTTAGTTGTAGCGATATTTGCTACGACCAATAGTGAAAAAAGGGAGCGTATCATCCGATACGCTCCCTTTTTGTTTGTTCTCGATTTATTCGATTACTTGATTTGCGCTGTGTCTACAGAGTGGTTCTCACCTAGCTCTTCTGGCAATACAAGGTTTAGTAGGATTGCTACGATACCACACAAACTCACGCCCTGAAGGCTGAAATCGCCGATACCAAAAGCCATGCCGCCGATACCAAATACCAGTGTTACACCGACGATCACTAGGTTGCGTGATTTGTGTAGGTCAACTTGGTTTTTGATGAGCGTATTTAGGCCAACCGTTGCAATAGAACCAAACAGCAGAATCATAATACCGCCCATAACCGGAACCGGGATAGTTTGCAGCAAGGCACCTAGCTTACCAACCAGTGCAAGCACGATAGCGGTGACCGCAGCCCAAGTCATGATTACTGGGTTGAAGGCTTTTGTTAGCATCACTGCCCCCGTTACTTCACTGTAGGTTGTGTTCGGCGGAGCGCCCAGCATTGAAGCAGCAATCGTTGCCACGCCGTCACCGGTTATGGTGCGGTGTAGACCTGGTTTTTTAAGGTAGTCTTTACCCGTTACGTTCGAAATGGCCAGCATGTCGCCAACGTGCTCAACAGCAGGTGCGATAGCAACGAACACCATGAAGAAGATCGCATTGATGTTGAACTCTGGTGCCACAAAGTTAGGCATGGCCAACCAAGAGGCTTGAGCTACCGGAGTAAAGTCGACCGCGCCGTAGACTAGGCTTGTGATGTAACCCGCTACGATACCACCAAAGATTGGCAGCAGTTTTAAAAAGCCTTTAGCGAATACGCTAATAATGATGGTAACAATCAGTGAAATCGCTGAGATCCAAAGAGCCGCATCGGCATCCACCAGCTGTACTGCGCCGTCTCCAGTTTTACCCAGTGCCATGTTAACGGCTACCGGTGCTAAACCAAGACCGATAACCATGATCACTGGGCCAACTACCACTGGTGGTAATAGCTTATGGATAAAACCAACGCCGCGAACTTTAATTAGGCCACCCATCAGCACATAGACAACACCTGCCGCCATTAGGCCGCCCATTGTGGCACCTATGCCCCAAGTTTGTACGCCAAACATGATCGGTGCGATAAACGCGAAAGAAGAGGCTAAGAAAATTGGAACCGAACGGCGAGTAATGACTTGGAAGAGGAGGGTACCAATACCAGCACCGAACAGTGCAACATTGGGATCTAAACCGGTAAGTAGGGGGACTAATACCAGTGCACCAAAGGCGACAAAGAGCATTTGCGCACCTTGCAAAGCATTTTTCATGATAGGTCCTTGAGCTAATCGTGAAGTAAAAAATAAAATTCGCGGGATTTTATCACCTCGCAATCGATTGCTATATAGGTTGTGTCAAATTTATCGCTCATTTGCCGAAAATATGTGCATTATCACTTAAGTCTTCACTAATTTTCCTTAATTGCTATATATCACCCCGATAATTCTCGGTTATTCAATCGACTATCTGCCATCGTCCTTGCCCAGTTACCCATAGTTGCTTATCATCAGGGCACAAGATTTTAAGACTAGGGTCGATATGCGTTATTTAGCATTGTTGATGGGACTTTTGGCTGCGCCGAGTTATGCACTGACTCAGGTGGATATTTTCAGTGCCGAAGTGGCTATCAATTCAGAACAGAAAGAGCCAGAGAGAGCGGCTAGAAATGAAGGCATGCAACAGGTGCTGGTCCGTGCAACTGGCCAAACAGACGTTGCTGCTAATGAGACGGTAAAAAAGGCGATGCGCCAAAGTGCTCAATACCTGTCACAAATGAGTTTTGGTGAGGCAAGTGAGCAAACTACGTTGCGCATGCGCTTTAATGGCGCTCAGATTCGTAACCTACTGACTCAAGCTCAATTACCTTACTGGCCTGAAACGCGTTCCAATGTATTAGTGTGGCTAGTCGAAGAGCAAAACTACGACAAGAATATCGTTTGGGAACACTCGAATTCTAAGCTAGCGGCAGGCATTCAACAAAACGCGAAACTGCGTGGTTTACCAATTACGCTACCTGTGGGTGACTTCGATGACATTACAGGTATTGCAACGTCTGATCTGTGGGGCGGTTTTGTTTCACCTATCAGCCAAGCAAGTCAACGTTATCCTGTGGATGCGGTGCTGGTTGTGCGTGCGCAGCCGTCAGGTCTACGTTGGACGCTTTATGATCAACAGCCTAATCAGATAACCAGTTCACCGAAATCACCAGTAACGGGGTCTGTTTCAGGCAGTGGTGCGTCTGCTTCTCAGTCATTAGTTAACGAGATCAGTAACTACTACGCTAAGAAAAGTGCGGTCACAGTCGCGAGCGAGTCTTCGGAGTCAATTCTTGCACAATTCATTAGCTTGAATAATGCACAAGACTTCTTCCAGCTAGAGAATGCATTAAAAGCACTTAACTCTGTAGCAAGCTTAGATATCCTGAAGATTCAGAATCATGAAGTGACGTTTAGAATTCATCTGTTATCGACTCAAGATGAATTTGAGACAGAAGTGGAGCGCCTACGTTCAGTGGCGAAAGTTGAAGCATCTTATATAGAGCCAGAGCAGATGCCTGAATTTGAAGCGCAAGACAACACCTTGTCGGTGGGTGGCGTGGAACCACAATCGGAAGCTGAGAATGCGCCACAAGTGGTCACTCCAAGTAACTTATCTGCGGAAGTCAAAGCGTCGGACGCAGAGTCAGAGACGAATGCTACTGACGAAGACGAAGCAGTCGTAGAACTCGCAGGCAGTGAAGTTGTTGAGACTACCAGTGCTCCAAAACCGCTAAAGCCAAGCCTGGTTTATGAGTGGATTCGATAATCGAGCTTCAAAATGAAGAAAGCCCTGCAATGCAGGGCTTTTTTATGGCTGTTGTAATCGATAACGGCACTAACGAAGAGAGCACTTACCAATTACTGTTCAAACTTGGCTTTCTCTTTCTTTTCGACTTCAGATAGGCGTTTAAGCTTAATGCCCAGTTCTCTCGCTCGGAAACGAGCAAACAGAATGTTCCCAGCGAAACCTAAGGTCGTGAGCAGAAGCTCAACTGCCGCGAGCATGCGCTCACCACCATCGACATATAAAATCGTTAATGCATGTAGAAAATAGAGCATCAAGATGAAGTTAGCCCACGCATGGGTGTAAGGCTTAGCCGCCAAAATACCCGGTAGCGGCAATAGCAGTGGTACCGCCCATACAATCGCTAGCGTAACGTTGTCTAAATGAGGGTGCGGGGAAAGGGTCATCTGCCATGCAACTACCCAGCCCAAAAGCAATAAGTTACCCAATAAAGCAAAGTAACGAAATAGCTTAGTCTTGGGAGACATCGCTTTTTCAGACATATACATAATCAAGATATTCCTTTCTGGTTTATTGCCGTTCTCGCCAAACGCTTTCCAAGATTTTGTGCCAGTTCAATCTCTTCTTTGCTTAACGTGCTGTTTTCACCAGCGCTGCTTGCGCCGTAAGGTGTGCCACCCGTTTGAGTGGTGTGTAGAGCAGGTTCAGAGTAGGGAATTCCCATAACAAGCATGCCATGATGCAGTAACGGTAGCATCATCGTTTGTAGAGTGGTCTCTTGACCACCATGCAAAGAGGAAGAAGAGGTAAAGACGCAGGCTGGTTTATCGATGAGATCACCGTTAACCCATAGCGGGGTCGTGCTATCCCAGAAGTGCTTCATCGCCCCTGCCATATTACCAAACCACACAGGGCTGCCTAGCGCTAAGCCATCACATCCTTTTAGGTCCTCAAGGCTAGCGCACGGGTCGTGCACTGTAACGTCATTACGTGGAGAAGGATCGCCGGTGTGGATCTCTTGCACTGTTCGTAACACGGCTTCACAACCAGAGACTGATTCAACGCCACGCGCGATCTGTCGAGCCAATGCGAGTGTGTTGCCGTGACGACTGTAATATAAGACCAGTATTGAAACGCTCATAAAGCCTTATAGGATCTCTAGTACTTGCTCTGGTGGGCGACCGATTTTTGCGCGGTTATTGGCAACAACAACAGGGCGTTCAAATAGTTTTGGGTTATCCGCCATCGCTGCGAATAGTTGCTCATCGGTTACAGAACTATCGCCTAGGTTTGCTTCTTTGTAATCCGCTTCTTTTGTTCTCATCATCTCGCGAACGGTTTCAAAACCTAGTTGGGAAAACAGAACCTTTAGTTGCTCAACAGACAGAGGTGTCTCTAGGTATTTGATGATTTCTGGTTGAACACCATTTTCTTCAAGAATCGCTAGAGTTTGACGGCTCTTTGAGCAACGAGGGTTATGATAAATTACGACAGACATGGTTCTTCCTCGGAATTATTTTTAGTTTATTTCTGTGAGGGCGACACGTTGGTCACCCTCACAGGTTGAGTCTTGCTTAAGGTGATTACTATTGTAGTGCCAAGAAGCGTTCACGTTGAATCATTAATTGGTCAATACGTGCGTCGTAACGCGCTTGTTTAAGGCTGCCTAACTCGGCGATTTGACTGGCTTGAGTGTAGTACTGGATCGCTTTATTCCAGTTCGCTTGCAGAGCTAGAATTTCCGCTCGTGCAGCTAAGTCTTCATCACTGTTACCTAAGTCGATATTTGCTTTCGATAATAGGTGCCAACCGTTGGTGTCATTTGGGTTGTCGTGAGTATAACGCTGTAGCACTCGGACCGCTTCCTGCTGCTCCTGGTTCTCAAGTAACGCATTAGCGTAATTGATTGTCAGCACTGAGTTATTTGGTTGACGTACTAATGCCGCCTTCAGCTCTTTGATCGCCTTTTGCGGTTTTTTCTGTTCGATGTGCAGATCCGAGATCGCATCGAGATAGAAAAGGTTGGTCGGGTCATTGGTGATCAGCTTGTTTAGAATCGGTTCGGCTTTATCAAGCTTCTTCGTATCTAGGTATACCAGCGCCTGTCCGTACTCTAGAGATGGGATCATAGATTTCGGAGCTTTCTTCAACTTACGCTCAAACCAATCTAATGCCGCATCGCCATCAATACCTGCATAGCGAGCAACAATGCGCGCTCTGGCCAAATGGTAGTCAAGTGATGGTGCGAGTTTGAGAGGCGGGTAACTGCGAGCACGTGCGCGCGAGTCGGTAATACGGTCCTCTGGTAATGGGTGAGTCAGCAACATTGGTGGTGGTGTACTTGCATAACGGTACTCGTCAGCAAGACGGCCAAAGAAGCGTGGCATTGCATTCACATCAAATCCAGCTTTAGCCATGGTACTGATACCAAAGCGATCGGCTTCTTTCTCGTTGCTACGCGTGTAGTTGATCTGGCTCTGCATGTTTCCAGCTGTTGTGGCTGTCAGAGCCGCAATACCTGCTTCTGGTGCCGCGATTGCCAATAACACCGATGCAGCGAGTGCAGCAATGGTAGCCGGCGAGCGACGAGCTTGATCTTCCATACTTCGTGCTAAGTGGCGCTGAGTCACGTGTGCGATCTCGTGAGCCAGTACCGAAGCCAGCTCACTTTCAGATTGAGCGTGCAGGAAAAGACCAGAGTGCAATGCGACATAGCCACCAAAGAAGGCGAATGCGTTGATGTTTCTGTCGCGAATCATGAAAAAGTTGAACGGCGTTTTTACGTCGTTGGCATTGGCGACGAGTCGGTGACCTAAGCTATCAATGTATTGATTAAGCACGGGATCATTAATCACAGGCTGACTGCTACGAATGATGCGCATGTAAGCATCACCATAGATCAACTCTTGGTCTATGGTCAGGGTGCCGCCGGCCGCCGTTCCGATATCGGGAAGGTCCAAACTATTTGCTTGAGCCTGTAATGGGGTGCCGAGTGTTGTAGCGATGCATAAGCAAGCTATTGAGCGAGCGCGTTTAAACATATTAGTCAGTAATACTCCGTTTCTTCTGACAGTAAGACAAGGACAACACGAAATGGTTCTTTATCTGTTCTCACCTTTGTTTAAGTACGTGCGTTAAACTAAAGGTTGCGGAATGAAAGATGGCACGTTTTCAAAAACAGATTACAATACGACCCTTATAATAAGCATCGAGCTAGATAATGAAACCTAATATTCTAGATTTACGCCAAGAGCGCTGCCCAATGGCGTTATTATTAGCCAAGCGTCACAGTGTTAAGTTAGAAAATGGTCAGTCCTTGTTGATATATATTGCTGATCAGAGCTCAATGACCGATATTGTAAGCTTTTTATCCAAGCATGCCTTTAGTGTAGAACTTGAAGCTTGCTCTGGTCATCACCAAATCCAAGTTACAAAAAAGGAATTGCAATCAAATGCTTGAAATGATGAATCGTTGGTACAAACGACGTTTTTCTGATCCACATGCAGTCAGTTTGGTGGCCATCATTTTATTTGGTTTTATTACCATCTATTTTTTCGGTCATTTGATCGCACCACTGCTGGTAGCAATTGTGCTTGCCTATCTACTTGAGTGGCCAGTGACACAACTACAGCGCCTCGGTTTGCCAAGAACACCTTCAGTGATGTTGGTTATCTTGATGTTCTTCAGTGTGATGCTGATAGCCCTATTTGGTTTGGTTCCAACCATTTGGAATCAGGTTGGCAACTTGCTTAACGATATCCCAAATATGTACCTCGGGCTGCAAAAGTTCATCGCGACGATCCCTGAACGTTACCCAGAACTGGCTAATTTACAGATCGTAGAGTCAGTGATGTCGAACGCGAAAAACAAAGTGTTAGGCATGGGTGAGAGCGTTGTGAAAGGCTCGCTAGCTTCACTGGTGAGTATTGCAACGCTTGCGGTATACCTAATCTTGGTACCACTACTCATTTTCTTCTTGCTGAAAGACAAAGAAGAGATGATCAGAATGGCGAGCGGACTACTGCCTCAGAACCGTCGTTTGGCAACCAAAGTATGGGTTGAGATGAACCAACAAATCTCAAACTACATTCGCGGCAAGGTACTAGAGATCTTAATTGTCGGCGGTGTGAGCTACGTAACTTTCGCTATCCTAGATCTGCGTTATTCAGCGCTGTTAGCTGTCGCGGTTGGCCTATCGGTGTTGATTCCGTACATTGGTGCAGCGGCGGTAACCGTGCCGGTGGCTATCGTTGGTTTGTTCCAGTGGGGACTGGCGCCACCGTTCTACTGGCTGCTATTGGCGTACGGTATCATCCAAGCACTGGATGGTAATGTCTTAGTTCCTGTGTTGTTCTCAGAGGCAGTAAACTTGCATCCGGTGGCTATCATTGTCGCGGTATTGGTGTTTGGTGGTCTATGGGGCTTCTGGGGCGTCTTCTTCGCGATTCCTCTCGCAACGTTAGTGAAGGCCGTTTGGAACGCTCTACCAAGCCATGCTTTAGAAGATGAGATAGAACAAGCGTAGCTCTCTTGATTGAAAATACGATTTAAAAGAAAGGCCGAATATTTAAGATATTCGGCCTTTCAATTTTATTGGACTGAAACAGTTTCAGAAGCTGGTTTAGTCTTGCTTGAAGTAATCTAGAACCACTTCATGGTGCGTTTTGGTCTTGAACTTGTTGAATACGTGTTCAATAACACCTTCTTCGTTGATTAAGAAGCTGATGCGGTGCAGGCCATCGTAAACCTTACCCATGAATTTCTTCTCGCCCCAAACACCAAACTGTTCAGCTACGGCGTGGTCTTCGTCAGAAAGCAGTGAGAAGTTCAGTGATTTCTTGGTAATGAAGTTTGGTAGACGTTTAACTGGGTCGATGCTTACACCAAGAACCACAACGTTTAGTGCATCTAGCTCAGCTTTGATGTCGCGCAGACCTTCTGCTTGCACGATACAACCTGGTGTCATCGCTTTTGGGTAGAAGTAGAAAAGGACTTTCTTGCCTTTGAAGTCACCAAGAGAAACGATGTTGCCATCTTGATCTGGAAGAGAGAATGCAGGTGCTGGAGTGCCAGCTGTCAGCGTATTCATGACATTTCCTTTTTAAAGACTGTTTTTGATAAAGTTGAGCGAGCCTTGGACTGATAGGCTCTGACACAGCGCGTTAAATTCTTCTTGTAGCTGCATCAGGTTACATTCTGATTGAACAGAAGCAGTAATTGAAATATGGAATTGATCGTTGTCGAGTTGTACTTTCGACTTGTTGATGGTCTGCGCGCTGAGCGAGTCCAAACCAATCTCTCTATCGGCGAAGAACTGGGTGAACTTTTCGGTGAGCCCAAGCCTATCGTCAGACTCGATAAACACTTCGAGTGTATAGGAGTTCTCGATATGATCATGCGGGGACGTTCGCTTCATGATAGTAATCAGGTCATGCTCCTGACCAAGCAAGGGTAGGGTCGTCTCCACACGCGTAATATTGTTGGCTTTGCCTGATAACAGCATGATGAGAGTAAACTCTTCACCAAACATCGCGATACGGCTGTCGATAATATTACAGCCTGATTGGGTGACTAACTGAACCACTTGGTTACAAATACCCGGGCGATCTGTGCCCATTGCAGTGATTACTAGATGTTGAGTCATAAAATCACGTCTCTTTATATTCCATTGATGAGAGCATGTTAGCACAGATACAGGAACTAATGAGTGAAGGTCGGGGTGTTTTTATGAGTCACTTAGACTTAAGTGGGTACTCAATGAGCGGAGTTTGAGCTGAGTATGACACTTCAGTTTGAGAACATATTGAGAAAAGCCTACCACTAACCGAGCGCTGACAAGTTAGGTGTTAAATCGGTTACATTGGGCGTCAGCAAATCATTTCTAGCATTGAACCTGCTTATAAGTCGTTTGACCTCTAACATACGACAATATTTCATACAGTTGTGGCCGTGAAGCGACTTTAATCGCTTGTGTTTATTAATCGGCTTACAGTAACATGCAAAAAGAACAAATTAAGGGAGATAGACATGTTTTCAGGAAGTATCGTTGCGCTGGTTACACCATTTAATTCTGACGGTGAAGTGGATTTCGAAAGCCTTAAAAAACTGGTCGAGCACCACATTGCTGCAGGTAGTGATGGTCTAGTAGCAGTAGGCACTACGGGTGAATCTTCTACATTGACTATCGAAGAGCATGTCAAAGTCGTTACTAAGATGGTTGAGTTTGCTGATGGCCGTATTCCTGTGATTGCAGGTACGGGTGCAAATGCAACTCATGAGTCAGTACTGTTCAGCCGTCTGCTCAATGGTTCTGGTATTGCAGGTTGTCTAAGTGTGACACCTTACTACAACAAACCAACACAAGAAGGTTTGTACCAGCACTACAAAGCGATCGCAGAAGTGAGCGACGTTCCTCAAATCTTGTACAACGTACCGGGCCGTACGGCAGTAGACCTATTGCCAGAGACTGTGGCCCGTCTTTCAAAGATTGAAAACATCGTTGCACTTAAAGATGCGACGGGTGATCTAGACAGAATTGCAATTCATCGTGAACTTTGTGGCGAAGATTTTATCTTACTAAGTGGTGACGACCTCACAGGCCTAGAATTCGTAAAACGTGGCGGTGATGGTGTTATCTCAGTAACGAATAACGTTGCAGCAGCTGACATGGCTACTATGTTTAAGCTGGCGAAAGAGGGCAAATTTGAAGAGGCAGAGATCATTAACGAGCGTTTAATGCCACTTCACAAACATTTGTTCATTGAATCTAATCCAATTCCAGTAAAATGGGCGGTTCATAAAATGGGTTTGATCGCTGAGGGCAGTCTTCGACTTCCGCTGACAGAACTGTCAGAACCAGCTCAACCTATCGTTGCGCAAGCAATGACAGAAGCGTGTATTTACTAAATGTTTGAAACAGTGCCGAAGCTTGTCTTCGGCATTTAGGAGTATAAATGAAGTATTCTCACCAGCTAGTGATCGGCTCACTGGCTGTTTTCGTTCTTACAGCATGCTCTGGCAGCCCGACTCAACGTCGTCAAGCCAAGGATGACTTCGAATACTTAGAAACCCCAGCGTTGACTCAATGGCAACTGCCTGAAGACGCTACCCCTCAATTCTACCCAAACTACGATATCCCTAAGGGAGAGTTTGCTGGTGGTATTGGCCGCGATGTTGATATTCGCCCACCACAACAGGTGTTGGAGCTTATCCCTGGTGCGCGTGCTGAGCGTCAAAACGGTGAAGTCACTCTTTGGTTACTGCGTGTTGAAGAAGCTGACCGTGTGTGGCAAACCGCCGTGGACATGCTAACAGAGCGTAACATCGGTATTCGTGAGCAGTCTGATAAAGAGATTGAGACCGATTGGGTTACTTGGGTCTCTGAAGACGAAGAAGTTGAGATCGGCAGTCGTTACACTATCTCTCGCTTTGAGGCGAATAACCGTCACGGCTTTAAGATTAACTTGATTGATTGGCGTGAGGGTTCTGAAGAGAAGCCTGTTTCAGCGACCAATAAAGAGCGTTACAACGCCTTCATGACCAACTTGGTGATGGCGAAGTATGACGAGAACTTGCGTGCCGAAGCAGCATTGAAAGCACAAGAGCTGGTTAAGAAGATCCCAATTTCTATGGGCTCAGACCGTAGTGGATTCCCGGTGATAATCGCACGTACGCCTTATAATGTACTGTGGCAGCGTCTGCCTAAGCTTCTGCCTCAGATGGGCTTTGAGCTAGAGGAACGTAACCAGTCACAAGGTACTGTGAAAGCGAAATATGCGTCACCAGATGACGAGTTTTGGGATGAGATTGGTCTTAAGCCGATCGACCTAAGCCCGGGTACATACACCTTCCTATTTGGTGACTTAGGTAACCGTACGTCTATCAACGTGACTGATGCTTCAGGCAAACCAGTGGAAGAAGAGCTATTGAAGTCTCTGGTTCCTATCTTGGCGCATGTAGCAGATCAAACTAAAGATACCAAAGAGAAGTAACTTAGCTGATACGTTACTGTCTCAATGACATCAATTAAAAAAGAGGACGCTATGTCCTCTTTTTTGTGTCTGTTAGCTTGAGAATGACGGCTCGGTATCGTCTATTCGTTACTTGTCGTCGAGGTTTTCTCGATTGAGTTTGTCTAAACGGTTGAGCTTGTCGAGATCACTCTCTTTTTTCAATTTATCAGCCTTGCCGACGTTCATGTTTGCCGTGTACTTGAGTGCTGCAATGTTACCAACGACAACACTAACCACGATAAAAATGATGACCCAAGGGTTGGTTAGCCATTCAAGCATATAAGCTCCTAGTTACTGATATTCGTTATGAAACGATCATAGATGGATTCAAGGTGCTCCATAACGACCTCATACCCTAATATTGGCTCAGACTGAAGTTGATTGCCAAGTAGGGGACACGATAACTGTGATAGACAAAGCTGCGCAGTGCGTTTATGACTAATGTGCCACGGCTCCACAGCCACGCCTCCTAAGTCCTTGCGATATGGGAAGAAAAAACTAAACTCATCAGCGTTAGCTTCTAGCCATTGATAAAAGCTGTGTTGGTGGCCTTCGAAGTATTCCCAAGGCTCTAACTGCAGTTGGGTGTCAGCGGGAAGATAATTGCGAGCAAAGACGTCAAAATCAGTCCCCCAGTGGTGACGACTGGCACCGGGTAGGGCAGACCAGCGCAAGATAGCCCACAGTTTTTCAGTGTCCGTTAACTGAGCGGCATCTAACGGTTGACTACCACTGTCTAAAATAGCGGTTTCTCCTGCGTATTTTCGATTCCAGATCAACGACTGACGCTGATAGCTTCGAAAGCCACTGGCGATCTCCATTTTGTAACCTGCTTGCTCGGCGGCAGCGACTAAGCTGTGAAGATCTTGGGCGACCTCATGATGTACAAGAAAGGTTTTACTTCCAATTAATGTCTCTGCTAAATGAGACTCTACTTGTCCGGTTAACTCTTTAGGTGTCATGAGGTTGCCCAACTTTATTGTTGTCTTTCTGGTTTTTAAAGACTATGAGTTTGCTAGTAGGTTCACCAATGTACGTTGGTACATGTCAGTCAGCTTCTCTAGGTCAGCGACTTTCACACACTCGTTCACTTTGTGAATTGTTGCATTCACCGGGCCTAGTTCCACAACCTGTCCACCCATGCGTGCAATGAAGCGGCCGTCAGAAGTACCACCAGTGGTTAACAGCGCTGGTTTTACGTCGTTTACGTGGTCAACGGCATCAACGATGGCATCCAGAAGAGCACCGGTATCAGTCAGGAACGGGTCGCCATTGAATGTCCACTTCAGGTCGTATTCAAAGTCGTACTTGTCTAGAGTACTCGTGATGCGCTCTACAATGATGTCGTTGCTTAGTTCAGTACTAAAACGAAGGTTAAACTGAACATTGAATTCACCAGGAATTACGTTTGATGCACCTGTGCCTGCGCTCACGTTTGGAATTTGGAAGCTAGTTGGTGGGAAGTAATCATTACCTTTATCCCACTCGGTTGTTGCAAGCTCATGAATCGCAAGCAGAGAGCTGTGTACAGGGTTATTCGCTAGGTGCGGGTAGGCAACATGGCCTTGTGTACCTTTGACTGTAAGATCGCCTGTGATTGAGCCACGGCGGCCATTTTTCACTACATCACCGACGAATTCTGTACTTGAAGGTTCACCCACGATACACATGTCGATATTCTCGCCACGAGCCATCAGTGTTTCAACAACGCGTACAGTACCGTTAATGAATGGTCCTTCTTCATCCGAAGTGATCAAAAAGCCGATAGAACCTTTGTGATCAGGGTTTTCTGCGATGAACTGTTCAACGGCAACAATCATCGAAGCCAGTGAACCTTTCATGTCCGCTGCGCCACGGCCGTGAAGGTAACCATCAACAATCGTTGGTTCGAATGGTGGCGTATCCCAAAGCTCTGCAGGACCAGAAGGAACGACATCTGTATGACCTGCGAAAGCGAACAGCGGTGCTTCTGTGCCACGGCGAGCCCAAAAGTTGGTGGTGTCTTCGAATACCATCACCTCGATTTCAAAGCCGAGAGCTTTGAGGCGATTGATCATTACTTCTTGGCAGCCAGCGTCTTCTGGTGTTACTGATTGACGGCTAATGAGATCTTTTGCCAGAGCCAAAGTTGGGCTGTCTGTCATCCTTGAGTTCCTTGTTCTACTTGTCTTTTGTTTTTTTAAAAAACGTGGCGTTTGGTCACCACGTTTCTAAAGTTGTGTTCAGTGCTAGTGCAAATGAGGATTAAGCAAAAATAGCGGAATATTGATCAGCTTTGAAGCCAATATGCAGCTTATCTTCAACTTTTAGAATTGGTCGCTTAATCATTGCAGGTTGTTCAACCAAAAGAGCGATGGCATTTTCTTCATTTAGACCATCTTTTTGTTCTTGAGTGAGCTGGCGATAAGTCGTGCCACGCTTGTTAAGCACTTGTTCCCAACCTAGCTCCTCACAGAAGCCGCGGACTAGAGCTTCATCGACACCTTGTTTGCGGTAATCGTGAAATTCGAAGCCGATCTCTTCAGCTTGTAGCCACTTCTTCGCTTTTTTGATTGTGTCGCAGTTCGGGATACCAAACATTGTGATAGTCATTATTCTTCCTTTTGGTGATCTTCTTTCATTGTTATGTGTGGAATCCTATCAGGAACTCGGAATTCAGACAAAACAGAGTGAGGAATATTTCAAAGAACGAAAAAAAACAGTAAGAAAATGTCACGAATGGAGACTTATTGATCAACCTCAACATGTCGGATGAGAAAAAAGAAATAATTAACTGGCACAGATATAGGAGGTGTCAATGGAGTTGAGTCCTGTTTTTGCAAGGCGGCTATATTTAGCGTTACTCGTCGAAAGCCTTGAAAGGCCGAATGTGCCTAAACTCATCGAAAAAACGGGTTGGCCTCGTCGTACTATTCAAGATGTACTCAAGGCGTTACCGGGGATCGGTATCGAACTCATGTTTATTCAAGATGGGCGACGTCATAATGATGGTTACTATCAGTTATCTGATTGGGGACCATTCGACAGTCAATGGGTTCTGGAACGTAAGAGTGATATAGCGTCCAGTCTTGGATTTAGTGCATAAGCCAGCGAAAGCTGGCTTTTTCTTTTCTATCAACTCGTTTTCAATCTAATGTTATCGAAAGCGTGAAAACACTATGGGCAGTCATAAGCAGCGCCAAGCATGGTCACCGATGTCGCGAAGTCTTGCGGTAGCGTAAAAATGGCGGTGTTTGCACCTAGCGCGATAGCATTAGATTTAAGCTCATTCATCGCTCCTTGAACCAAGGTATCATTCGGGAAGAATAGATAGCTATACCAATGCCCCTCGCTCCCGGTTATCTCCCCTTTGTATTGGCAACTACTGACGTCAATAATGCCATGGTAGTCCATCTTTACTAGGTGAGCGTTCTCATGTGGCACTTTAGTCGGGGTTGTACACCCTGCTAGTAGGCCGAGAGCCAGTAGCCCTAATGTTAGTCGTTTCATTTCATCATCTCACGATTGAGTAATGTAGGCAGCGAAGCCAAGCCAACTCACAATCAATAGTACCCACGGCAGCATACTTTGTTTTTGTGCTGGTTCTGCGGCGGGCTCAGTGGCGACTTCTTTGGCTTGAGCAAGGTTTTGCTGCTTCTCTTTTTGTTGCTTCTTTTTAGCCTTATCGGCCTGACGGTTTCGCTCTTTTTGCTGTTTCTTGTACTGCGCGATGCCTTTCTCGATGCCTTGAGCAATGAGTTTAGTCTGCTCTTTGGTTTGGCCTGGCTTTTGAGTTGCTTTAGCAATTTTGAACGCTTCTTGTTGGGATTCAACAGAAGGTGTCTGTGTCTTCTTTTTCATGCTGAGATAATCGTTAATACCAATATGTAGATAAGATAACGTAAACCTAGAGAAGTATGAATGATTTGCGTTAAAGTGTCTGTTTTCTAATAAGCTGAAGTGAGAGCTGTGCGGTATTCTTTAGAACAATATGATAAACACGGCTTTCTTAAAGCTCCGATTTTACTGTGGCTGGGTTGGTTGTTTTTGGCCAAGGCCTTGGTCGTGTTTGTTGTGGCTGGTGCTAGTCGAGAGTCAGGAGCTAAAATACTAGAGATAGTTTACCCCGACCATCAAATGTTTTATGTGGGAATTGCTCTCAGTGTGCCGAGCGTTCTATTGATGTGGCTGCTTGGCCTGAGATCGCCGGAACGTCCGTACATTAATACGATTGTCTCTTGGGGGCGATGGGTCACCCTTTTCGCTGTTTTAAGTCAGTTTGCACATACCGTTTATCTTGTCTATCTCGATCACGGTGTGTTTCATTGGTTACATGGTGTCACACTGACGCTGTTATTGTGGTTTTTAATCTATCTCATCAAGAGCAATACTGTACGAGATTGTTTTATCACCGTTGAAGCTGAAGACTGACAATAATCAAAAATAATTAATACAATCATATTTATACTAGAAGCTAAAAATGAAAGGATCGAACTATGCTTAACTCTTCAAATGAGCAGCCTCAAGCGCAAGGTGCTATTTTACCTGAAGCTGGGCCTTTCGCTCTGTATGTGCAGCTAAAAGTCGTAAACAATGCACCACAAGTATTAGAACAACTAAAGCAGCTACCTTCTTTAGTTGCAGAACTGAACGAGACACAACCAGAGTCTAACCTGACTCTTTCATTGGCTTTCTCTAAAACATTCTGGGACAAATTTGAACAAGCGGCTCCGGCTGACTTAATCGCGTTCCCGGCACTTGGTGAGGGTGACATAACGGCACCAAGCACAGACTCTGATGTGCTGCTTCACTGCCACTCTAACCGCCACGATTTGCACTTCTATGTGATTCGTAAGTTGCTAGAGCAAGTGTCTGAAGATGTAGAAGTCGTTGATGAGACTTACGGCTACCGCTATCTAGATTCCCGTGATATGACGGATTTTGTCGATGGCACCGAGAACCCGAAAGATGCTCAGCGTGCTGAAGTGGCACTTATCCCTGAAGGTGAATTTGCGGGTGGCAGTTACGTTATGGTTCAGCGTTTTATCCATAACCTACCTGCTTGGAATCGCCTAAATGTTAAAGCGCAAGAGAAAGTAGTCGGCCGTACTAAGCCTGATTCTATTGAGCTAGAAGATGTGCCTGCAGCATCGCACGTTGGCCGTGTTGATATCAAAGAAGAAGGCAAAGGTCTGAAAATTGTTCGTCATAGCCTGCCTTACGGTAGCGCGACAGGCGATCACGGCTTGCTATTCATCGCTTACTGTAATGTTCGCCATAACTTTGATGCAATGCTTGAAAGCATGTATGGCGTAACAGATGGTAAGACTGACCAATTGCTTCGCTTTACCCGTGCAGTGACTGGCGCTTACTACTTCGCACCGTCACAGCAGATGTTGGCTGAACTGTCGATTAAGTAGCGATAGCCGTAGCGACAATTAAATAAACACAAAAAGGGGCGTTATGCCTCTTTTTTTGATTAAAGAGTTGGCAAAGTTGGTCGATATAGAAGCAACGATTGACTTTATTACCTCCCAACGGATAAGCGAACATCTATGGCTATTACGGTAAATACCAATGTTTCAGCACTGGTGGCACAGAGAAATCTCTCTAATGCCAGCAACATGCTGAATCAATCTTTGGAGCGACTGGCTTCAGGTAACCGTATTAATAGCGCTAAGGATGACGCTGCCGGTCTACAAATCTCAAATCGACTTGAAGCGCAAATGAGCGGTATTGACGTTGCGGTTAGAAACGCTAACGACGGTATCTCTATTATGCAGACCGCAGAGGGTGCGATGAATGAGACCACCAATATCATGCAACGCATGCGTGACCTTTCTTTGCAGTCAGCGAATGGTTCGAACAGTAAATCTGAGCGAATTGCTATCCAGGAAGAGATTACTGCTCTTAATGACGAGCTGAACCGAATTGCCGAAACGACTTCATTTGGTGGCAAGAAGCTATTGAATGGCAGTTTTGGGAATACCGCTTTCCAAATAGGTGGTAGTTCTGGTGAGGCGGTACAAGTAGGCCTAAAAAGTATGCGAACAGATGGCATCGACATGGGCGGCTTTAGCTATGTTGCTAATGGTATGGCTGATAAGAGTTGGGCGGTGAGTTCAGGTAATACTGAGTTCAATATGTCGTTTACCGATCGTTTTGGGCAATCTCAATCCATCTCGATCAATGCTAAGGCGGGTGATGATATTGAGCAGCTTGCGACCTATATTAACGGCCAAACAGACCAAGTATCTGCATCGGTTAATGAAGATGGGCAGCTACAAATCTACATGGCGGGCGATCAAACGTCAGGAACAATCTCCTTTTCAGGTTCTCTAGCGGATGAGTTATCCATGTCATCAGGTCGCTACGAATCGGTCAATGATATTGATGTAACTAGCGCTGGTGGAGCGCAACGAGCGGTATCTATTCTTGATACAGCAATGAAGTACGTAGATAGCCATCGCTCAGAGCTGGGGGCGATGCAAAATCGATTTGATCACGCGATTAATAACCTGCAAAACGTACATGAGAATTTGGCGACCTCAAACAGTCGCATTAAAGATACCGATTACGCCAAAGAGACCACCCAGATGCTCAAGCAGCAAATCTTGCAGCAGGTGAGCACAACTATTCTTGCTCAAGCCAAACAGGCGCCTAATTTGGCGTTAACTCTGCTGGGGTAAATTGCCACGTCTCTCGGCAACACTTCTGACAACTTTAGTGTTTTTTCTCCTTTTTTCTTATATTTACCCCACCAATCACGTTTTTTCATTCAACCGAATTTATTTCTGAATTTTCTCATTTTTTCTCTAAAGGTTTCAGATTTAGCGCCGTTATTAAAAGTAACTTTGAGAGAACTACTTGGTTTTCCGAGACGTCGGAAACCGCAACACCGGAAAATCAATTGGAGAAATCACTATGGCAGTGAATGTAAATACCAACGTTTCAGCGATGACTGCGCAACGTTACCTAAACAACGCAAACAGCGCTCAACAGACTTCTATGGAGCGTCTAGCTTCTGGCTCTAAAATCAACAGCGCAAAAGATGACGCTGCGGGCCTACAAATCTCTAACCGTTTGAACGTACAAAGCCGCGGTCTAGACGTAGCAGTACGTAACGCGAACGACGGTATCTCGATTGCACAAACTGCTGAAGGTGCAATGAACGAGACAACAAACATCCTGCAACGTATGCGTGACCTTTCTCTACAATCTGCAAACGGTTCAAACTCTAAGTCTGAGCGTGTAGCGATTCAAGAAGAAGTAACAGCACTGAACGACGAACTAAACCGTATCGCAGAAACAACCTCTTTTGGTGGTAACAAGCTTCTGAACGGCACACACGGTACTAAGTCTTTCCAAATCGGTGCAGACAACGGTGAAGCCGTAATGCTTGAGCTGAAAGACATGCGTTCAGATAACGCTCAAATGGGTGGTAAGAGCTACCAAACTGAGAGTGCAAAAGATAAGAACTGGAACGTTCAAGCGGGCTCTAACGACCTGAAAATGACGTTCACAGATAACTTTGGTCAAGCTCAAGAAATCGACATCAATGCAAAAGCAGGCGACGACATCGAAGAGCTAGCAACTTACATCAACGGTCAACAAGACTCTGTAAAAGCGTCTGTAACTGAAGAAGGTAAGCTGCAAATGTTCGCAGGTAACAACAAAGTAGACGGCAACGTAGACTTCTCAGGTGGTCTTGCGGGTGAGCTTGGCATTCAAGGTGGTAAAGAAGTAACGGTTGATACTATCGACGTAACATCGGTAGGTGGCGCTCAAGAATCTGTTGCTATCATCGATGCTGCACTGAAGTACGTAGATAGCCACCGTGCAGAGCTGGGTGCATTCCAGAACCGCTTCGACCACGCTATCAACAACTTAGATAACATCAACGAAAACGTGAATGCATCTAAGAGCCGTATTAAAGACACAGACTTCGCGAAAGAAACGACGCAAATGACTAAGTCGCAAATTCTTTCTCAAGCGTCTAGCTCGATTCTTGCTCAAGCGAAGCAAGCACCGAACTCAGCACTTAGCCTACTTGGCTAATTAGAAATAAAGTTGAAACCGAAAGCTAGGTGGTCAAACACCTAGCTTTCTTTTTATGAGTGAAATTTACCGAATGATTAATTGTATTGATGGTGTGGGTTGTATCATCCAGATGTATGCAATTGGTGTCGAAGGAACGACACAAATGGTGAGTTGGGGTAAACCTAGCTAAATGGAATACAACTAAATGGTATCGATACAAACCAATATATCTTCCTCTATTGCTCAGCGACATCTTGGTGAAGCTCAAAGCCAAGCCGTTGACGCTCAATCAAAACTGCAATCCGGCTCGCGTATCAACGCGGGTAGTGACGATGCTGCAGGCCTTCAAATAGCCAATCGACTTAAAGCTCAAACCCGAGGGATTGATGCTGCATTGTCGAATGCGACTAATGCTGACTCTATTGCACAAACTGCCGAAGGCGCGCTGCATGAAAGTACTAATATGCTCCAAAAACTCCGTGATCTTGGATTACAGGCGTCCAATGGTGCATTGAGTCGGGATGAGCGCGAAAGTATCCAGATCGAATCGGAGATGCTGATCAATGATCTTGATCGTATTGCATCCTCAACGACCTTTGCAGGGGATGAGCTATTTGATGGCTCTTTTGGAAAGCGTAACTTCAATCTTGGTCCTGATTCGAATGCGGTCTCGCTCACGCTTAAGAGCATGTACACCAATATCCCGCAGATGGGAGGGCAGTTTACAGAAGCAAATAGTGACGTCGATGAGAACTGGCGAGTCTCTTCTAATGAGCAAGGTTTACGTATCAGCTATCAAGATAGCAATGATGAGTCACAGGCGCTCGATTTTAAGCTTAAAGAGGGCGATGATATCTATCAGGTAGCCACCTATATTAACGGGCAGCAGGATGTGGTTAGAGCATCAGTAAACGAAGAACACCAGCTTCAGTTGTTCGCTGCTCATGCCGATTCTCCTCAAGGCTTTGAAGTATCGGTAAGCGCCGCGAATACCTTCAATTTTGATGATACTCAGGCGATATCGTTAGATGATGTGGACATGACAACCGTCGGTGGAGCGCAGCTTGGTGTTGCGGTTATTGATGCCTCATTGAATTATGTGGACGGGCATCGTAGTGAAATCGGTGGTTTCCAGAACGGAGTCAGCCGCACTATGAATAGCCTCAACAATACCTTTCATCGTATTGCTGATTCAGAGGGGCAAATCAAAGATACCGATTACGCTAAGGTTACTACAGAGTTGACTAAATCTCAGATGCTTGAACGTGCGACGTCAACACTGCTCGCACAAGCGAATCAAGATACGGGTACCGCTCTTTCTTTATTAGGCTAACTTTTCCAGACAACAAAAAACGCAGCCGTGAGGCTGCGCTTTTTGAACTTTTGAAATGCTAAGTAAAGATTACTTAGTCACTTTCAGAACTGGAGTTTCACCCACAGTTACAGAACCAGCAAGTTTGTTCAGCTCTTTGATTTCGTCCATGTTAGAGATAACAACTGGAGTAAGAGTTGATTTTGCTTTTTCTTCTAGAAGCGCTAGGTCGAAAGTGATGATAGTGTCACCAGCTTTAACAGTTTGGCCTTCTTCTGCTACGCGAGTGAAGCCTTCGCCTTTAAGTTCAACAGTATCGATACCGAAGTGAACGAATAGCTCAACACCGTCGTCAGACTCGATAGAGAATGCGTGGTTAGTTTCGAAGATCTTACCGATAGTACCGTTAACTGGAGCTACCATTTTGTCGCCAGCTGGTTTGATCGCGATGCCGTCACCAACGATTTTCTCAGCGAAAACAACATCTGGCACGTCTTCGATATTTACGATTTCACCAGATAGAGGTGCGATGATTTCGATTGCACCAGCGTCAGCGCTGTCATCAGATACTAGCTTCTTAAGTTTGTCAAACAGACCCATTGTGTCATGCTCCTAACGTTTAGTTTTATTCTGTAGAATATACTATACCAATCTAGCAAATTAGACGACTTTTTTTAGTCGTCTAATCATATTAAGCCATTGGTGATTACTGAGTTTTCTCAGCGATGAACTTTTCTACTACTGCTTGGATTTCTTCAGCAGTTGGTAGAGAAAGTGCTTCATCTGCCATTGCTTTAACTTCTGCGAAGTTAGAGTTACGGATAACTTTCTTCACTTTAGGGATAGAGATACCGCTCATAGAGAACTCATCTAGGCCCATACCTAGTAGAAGCAGTGTTGCACGCTCATCACCCGCAAGCTCACCACACATACCAGTCCACTTACCTTCAGCGTGAGACGCATCGATAACCTGCTTGATTACTGTTAGAACAGCAGGAGACAGTGGGTTGTAAAGATGAGAAATCATCTCGTTACCACGGTCTACAGCAAGTGTGTACTGAGTTAGGTCGTTAGTACCGATAGAGAAGAAAGCAACTTCCTTCGCTAGGTGGTGCGCGATAGCTGCCGCAGCTGGAGTTTCAACCATTACACCGATTTCAATATCTTCATCGAATGCTAGGCCTTCAGCGCGAAGCTCAGCTTTGTACTCTTCGATAGCTTTCTTCAGTTCACGGATCTCTTCAACAGAGATGATCATTGGGAACATGATGCGAAGCTTACCGTGCGCAGATGCACGAAGGATACCGCGTAGTTGGTCACGTAGGATTTCGCGACGATCTAAGCTGATACGTACTGCACGCCAGCCTAGGAACGGGTTCATCTCTTCTGGAAGATCCATGTATGGTAGATCTTTGTCGCCACCGATATCCATAGTACGGATGATCACTGACTCACCGTTCATTGCTTCTGCAACTTCTTTGTACGCTTGGTACTGCTCTTCTTCAGTAGGAAGTGCATCACGGTCCATGAATAGGAACTCAGTACGGTACAGACCAACGCCTTCACCACCGTTACGGATGATGCCGTCACAGTCTTTAACAGTACCAATGTTACCGCAAACTTCTACACGGTGACCGTCTAGAGTTTCTGCGTGTAGATCTTTAAGTTTTGCTAGCTCTTCTTTTTCAGCTAGGAATGCAGCTTTAACTGCTTTTGCTTCTTCAAGCTCAGCTTCTGATGGGTTGATAACAATCTTGTTATTCATCGCATCAAGAATAAGCATGTCGCCGTTCTTCACTTGCTTAGTGATATCGTTAGTACCAACGATAGCAGGAAGCTCTAGTGAACGCGCCATGATAGATGTGTGAGATGTACGACCGCCGATGTCACAAGCGAAGCCTAGTACGTAGTCTAGGTTGATTTGTGCAGTTTCAGATGGCGTTAGGTCGTATGCTGCTAGGATAACTTCTTCATTGATATCGCTTAGAGAAACGATATTGATGCCTAGTGCATTTTTAACAAAACGAGTACCGATATCACGGATATCAGTTGCACGTTCTTTTAGGTATTCGTCGTCTAGTGACTCAAGCGCAGATGCTTGCTCTTCGATAACCGTGTGGATTGCGTTATCAGCGTGCATCTTGTCGTTCTTGATGAGTGCTAGGATTTCTTCCTCTAGCTCTTCATCTTCAAGAAGCATGATGTGACCTTCAAAGATCGCCTCTTTTTCTTCACCGAAAGTCTCAAGCGCTTTTTGCTTAACAACTTCTAGTTGAGCTGCAGATTTGTTACGTGCGTCAAAGAAACGCTGAACTTCTGCTTCAACTTGGTCATCAGTGATAGTGTTAGTGTTTAGAACGATTTCATCTTCTTGAAGTAGTAGTGCTTTACCGATAGCAATACCAGGAGATGCTAGGATACCTGAAATCATAGCTTTACCTTAAGTTGGTCAACTGTAAACGGGAGAGTGTGTGACTTTTTCCGCTTGGCGTTATGCCGAGCTTATTCTGTTCTATTTCGAACAAAGCCACTTTGCAGGGCAAAATGGCTTTGAAAGAAGGAGACCGAATTAGTGTAGTTGGTCCATTAGAGCAACTAGGTGGTCTACAGCTTGCTGAGCTTGTGGGCCTTCAGCAGAAATAGAAACTACAGTACCTTTAACTAGGCCTAGAGTTTGTAGTTTGAATAGGCTCTTAGCGCTTGCGCTTTTACCGTTAGAAGTCACAGTGATGTCTGCGTCGAAAGATTTTGCTTCTTTAACGAACTGTGCAGCTGGACGAGTGTGAAGACCGTTTTCTGCTGTGATTTCTACTTGCTTCTCGTACATTTTATATACCCCAATTAATTTATTATTTGTAAAGTTTATAACCAAGTTTAGCTTAACTTCTTTGACATGCATGCGCCAGAGTGTAGTACGCCATGTTCGTGTTTGAACAGTTTGGTTAAAATTTTATCCAGCCATGGTGCTCTTTTGTGAGAACTCACGACTTTCAGAATCTGGTTTATTGCTTCTTTTATTTTGAAGCGAAAAATAAAACAGGGGTGATATTACCAAAGGTGAGGCAGGGATCAACAAAAAAGCCCCAATTAGGGGCTTTTTTAGACCAAATATTGATTTGACCACATATTACTGTTGGTTCTCTTTGTCGGTAAAAATGCCGGCGAATAGGGCTGTGCTGAGGTATCGCTCGCCTGAGCTTGGTAAAACTGTAACAATTGTTTTCCCAGCAAATTCAGGTAGTTCCGCTAGACGGTTTGCTGCAACTACTGCTGCACCAGAAGAGATACCAGCTAGGATGCCTTCTTCAGCCATTAGGCGCTGTGCCATTTCAATTGCTTCTTCTGAAGTCACCGACTCAACACGGTCTACAAGCTCTAAATCAAGGTTACCAGGGATGAAACCTGCGCCGATACCTTGGATTTTGTGTGGTGCTGGCTGAATTTCATCGCCTGCAAGCGCTTGGGCAATCACTGGAGATTCTGCTGGCTCAACCGCTACAGAAGTAATTGCTTTGCCTTTTTCACCTTTAATGTAACGGCTTGTACCAGTAATCGTACCGCCAGTACCAACACCCGCTACAAATACATCGATCTCACCGTCAGTCGCTTCCCAGATTTCAGGACCAGTAGTCTTCTCATGGATCTCTGGGTTTGCAGGGTTGTTGAATTGTTGAAGAAGTAGGTACTTCTCTGGATCGCTTGCAACAATTTCTTCTGCTTTTGCGATCGCGCCTTTCATGCCTTTAGCCGCTTCTGTTAGCTCAAGGTTGGCACCTAGTGCTTTAAGTAGCTTACGACGCTCAAGGCTCATTGACTCAGGCATAGTTAGCGTTAGTTTGTAACCACGAGCAGCTGCAACGAAAGCAAGTGCCACACCAGTGTTACCACTTGTTGGTTCTACAAGCTCTACGCCTGGCTTAAGAGTGCCAGCTTTTTCAGCTTCCCAGATCATGTTCGCGCCGATACGACACTTAACGCTGAAGCTTGGGTTACGAGCCTCCACTTTCGCTAGTACATTACCTTTACTTACTTTGTTCAAACGAACCAGTGGTGTGTTACCGATCGTAAGGGAGTTATCTTCGTAAATCTTGCTCATGGAATATTCCTTCATTTGATGACAGAACTAAACGCGGCATATCAATGACTTAGTCGTCCCGTTTATTTCAATGTTTGTTTAACTTGAATTTAGATTAAACAAGTTGAAAAAAAGGTAAAAGGATTAAAAAGTTATATCATATAGATATGTAGCAGAATGCACGCCCATTTTGATAGAAATCAGTGATTCAACAAAATGGGCGAGAGTTCTGCTAATAGTAGAAGAGGTTAGCGAAGGTGAGTAAATTGCCCTTTGTGTTCTGATACCCACATAGCAGTCGCGCCACATACTGCTACAGGTACAACAATCAGATTAAGGATTGGAATGGTTGTGAAAATAGAAACCAATGCTCCAAATCCATAGCTCTTACCTTGCTTTTGTTTCAGTGAGCTTCTCATATCATCAAAGCTGATTTTGTGGTTATCAAACGGGTAATCTGCGTATTGAATTGCCAGCATCCACGCTGTAAAAATGAACCACAAAAACGGCGCGACAGTTTGACCAAGAGCTGGGATCAGCAACAATAAGAAAAGCCCGATTGCTTTTGGTAGTGTGTAAACCAGCTTGCGCCATTCACGAGCTAGGATACGCGGCGTATCTTTAACCACGTCCATTAAGCCATCGTCATTCACTTTTTTGCCCGTTAAAAGTTCTTCTACTTTCTCTGATAGTAAGCCGTTAAATGGGGCGGCGATGAAATTTGCTAAGGTACTAAAGAAGTATGAGAAGGTGGCAAGAATGGTCAGCGCCAGCAGAGGCCACAAAACATAAGTCAACCAAGTGAGAAAGCTAGGAAGGCCTTCTAACCAGCCATCAATCCAAGTATTGAGGTTAGAAAAGATGTAAAACAACGCGCCACCAACCAACAATACGTTAGCTAATAAGGGCATCAGTACGAATTTACGGATACTTGGAGAAAGAGCGATTTTAGCGCCGAAAATGAAATAGCCGAAGCCAGAGCGAGGAATCGATAAATTAGTCATATTGGAATATCAGCTCACATAAGGGGAGTTGGTTAAATAGCAAACACCTATAGTGTACTCGACCGATATTAAGAAAAAAAGCGTGGTGAAAATCACATCAACTGAGGAACTTATTGTATTAAGTTGTTCTAAAACAGTAGCTACTTTTGATACAGTAGTGAGATTGGTCAAATTAACCTAACTGATATAGCGACCTGAAAATTCAGGGTGACTATGAAAGCTGAGAGCGAAAAATGCAGGAATTGCGATTTGTACTCATTATTGTTGGCGCATTAGCGATCGCCGCATTATTGTTCCACGGACTGTGGACGAGTAAAAAAGAAGGGAAAGCCAAATTTGGTGATAAGCCACTTGGCAAGCTCGACAACGACAGCTTAGATGACGTGGGCGCCATGCCAGAGCGCTCTTTCGCGCCAGAAGACGACTTCGAGATCATTCGTAAAGAGCGTAAAGAACCGGACTTTGCTGTATCACCAACAAATGCAGACCCATTGATTGATTCAGATCCGCTGACTTCAAGCCCATCGGCGAAAAGTGAGCAAGAGGATCTTGAGCTCAACGATCTACCATCTTTCAGTGTTGAGACTCCTGTTAAAGAAGAGCCAGAATTTCAAACAGAGGCACCCGCTGAGCCAGTTGTCCCAAGCTTTGAGTTAACCGAAGAGCAAAAAGAGAGCCACGCTGACTTTAAAGAGCATTACGGCGCTATGTCGCAAGAGCCTGAGTTTGACACTCAGCCTGTCCAACAGAATTTGCAACAAGAAGACACAGCACCAACCGTTGAAGCGGCAACTGCTGCACCTCAAGAAGCACAAGAAGATGACATGGGCTTGGAAGTGATTGTACTAAATGTACATTGTGCCGGTGAAACGCCGTTTGTAGGTACTGAGCTTTTCCGCAGTATGGAAAACAATGGACTAACCTATGGTGAGATGTCTATTTACCACTGCTTTGCTGAAGCTGCAGAGACACCGAAAGTGATCTTTAGTGTCGCGAACATGATGCAGCCAGGTACGTTAGAACACGACAACCCTGCAGACTTCACAACCAAAGGCATTTCGTTCTTTATGACGCTGCCTTGTTACGGTCAGGCTGATCAGAACTTCAATGTTATGTTGAGCGCAGCACAACAAATTGCTGACGATTTGGGCGGTAACGTATTGGATGAGTCAAGAAACCTGATGACGCCAAACCGCTTGTCTGATTACCGCAAACAAATTCGAGACTTTATGGCTAATCAAAGCGCTTAGTAGACAATGTAAGCCTTACAGTTAATCTATAATGATAGAAAGGGCTCCTGATGGGGCCCTTTTTGATATTTCAATCTGACAGAGAATGATATGAAAGAATCCATTCAAAGTACTTTAGAGCAGTTAAAAGAGACTCTGCACTATCATGCCGTTCGCTATTACGTTGAGGATAGCCCAGAGATCCCTGACGCAGAATATGATCGATTAATGCAGCAACTGCTGAAGATTGAGCAAGAAAACCCAGAACTGGTCACCGTTGACTCGCCAAGTCAGCGTGTTGGTGGAGCACCATTAGATGGCTTTACCCAAGTGACACACGAAATTCCGATGCTCTCTTTAGACAATGCTTTCTCTGATGAAGATTTAGACGCATTTAACAAGCGTATGTCTGATCGCGCCCCTCTGGCTGACCTAACAACATTCTGTTGTGAGCCAAAGCTAGATGGATTAGCGGTGAGTCTTCTTTATGAAAACGGCACGCTTGTTCAAGCAGCCACTCGTGGTGATGGTACAACCGGTGAGAACATCACTGAAAACGTTCGTACCATTAGCTCAATTCCACTCAAGCTTCAAGGTGAGGGATGGCCGACACGTATTGAGGTGCGTGGCGAAGTCTTTATGCCGAAAGCGGGATTCGACAAACTGAATGAACAAGCACAGAAGAAAGGAGAAAAGGTTTTTGTAAATCCTCGTAACGCCGCGGCAGGCAGCCTACGTCAGTTAGACTCTCGTATTACGGCTAAGCGTCCGTTAGCGTTTTATGCTTATAGCGTTGGCGTTGTTGAAGGTGCTGAGCTTTCAGGTAGCCACTATCAACGTTTTCTTCAGTTGAAGAGCTGGGGCCTACCTATGTGCCCAGAGACTAAGCAACTGAGCTCATTAAATGACGTTAAAGCATACTACCAAGATATTATGGCTCGCCGCGACGCGTTAGCCTATGAGATCGACGGCGTAGTGATCAAAGTCGATAATATTGCGGCTCAAGAGGTTTTAGGCTTTGTTGCTCGAGCTCCGCGCTGGGCGATAGCTTACAAATTCCCGGCACAAGAAGAGATCACGTTACTTAACGACGTAGAGTTCCAAGTCGGTCGAACGGGTGCAATTACACCAGTAGCGAAACTGGAGCCTGTGTTTGTTGGCGGTGTAACGGTAAGTAATGCGACTCTGCATAACGCTGATGAAATAGAACGTTTAGGCGTTATGGTCGGGGACAGTGTGATTATTCGCCGTGCCGGTGATGTGATCCCTCAAATTGTTGCTGTAGTGGCGGAGCGTCGCCCTGAGACTGCAAAAGAGATTGTTTTCCCTGAAGCTTGCCCTGTGTGTAGCTCTGCTGTCGAACGTGTAGAGGGTGAAGCTGTGGCTCGTTGTACAGGCGGACTAGTGTGTCAGGCGCAACGTAAAGAAGCGCTCAAGCACTTTGTTTCGCGTAAAGCACTGGATGTTGACGGCTTGGGCGAGAAAGTGATTGAGCAGTTGGTTGACCGTGAAATGGTTGAAACCCCAGCTGATCTCTTTAAGTTAAGTGCTGGTGTCTTAACGGTACTAGACCGCATGGGACCGAAATCAGCGCAAAACGTGGTGAATGCACTGACCAAAGCGAAAGAAACGACGCTAGCTCGTTTCTTGTACTCTCTGGGTATTAGAGAGGTTGGTGAGGCAACGGCAATGAACCTTGCTCAGCACTTTAAGTCGCTTGATATGGTTCAGACTGCGACTCACGAACAACTCATAGAAGTGCAAGATATCGGTGATATTGTTGCTAGTCACATTACCAGCTTCTTCTCCCAAGAGAAGAACCGTGAAGTGGTTGATAAACTTCTAGAGCTAGGGCTCACTTGGCCAGCAATAGAAGCGCCTGTAGAAGGGCAGTCACTACCACTTGAAGGTAAGACGGTAGTTTTGACGGGCTCCCTCTCTCAATTAGGACGCAGCGAAGCTAAAGCAGCGCTACAAGCACTGGGTGCAAAAGTAACAGGCAGCGTTTCTAAGAAAACAGACATCTTATTTGCTGGTGAAGCGGCAGGTTCTAAGCTCACTAAGGCACAAGATTTGGGTATCGAAATAAGAAATGAGCAAGACTTAATTGACCTACTTTCATAATTAAACTGCTCTAAAAAAAGCTAAAAGGCACTCCCAATGTGGAGTGCCTTCTTTGTATTTGGGCATTAAGTCTTGCTCTTTTTATCTGAAGAAAAATTTGTAGCTATATTAAGTCTGATTTTGGGACTGTGAGCTTGCTCAATAATAATAAAATACCGTTCTGTCGCTTGTTTATTTGCGAGTTATATCACTTTTTATAAAGTGAGGTGATTTTTAAGTTGTTGATTTTTAATATTTTAGTTTTGATTTTTTAAAAGGTTTGGATTTTGTCGATCGGGATCACTAAGTCATAGATAAATTTGCACCAACTCATATTTTTTTAGATGAAAATTAAGTTCTCATTGATCTTTTTAAGGGCAAAGTTAGTCTTAGTGACATGGATGCACGCAGTGTATACCCAGTAAGGAAAAAGAGCCTCGGGCGGTTAGAGGTTCTAAACAAGAAAAGGTATTTCTCTCTACGGCGGCCAACTTTAGGTGAGAAATAATCAAACAGCTATATCCATTTTTAGGAGTTTTATTCCATGGACAACAAAATTTTCAAGCGCACTCTATTAGGTGCGGCAGTAGCAATGATTTCTACTGGCGCAATGGCTAAAGAAGTAGGTATCAACTCGGACTTCAACGTTGATGTTTACGGGGTTGCAGCTATCTCTCTTGTGAACTACAACACGACTGATAACAACGACTCTAGCTCAGGTTTCGTTGTAGAAAACGAATCTCGTATCGGCTTCCGTGCTCACAAAGCGATGTTTGAAGACGTAACGATTACGATGCAAATCGAATCAGGCTATGTAGATAGCACTGACTGGTCTCACGGTGGTGTATCGGGTGGTGTTTTAGGTTTCCGTGATACTTTCATCGGTGCATCTGGCGACTGGGGTAACCTGCGTGTTGGTCGTGTTCTAACTCCTCTATACGAAATCGTTGACTGGCCGTTCTCTAACCCAGGTCTAGGTTCTGTATTCGATTGGGGTGGCATCAATGGCCACTACGATCGCCAATCTAACCAAGTTCGTTACGATTCAGCTAAGTTTGGTGGTTTCTCTTTTGCTGCTTCTGTTGGTCGTGATGACAATGACAACGGCGGTGGTGTTGCAACACGTGACGCTGAATTCTTTGGTGCAAGTGCAAAATACGCATTCGAAAAAGTAACATTAATGGGCGCAGTAGAATCTGGTACTCGTGTTGTTGAAGAAACAGGTGGTGACTGGGAACTTGACGATACTGGTAACCCAGTACAAAACCCAGTAGTACCTGGTTATAAAGATGATACATTTGCATACATTGTTGGTTTTGAAGCGAGCCTACCAGCAGGCTTTGGTATTGCTGCAGCATATAAAGGCGAAGAGCTAGATAACGGTACACGTAAACAAACTCAAGATTCTTACTCAATTATTGGTCAATACTGGAACGGCCCAATCGGTTTCAAACTTGGCTACGCAGCTAACCTTGAGTCTGAATTAAACGGTAAAAAAGAAGCTAACACAGATAGCAACACTATTTCTGGTCAGTTGATGGCTGTACACAACGGCTTTGTACCTTACCTACGAATCGCAGGTCGTACTGTAGGTGATGCTGATACAGATATCGTAACTCGTATCGGTCTTGAATACGGCTTCTAAGATATTGTCTTAGTGAGATAAACGAACGCTGGTAAGTTGCTTTACCAGCGTTTTTACATAGTGAATATGAGGAATTAAGCATAATGAATAAAGTAAGTATCGCAGTATTGTCATTATTTTTGGGAGCTTGTAGTTCACTAGATTCTAAAAGCAACTTTGAAAATTCTGTAGCAGAGATAACTCCTAAAAATGGATACATCGAGGTTACAGGTCAATCATACTCTCCGGATAGCAAAGCTAATGTTGGAGCAGATATTTTAAAGTCGTCGCTGTACTTTACCTACAACTACAAGGTATCTAACAACGCTACGCCTGAATCATTAATAACAATGGATGTAAGCTACTTCCAAAGCTACAAAGAATATTCCACTGTTAATTTCAATGGTAAGTCACTAGATATTAACAGCACCCAAGTGTCACGAGAAAGCTGCAGCGAGCACTGCACTAGAACACAGTACTTTACCTTTCCTTTGACAGAAAAAGACGTTCAACAAGCAAGACAAAGTGGCCTTGAGTTTACCCTTGAAGGACAAGGCGGGGTTTTAAGCACTACCTTCATCGTACCTAAAGAATATATCGAGACTATTTACACTAGCGCTTCAGGCACTACTTTAGCTCCTGCTATTATGGTTTCTGCGCCTGTTGCTGCTGCTCAACCTGAACAGCCTGTTGCTAATGCATCTAAACCTGTTGAGATGTCGACTTACTGGTTTGAAGAAGTGCCAGCAACCGAGAAAAGTGAAATTCTAAACTGGGCTGTTGAAAACCGTTCTTCTTCTGAAATTCAGTCACTAACAGGTTCAAAAGAAGCGGAAATGTTTAGTTACTGGTTTGAGAAAGCCACAATAGATGAGAGAAAGGCAATAATTAAACAGCTACTATAGAATTGAGAAAAAGGAGCCCACGGCTCCTTTTTTTAATCTAGAACCGTACCATTGCTGTGTTTGCAAATAACAATAGGAACGTAATCGACGTGACCATTTAATTCGCAATTAACCAGAGGTCCTGAAGCGGAATTTCCTGGATTCTGAGCCGATACAGAGAAACTAAAAAGTAAACTACACGCAAATGCTAAAAAATATTTCATAATGACACCTCACTTAAAATCCCTTCAAATAAGAGATACTCATTAGTATGTGAACTATTTCGCAAAGATCAAAAAAATATAAAAATTTCTTATGAAAAATAACGTTCGATAGTTTGGCTAAATTAATCAGTAACTTATTGAAATTGCGTAGCAACCATTTGTCGAAATTTGCTCGTTTAATTCAAAAGTCAGTGAAACTGACCATAATTCGCAAGCTTTATTTTCTCTTATTATCTTTGCTACGCCTCGAGTGTATTTGGGTGTATGATTTGAGCGTAATATGATGATTTATGAGTGAGGAAAACGGCCTTACTCTGCTAATGATTTGAGTAATATCATGAATATAAGTGAAGTTGCTAAGCTAACTAACCTATCCACGAAGTCGATTCGTCTATACGAAGATAAAGGCGTGATTTCAGAGCCGATGCGCTCAGAAAACGGCTATCGAACCTACACTCAGAAGCAATTAAAAGAGTTGAGCGTGGTTGCCAAGGCAAGAAGCGCCGGATTTTCTTTAGAAGAGTGTAAAGAATTGGTCGCTTTAGCTGACAACCCATGCCGAGAAAGTGCAGATGTCAAAGCTAAGGCTCAAAGTAAGCTTGATGAAGTGAATCGAAAAATTGCGGATTTGATGGCGATCAAGACAACATTAGAGGGGTGGGTTGAGAAGTGTCCTGGAGATACTAACAGTCATTGTCCGATAATTAATGATCTGGTCGATGAGCAATAGATTAGGCCATTAGAACCGTACGTAGTGTTCACGTACATTCTAATGGCCTAGTGATTACTTGTTGGCTGGTGCGATAGTGAGAACTATGCCATCAACCGCTGTGACCACTACTTCGGTTCCTGCGGTTATGTCAGTCGCAGTAATGGCTGACCAAGTTGTATCGCCGAGTCGGATTCGACATTTACCTTTCTGAATATCATCTTCCAATCGAGTAGTCTTTCCTATCAACTGTTTATCGCGCTGATTGAGAACTCGAGCTTTATCTGACTTACGATCACTTTTTAGTTGTCGGCGCCACCATAACCAAGTGGTGATTAGAGAGAAACTGGCGAAAGAGAGCCATTGCATTTGCCAGCTCAGCGGTAAAGCACCAAGCAGCGCACCGACAATCATTGCTGAGATGCCAATCCAGAGAAAGTACCCTGCAGTGCCCAATAGCTCTAATCCAAGTAGCAGTAAGCCAAAAGCAAGCCAGTGCCAGTGGTTCACCTGATCTAATAGTTCAATCATCAGCTACTCCTTGTTATTTGTTCCTTTGTGAGAAAACATTTCAGCAATACCCGCAACTGAGCCCATTAGCCCCGATGCTTCTAGTGGCAGCATGATGATCTTACCATTTTCTGCTTGGCCAATCGATTTAAGCGCATCGGTATAACCCTGTGCGATAAAGTAGTTTACCGCTTGCATGTCACCTTGGGCTATCGCCGTAGATACCATTTCCGTTGCTTTCGCTTCTGCTTCTGCAGCACGCTCACGTGCCTCTGCTTGAAGGATAGCCGCTTGCTTTTCACCTTCTGCTTTTAAGATTTCTGACTGCTTGTGACCCTCAGCTTTCAGGATCTCAGCTTGTCGCACACCTTCCGCTTCTAGGATGTCAGCACGTTTGTTACGCTCAGCTTTCATTTGTGCGTTCATTGCTGCAGTCAGATCTGCTGGTGGTTGCACATCTTTAATCTCGATACGAGTAACTTTTACGCCCCAAGGGTTGGTGGCCTCATCAACGATGTTTAATAGCTTGCTGTTGATCATGTCACGTTGGCTTAGCATTTCATCCAGTTCCATTGAGCCAAGGACGGTACGAATGTTAGTGAGCGTTAGGTTGCGAATTGCGTGCTCAAGATCGTTAACCTCATAAGCAGCTCTTGCCGCATCGATCACCTGCACGAAACAGACAGCATCGATAACAACGTTCGCGTTGTCTTTAGAGATAACTTCTTGTGCTGGAATATCTAATACACGCTCCATCATGTTGATCTTTTGACCAATGCTATCAATGAATGGAATGATCAAATTCAAACCAGGTTTGAGAGTGTGGGTATAACGACCGAAACGTTCAACGGTCCAGTTGTTCCCCTGAGGGACAGTTTTTACACCAGCGAAAATAAATAGAAGGGCAACAACGGTGAAGCCGCCGATAGTAATCAGAGTATCAATAGCCATACAAAATCCTTGTTTAAACGAGTCTTCAATTTTACTTTTAAAGATAGTGGCTTAATTTTGTACTCTGAGCAAATTTATAAATGAGAAATGGGCCATAAAACATTGATTTTATGGCCCATTTTGAATTTTTATTGCTTAATTGGCTCGCTCAATTATTGAGTGTTTACGCAGTAATTGAGCCTAGTAGAGTAGCGAGTAGAGCTGTCTACGGTACTTACTCGCACTGGCGTTACCTTGCCCAAGTGCACTTAGAATATCCATAAAGCTCTTCTTCATGTCGCCGTCTAGTGCGTTTAAGTCTTTCACTAGATATGACCACAGCAACTCAAGCGCTTCTTCACTTCGATTGACTTGGTGATATTGCAGTGCGAGTTCCGCAGCGATTTTCGCATCGCTAGGGTTAGCTTGTAGGTTCGCTTCTAATGCTTGAATCTCAGGACTATCGGCAGCTTGTTTATGCAGCTCGAGTTTTGCGACTAAGCCTTTGAAGTAGTTGTCTTGGTATTCTAGCGGGATAGCAGCGAGTTGTGCTTCCGCCAATTCAAACTGTTGCGTTTCTAGAAGACATTCGGCAATCGCTAGTTTCACTTCGCCTTTATTGGTGAGTTCTTCTGGCAACTGCTGCATTGCAGACAGGGCTTGTAGGTGTTCGCCTGCTTGCATCTGCTCCAAAGCTTGACGAAGCGCTAATTCATCTTGGCTAGGAAGATGCTTGCTTAGCATGCCAACAATCGCTTCTAAAGTTTGTGGACCACCCAGGCCGTCTACTGGTTGTCCATTAACGAATAGAGCAATAGTAGGCAGTGCTTGCACACCAAATTGGCTCGCAATCGCTTGTTCTTGCTCGCAGTTTAGTAATGCCAAGGTAAATGCACCATTGTACTGCTGGGTAAGCGTTTGCAGATCAGGGATGATCTGAGCGCTCTCTTGGCTCATTGGTGCCCAAAAATGGATCAGAACAGGTGTCTGCATCGAACCTTCTAATACCTGACGAAAGTTCTGTTCATTGAGTTCAACAATATGCGGCGATTGCATCGGCGTTCCTTGAGTTTAATTGAGTGCTAATAACACTATGGGGGCAATCATCGTAATTTCAAGGTGAAAAGGATAAGAGAAATCAGTGGCTAATAATAAAAAACGCTACGTTTTCGGCGCCGTTTATTAGGGCGCGAAAGCATAGCGTCATTTACCAATCAGGTTGGAGGTGCGATCCCTGTTAGTACTCAAAACAGTAAAAATAGGGTGATGGCAACACTCACACCAACCCAGTTTAAGGTGTTAAGAGTCATGAATGTACCTTCAATGGATACATCAAGCAGGGGCGCTTGATGCTACGATGTGAATCATGACATCTTATTGTTACGAACAAATTACATCGTTACATTATTTTTGCGATTTATTCGATTATTTGTTGTTAGGCTGCTCTACGTAAAATCGGATCCAGCCAGCGGTTAGGTAGCAGGCGTTTTAGGATCGCAAAGACCTTTGTTGGTGTCGTGACTCGATAGCGTAGTTTGGGTTTGTTGGCGGTGAGCGCATGATAGACAGGCTCAACACAGCTTTCAGGAGGAAGCACGAAACGGTTGCCGGATGTTTCGTTTTCCAATCTCTGTTGCTGCTGCTGATAGTACTGACTGTGGACACTACTGGTTGGGTTAATCCAACGATTGAATGCGACCAGAGCGTTGCGTCGAAACTCCGTCTCAATCGGACCAGGCTGAAGCAAGGAAATGTGGATACCGCTACCATGAAGTTCAAGCCTAAGAGTATCTGTCCACCCCTCAATTGCAAACTTAGAAGCGTTGTAAGCCCCCCGATATTTCATAGCTGCAAAACCAAGCACTGAGCTGTTTTGAATGATTCGCCCTTCACCACGTTCACGCATACTAGGAAGCACTAAGCGAATCAGATGATGCCAGCCGAAGAAATTGGTTTGGAATTGGTCGCGTAACCCTTGCGTTGGTAGATCTTCTAACGCGCCCGGTTGGCCATAAGCGCCATTATTAAATATGGCATATAGGCCATTAGGAGCTAACTCGAATGCTTGTTCTATACCTCGCTCAATACTCTGTTCACTGTTGAGATCGAGTTGAATGCAATCTAACCCTTCCTGCTGGAGTTTTATGACATCTTGCTCGTTGCGGCACGACGCAATCACATGAAAGCCTCGTTGTTTGAGAGCGTGAGCACAGGTGTAGCCAATACCGGTTGAGCATCCAGTAATCAATATTGATTTCGTCACGGGGGTTCCTTTCCTAGGGTCTGTTACCTTTCCCTAGGTTAAAGGAATTAGTCTTGATGTTGTAACAAGTTTTTCAATGCAGGTTCAATTCTTGAGTAACTGAATATAAAGCCCATTTCAGTGAGTTTCTTTGGTTTAGCGCGAATGCTGTCAAACAGTAGGCATGAGGATTCGCCCATCATTAATGACATAGCCCACTTCGGTGTGAATAAGATGTGTGGTCGACCAAGCTGCTTGGCTAGGGTGCGACTGAACTGTTTGTTGGTGGCAGGGTGAGGGGCGCACATATTGAATTCCCCTTGAGCGTGGGGGGTGTTGAGTAAGTGGTTGATTGCTCGGATCATATCGAGAAGGTGGATCCAGGGCATATATTGGTTACCTGAACCTAACGGCCCACCCAAACCAAGCTTATACGGCAGTAGCATTTTCTTTAGTGCGCCGCCGTGTTCTCCCAAGACAATCCCCGTTCTGAGTAGCACGACTCTGGTGTTTTCTGATTGAGCACGCTTGGCTATTTCTTCCCAGTGCGCACACACCTTATGCGGGAAGCTATCGTCTGAAACATGCAGAGCCTCGTCAAAAGGGTGTTCTTGTTGATCGCCGTAATAACCGACGGCGGACCCACTAATAAACACGCTCGGTGGGTTAGTACTTGCGTGAATCAGTTCCACGATTTTCTCGGTAATGTGCCAACGACTTTGACAGATACGCTCTTTCTGTTGTGAGCTCCAGCGTTTATCGGCAATGGGTTCACCAGCTAAATTTATAACCGCGTCAAAGTTATTCAGATCAGAAAGCTCATCCAACGATGTGATGTAGTGAAGATTATTTTGATTGAGGTGGCTGAGTGCGCTCTGTGCTTTTGACGGATCTCGAGTGAGCAGTGTCACTTCGTCTGTCTGCCAGCTTTTGATCAATTCTGAGCCAATAAACCCAGTGCCACCCGTCAACAATATCTTCATACCAACCTCCTCTTAATTTATTAATTATAGACCCGGCTTGTTTTAGTCTGCCAACCAATACGCAGAAAACTATATAACGATCATAAGGTTTCATTCATGTGATAGCGCAAAGAGTGGAATAGATTGCGCGTTAACTTTAGTGGGTGGTTGTGTTCACAGTTTAGCGAAAATGTTTCAATATGTTACTGAGTGCTTAATGCGAGTCACATAACAACGAAGGATAATTTGTCATGCTTATTTGAGAAGTGACACTCACTGTGTGGTTAATTTGCCCGCACTAACTCGATAGCCAAGGAGATTTGATGACAGCGATACTTGCTTTGATGAAAGCCATGCTCGGTAGCCTAAGAGATTTGCTGCCCATTGTCGTTGTTATTGCATTCTTTCAGCTGGTGGTGCTGCAAGAGCCACTCCCAAATCTATTTTCAATCTTAAGTGGTCTGTTACTCGTTGTACTGGGGTTGACCTTTTTTATTTTTGGATTGGAAATGGGGCTCTTTCCTATTGGTGAGTCGATGGCACAGGCGTTTGCTCGCAAGGGTAGCGTCATGTGGCTGTTGATCTTTGCGTTCTGTTTGGGTTTTGGCACCACTATCGCTGAACCCGCATTGACAGCGGTCGCTGATGAGGCTGCAGAAGTCGCAGCAGAAGGTGGGATGATTCCTAATTCTAACCAAGAGATGGAAGAGTATGCTAATGGCCTTCGTGTCACAGTAGCTCTCTCTGTTGGACTAGCGATCGTGCTTGGCGTGCTGCGTATCCTGAAAGGTTGGCCGATCCATTTCATGATCATTGGCGGCTATGTGGGCGTCGTCATTCTGACAGCATTTGCACCAGAAAACATAATCGGTATCGCCTATGACTCGGGTGGGGTAACCACATCAACTATTACCGTCCCTCTTGTAACAGCGTTAGGGGTTGGGCTGGCTTCTTCGATAAAAGGCCGTAACCCTATGATTGATGGCTTTGGTCTGATTGCCTTCGCCTCTCTACTACCAATGATGTTTGTGATGGTATATGGGATGGTGATCGCATGATGAGTCTGAATCTATTTTTCGATACATTCTTAGGCACTGTGACAGATGTGATCCCGATTGCCGCTATCATTTTCGGCTTTCAGTTGGCCGTTCTCCGTAAGCCGGTTACCAATCTGATGAGAGTCATTCTTGGCTTTTTCTACGTCATACTGGGTTTAACGCTCTTCTTAATGGGGCTAGAACTTGCCTTGTTCCCATTGGGAGAGACGATGGCAATGCAGCTGACGGCTCCAGACTTTTTGAGTAACTTTAAATTCAGCGATGGGCAGCAGCTTGGCTGGTTCGACTATTATTGGGTCTATCTTTTCGCTTTCTTTATTGGCTTTAGTACCACGATTGCCGAGCCTTCACTTATCGCTGTTGCAATTAAGGCGAATCAGGTCTCTGGTGGCAGTATTAGCGTCAATGGGTTACGTATTGCCGTCGCGTTAGGGGTGGCTATTGGTATCTCTTTAGGGAGCTATCGGATTGTCGCGGGCGATCCTATTCATTACTACATTATCTGTGGCTATGTGGTGGTGGTCATTCAGACATTTTATGCACCGAAGCTGATCGTGCCCCTGGCATATGATTCAGGAGGTGTAACGACATCCACGGTTACAGTACCTTTGGTTACCGCATTAGGGCTCGGTTTGGCTTCGACTGTGCCTGGTCGAAACCCAGTTATAGACGGCTTTGGTTTGATCGCCTTTGCCAGCCTCTTCCCCATTATTTCTGTCATGTGTTACGCACAAATCACTCAATGGCTCAATCAATCACAGCAGACAGAACCAAAGAACGCTCAGCCACAAGAAGTTCAACCACAAGAATATAAGGAGCAGTAGATGCGTTTCAAACTCATTTTAGCCTTTGTTGAAGACAGTAAGACGGACATCGTCCTTGATGCGGCGCGCGGTGCTGGGGCGACAGGCGCAACGGTGATCAGCAATGCTCGTGGAGAAGGGCTTAATCAAAAGCGAACATTTTTTGGGTTAACGCTAGAGGTTCAAAAAGACGTAGTTTTGTTTGTCGTTGAGGAGCACTTGTCTCGCCATATTCTAGAAACCATCAGTGAGGTGGGCGAATTCGACCAAGAATCGGGACAGGGGATTGCGGTACAGATCGACGTTGAGGATGCCGTCGGCGTAGCCCACCAAGTTGAAACATTAACCAAGGTTGTTGAGGACAAGCTATGAGCGAACAACAAACAATATGCGTCGCTGACGTAATGGCGAATACCTACATTATTGTGGATGGATTGATCACCGTTGATGAAGCGATCAGGTTAGCTAGGCAGCATCAGGTCAAAGCGCTCATCGTTGATAAACGTCACGATGGTGATGAGTACGGTATTGTGTTGATGAATGATATTGCTAAACAGGTCTTGGCCAAGAATCGAGCGCCGCAACGGACTAATATCTACGAAATCATGACTAAGCCTGCGTTGAGTGTATCAGCGGATATGAATGTTAAGTATTGCGCTCGATTGTTTGAACGTTTCGGTGTGAGCCGAGCTCCGGTAATTCAAGAGGGAAAAATAATCGGCATGGTCAGTTACAATAATATCGTGATAAATGGCATGGCGAAGGATGACGTGAAGTAAGTGTAACCGTACAATAGGCCCATAGTTTTTATGGAGATGTGCGCGTGAAATTATTTTTTGCTTCAGACTTACATGGTTCGCTACCAGCGACTGAAAAAGTGCTAGAGCTATACAAGGCATCCGGTGCCCAATACTTAGTGCTATTGGGCGATACCCTAAACCATGGGCCAAGAAACCCAGTTCCTGAAGGTTACAATCCTCCAGCTGTTGCGGATAAATTAAATGAGTTTGCTTCGCAGATTATTGCAGTACGAGGTAACTGTGACAGTGAAGTGGATCAGATGCTGCTTTCTTTCCCTATGATGATGGATTACTCGTGGGTGTTGTTGCCTACAGGACAGCGTATCTTTTTGACTCATGGTCATCTGTATAACACCAACAAGCGTCCGCCATTGAATTCAGGTGACGTTATTGCTCATGGCCATACTCATATCCCAGTTGCAGAGTACCAAGATGAAATTTTCATCTTTAATCCAAGCTCTGTCACCTTTCCTCGTGATGGCCACCCAGCCAGTTATGGTCTCTATGAAAACGGATTGTTTTCGGTCGTGAGTTTCGATGGCGAAGTGTTGAAAAGCGGCGCTCTGTAAGAGAACCCGCTTTTAAGCCACTTTATAACCCAGTCTGAAATACAGGGTCTGAGATTATTTTGAATCGACGTGGCCCAAATCTCGCTCTGGAGCAATAATATTACGAACTCTCTGTTTGAGTATTTTTGCTTCAGGGAACCCACCTTCGGCTTTTCTGTCCCAAATTTGTACTCCGTTACAAAAAATCTCGAATCGGCCACCTGTATCTGGACAAAGCGTTACTGCGCCAAGCTCTTCACTAAAGGTGTGCAGAAGCTCTTGAGATAACCAGCTAGCGCGCAACATCCAATTACACTGGCGGCAGTAATAGATAGTGACTGTTGGCTTATCAGAAGCTTGATTAAGAGTAGATTGTTCCATGTCGTGTTCTCTCATCGATGGTATGGATTCGTTAGTTTTACTAAACACATAGTCATAGATAGCAAAAAGGGGCGTCATGCCCCTTTTTTATCGTAATTATTGAGTGACTTAGTTAGAAAACAATACTGTAGAACCGTGGTTCAAGCTAGTTAATAACAGTGCCTTTGGATTTACGATATCAATTCTTCTACTTTGCTCAGCATCCATTTTGATGACTTGAGTGATCAAATCCAGCTGCTGTTGTGAGAAGTCTTGGCGCTGCGCCGAAGTCACATCTTTAAACTCAGTTGGTGATACTAGTAAGTAGTTGTCGTTGATGTCCCACTGTCCAGTCTCTGAAATGTTGATGACATTGGCAGGTGCGGTTTCTGTGCCGTACAGTCTAACAATCGACATTCTTAGATATGTGCCGTTTGGTAGATACTTAGCATTTGAAGATAGCTCTACCTTACGCAATGGACCAATCGTGTCTTCTTGCTTGTTTTCGGTAATGAGCGTCACCATCTTTGACTGCCACTCATGTGCAGTTAAAAGTCGCTCAACCTTGGCATCGCTACCCCAATACAACCAACCGCTGAGTAGTGCAGAAGCTACGAGTAACGCGAGTGAGATTTTCAATTTCATATTACTGGTCACCCTTACAAATTTCACTTAGGTCAGTTTGGTTAGCGTAAAGTCTTAGTGTGATGTTCTCACTTGAGTACTCTTGCGCATGGATGTAGTTAAGAGCCAAGTTATTGGTTTGGCCGCCAGTCGCAATGATCTGTGTCGGCTTGAGCTGACCACCATGCTCTGCATTGTAGTGCGTGACACATTTTTCAATCGCAGGAATCCAGCCCGATAAATCTGGGTGATTAATTGGTGATTGGATCTGAACGCCGTCTACTTCTGTCAATGTTCTAAACTCAGACTCAGCAGGATTCGTGAAAGTTACTACCAAGATCGGCAGTAGAATCGCTAGGAAGCACAGTGCGCGATATAGCCATTTATTTTCAGCAGGTGAAGCTGCATTAGCGTTAGCATTTTGGCTAGGGACTTCAGGCTTAGCGGCTGGCGTTGGAGAGGCAATTGGCTCAACAGGTGCTGCTTCAACGGCCTCTTCAACTGGAGTCTGTGTCGAACTCACAGCTTCCGCTGCAACCTCTTGTTTTTCAATTGAAGCGGTTTGATCGCTTGATGAAAACGGCGCTGAACGTTCTACGGTAGCAATAAACTGGTAACCGCGCTTGGGCACAGTCTTTACAAACTCAGGGGATTTGGTTGAGTCTTTGAGCATTTTACGCAGCGTAGAGATTGCTTGAGTTAGGCTTGAGTCATCAACCTCGAAACCTTGGTCGCGCCATACGTATTCGTGAAGTTCGTTTCGAGTGATCACTTCGTTCGGTCTTTCTGAAAGCATAAGGAGAATGCGGCTTTCATTGCTGCCTAAACGAACGATCTCGCCTTCGTTGGTCTGATCAACGAGGGAATTACTATTAGGGTCAAATACAAATCGCTGCGCGAGAATAAACTTTGTGCCGATATTGCTCATTGAACTCTTCTATGTTTTTGAGTGGTTTTTTGGATGCGAAATAGACAAATTGCGAAGGAATTCAGCTTCAATTCCATCTAAATCATGATTCTTTTATGTTCTTTTATATTTATGATCCTTAGCATAATAAAAACAGATCAAAAAAACAGTGTTTTTATGATTTTTGACCTTGAATTTACAATTGTCATCCTCATGTTAATGAACATGCTGGGGGGACAAACAGAACATCCTTCCGATTTTGACGTTTAAAGTATAGATGTTTTGGAGTAAAAATGAGCGAAACAGCAACGCAAAATAAAGAGACTCGTGGCTTTCAATCAGAAGTTAAGCAGTTGCTTCACTTGATGATTCACTCACTATATTCAAACAAAGAGATCTTCCTTCGTGAACTGATCTCAAATGCATCTGACGCTGCAGACAAGCTGCGTTTCCAAGCATTATCAAACGGTGATTTGTACCAAGGCGATGCAGATCTTGGCGTGAAGCTTTCTTTCGATGCTGACGCAAACACCCTAACCATTTCGGATAATGGTATTGGTATGAGTCGCGAAGATGTGATCGAGCATTTAGGTACGATTGCAAAATCAGGCACAGCAGACTTTTTCTCTAAGCTTTCTGAAGACCAAAGCAAAGACTCTCAGTTGATTGGTCAATTCGGTGTTGGTTTTTACTCGGCATTTATCGTTGCGGACGCAGTAACTGTTCGTACTCGCGCTGCTGGCTTAGCAAACGACGAAGCGGTTCAATGGCACTCTGCGGGTGAAGGTGAGTACACAATTGAGACCATCTCAAAAGAGTCTCGTGGTACTGACATCATCCTTCACATGCGCGACGAAGGTAAAGAATTCCTAAATGAATGGCGTCTACGCGATGTAATCAGCAAATACTCTGACCATATCGGCATCCCAGTTTCGATTCTAACCGCAGTCAAAGATGACGAAGGTAAAGACACCGAAGAGAAGAAGTGGGAGCAAATCAACAAAGCTCAAGCGCTTTGGACTCGCAATAAGTCAGACATTACTAAAGAAGAGTACCAAGAGTTCTACAAGCATGTTTCTCACGACTTTGCTGACGCTCTGACTTGGAGCCACAACAAAGTTGAAGGTAAAAACGACTACACAAGCCTGCTTTACATCCCATCTAAAGCACCTTGGGACATGATGAACCGTGACCACAAGAGCGGCTTAAAGCTTTATGTACAACGTGTGTTCATCATGGATGACGCAGAGCAATTTATGCCATCTTACATGCGTTTCGTACGCGGCCTGATTGACTCAAACGATCTACCGCTGAACGTATCACGTGAAATCCTGCAAGATAACAAGGTAACTCAGTCTCTTCGTGGTGCATGTACCAAGCGTGTACTTACTATGCTTGAGCGCATGGCAAAAAATGACAACGAGAAGTACCTAGAGTTCTGGAAAGAGTTTGGCCTAGTAATGAAAGAAGGCCCAGCAGAAGACATGGCAAACAAAGAGAAGATTGCCGGCCTACTGCGCTTTGCTTCAACGGAAGTGGAGTCTTCTGAACAGGCAATCAGCCTCGCGTCTTACGTTGAGCGTATGAAAGAAGGTCAAGATAAGATCTACTACTTGACGGCAGACAGCTACACAGCAGCGAAGAACAGTCCTCACCTAGAGCAATTTAAAGCGAAAGGGATTGAGGTGGTACTGATGTTTGATCGTATCGACGAATTCTTGATGAACTACCTAACTGAATTCGACGGTAAGCAGTTCCAATCTATCACTAAGGCTGGCCTAGATCTAAGCAAGTTCGAAGGTGAAGAAGAGAAAGAGAAGCAGAAAGAAACAGAAGAAGAGTTCAAGTCTGTTATCGAGCGCACTCAATCTTACCTAGGTGATCGTGTTAAAGAGGTTCGTACAACGTTCAAGCTGGCAAACACACCAGCAGTTGTTGTTACCGATGATTTCGAAATGGGCACGCAAATGGCGAAGCTTCTTGAAGCTGCTGGTCAGGCGGCACCTGAAGTGAAATACATCTTCGAGATTAACCCTGAACATGCACTTGTTAAGCAAATGGCTGATGAAGCGGACGAACAAGCGTTTGGTCGCTGGGTTGAGCTTCTACTTGGTCAAGCAATGTTGGCAGAAAAGGGCTCAATGGAAGATCCATCACAGTTCTTAGGTGCAATCAATGAACTGTTGTCGAAACGCTAAGCTTTCGACTTTGGGCTAAAAGTCTAATTGTATTAAAAAGCTCGCAAATGCGGGCTTTTTTAATGAACGTCGTTGAACGGTCGCCATTAGGTTAAAAAATGTCAAGGAGTGAGGCATCGATCTTCAACCTTACATTCTTTAGTCTTAAATTCAGCCATAATGAATATTAATGTGGTAGAATGCTCGACCTAATCGGGTAGCAATCGTTAAATTGGTTTCTACCTGTATGATTTTTAAACGTTATACCGAAACTTACCGTTGTGCTTATTTTTGCAGTTTTCGAACTCTATTCGTCAACTGTGGAATCAAATAGTGAGCTTCGGTATAAATCATAATTTTATAAGAGGATTAAACATGCGCATCATTCTTCTAGGTGCTCCTGGCGCGGGTAAAGGCACTCAAGCAAACTTCATCATGAACAAATTTGGTATCCCTCAAATTTCAACTGGTGACATGCTACGTGCTGCTATCAAAGCGGGTACTGAGCTTGGTAAGCAAGCTAAATCAGTAATCGACGCTGGTCAGCTAGTTTCTGATGAAATTATCCTTGGTCTAATCAAAGAGCGTATCGCTCAAGATGACTGCGAAAAAGGTTTCCTACTTGACGGTTTCCCACGCACAATCCCACAAGCTGATGGCCTAAAAGAGATGGGTATCGCTGTAGATTACGTTGTTGAATTCGACGTAGCTGATGATGTGATTGTTGAGCGTATGGCTGGTCGTCGTGCTCACCTTCCTTCTGGCCGTACATACCACGTTGTGTACAACCCGCCTAAAGAAGAAGGTAAAGATGACGTAACTGGTGAAGAGCTAGTTGTACGTGATGACGACAAAGAAGAAACAGTTCGTGCTCGTCTAGGTGTTTACCATGAGCAAACAGCACCACTTATCGCTTACTACGGTAAAGAAGCTGAAGCCGGTAACACTAAGTACCTTAAATTCGACGGTACTAAGCAAGTTGCTGAAGTTAGTGCAGAACTTGAGAAAGCACTAGCATAATTGGCTAACAGCCAGTTTTATTATTTGATATATTGGAAGCGACCGGTTAGGTCGCTTTTTTTATATTGATGCTCAGTCAGGTTCGATTATGTAATCGCTAAAGTGGTTGTTAGATTACACAAAACGAGCTGGGAATCTGAATAGGCATATCAAGGTGATCCCAAGAGTAACTGGCTGAGTATAAAGCTTTCCAAATTTCATTAATGGTCTCAGGTATCTATGGAAAATAAAAAAAAGCAGGGTGTGTTGTTGGTGAACTTAGGGACACCTGATGCAGCAACTCCTGCAGCTGTGCGCCGTTTTTTAAGCGAATTTCTGCATGACAAGCGAGTTGTAAGCCTCACTCGCTGGCTTTGGTGCCCGATTCTTCATGGCGTGATCTTACCAATCCGCTCACCTAAAGTTGCAAAGCTCTACCAATCTGTGTGGATGGATCAAGGGTCGCCTTTGTTGGTTTACTCCCAACGTCAGGTCGCTAAGCTACAAGATAAATTGCAGATGCCAGTCGCGCTTGGTATGACTTATGGCAACCCAAGTCTAAAATCAGGTATTGAAGCCCTGATGGCGCAAGGTGTCGAAGAGGTCATTGTATTGCCACTTTACCCTCAATATTCTGGTACAACGACAGCTGCTGTTTCTGATGGACTGACCAAAGCGTTCAAGCAACTGCCAGTGATACCGGGCTACCGATTTATCCGTGATTACTACAGTCACCCAAGCTACGTTAAAGCTCTGGCTGAGAGTGTGAGAAAGCATTGGCGTGAAAATGGGCAAGGTGACCATCTTGTTTGTTCTTTCCACGGTATTCCGAAGCGTTTGGCTGACCAAGGCGATATTTATCCTCAACATTGTGAGCAAACGACCGAGCTGTTAGCTCAAGAGCTTGGTTTGTCTGCAGACAAGATTACCATGACGTATCAGTCGCGCTTTGGTCGTGAAGAGTGGCTTAAGCCATATACCGACGAAACGTTAGAAGAGTTGCCAAAGCAAGGTATTAAGAAGCTCGATATTATGGCTCCGGCGTTTTCTGTAGATTGCTTAGAAACATTGGAAGAGATCTCTGATCAATGTAAAGAGACCTTCATTGAAGCTGGTGGCGAAGCCTTCAGCTACATTAAGTGTCTCAACGACAATGATGAACATATCCAAATGATGGCAGAACTCGTCGAGATGCATCGATAGTTAAACGGCATTATTGAAAAACAGAAAAGGAGTGACTCACAGAGCAACTCCTTTTTATTTATCTTCTGTTTGTTGAGTCTAGTATTAAGCTAGCGAAGTTTGTGCACTAGTCTCTTCTGACTCGGTATTCACAGGGTTGCCTTCGACACCATGCATCCAAGCAACCAGCTTATTCGCACAAAGAAGTAGAATCACACCGCTAATCGTTGCTGAGATAGCAATACCACTAAAGATAGCCATTGCACCTAGCTCACCTACGTGAGAACCCACTAGACCAGCTACATAGTTTGCGATCGCATTGAAACCGAACCATGCACCCATCATCAAAGAAGCGAGGCGAAGAGGAGCCAGTTTCGTTACTAGTGATAGCCCAATCGGCGATAGGCACAACTCACCAAGAGTATGGAAGAAGAACGCGCCAACTAACCATAGCATTGAGGTCTTAACGCTCAGATCGCCACCTTGTTCCATAACAGCACCGATCATACAAACGAAGCCAAGAGCTAAGAAGAATAGTGCCATAGCAAACTTGACTGGTGAGTTTGGTTCACGCTTGCCTAGTTTCACCCAAAATGCAGCGATAATTGGTGCTAGCGTAATAATGAAGAATGGGTTTAGAGATTGGAACCAAGCAGCTGGCACCTCAAAATCGCCAATCATACGGTCAGTATATTGCTGAGTGTAGATGTTCATTAGGCCACCCGCTTGTTCAAAGCCAGCCCAGAAAACAATCACGAACAGACCCATGATCAAAATAACTTTTAGTCGATCGAACTCTTCTTTAGTCAGCGGCGCTTTTTCTTTCGATTTACTTAGCGCTTTTGCACGAGCAGCCGCTGGTACGGAGCCGATATCGCCTAACCAAGATTGGGCCATTGTCATTTGCATAACAAGGCTGATGACCATACCGATACCTGCAGCAAGGAAACCGGCTTTCCAACCATATGAATCCACAGCCGCACCAGAAATTAGACCACCCAGCAGTGCTCCTAGGTTGATGCCCATGTAGAAAATAGTAAATGCACCGTCACGACGGTTGTCGCCTTCTTGATAAAGGTCGCCAACCATAGTTGAGATGTTTGGCTTGAACATGCCGTTACCGCTGATCAGCAGAGCCAAGCCAAGGTAAAGTGCGCTCACCTGGTCTAATCCCATAAAGCCGTTAGGTAGTGCTAAAGTGAACTGACCCAATGCCATCAACACGCCACCAATGAGAATAGATTTACGTTGACCTAGGTAGTTGTCTGCAATCCAACCACCAATAAGTGGGGTAATGTAAACAAGGCCTGTGTAGATACCGTAAAGATCCAATGCATCTTTGGTTGACCAACCTAGGCCGCCATTGATGGTGGTATCTGTTAAAAACAGAACAAGGATGGCACGCATTGCATAGTAGGAGAAGCGCTCCCACAGCTCTGTACTAAAGAGTAGAAACAGCCCTCTTGGGTGGCCGAAGATGTTGTGTGTGTTTGGCATAAGTTTTACTAATTTTAGATATTAAAAGATTTTATAGTCACTCATGTATACATACCCAGATAAAAAGCTGCAATAGGGTGTTTTTATAGTGATGACAATTAAAATTTGTTAAGTAGATGATTTAGTTTGGTTTTATTGGAAATGCTGGACGGTATTTATGTGCTGCAAACTAATTTTCCATTATTGAACAAGGTGTTATTGATGGCTTTTTAGCTTGTAAGTAACAATTTGTGATTTGTAAGCGTATGTATTTTGCTCTGTATTTTTGGGTACGCTTTACTGTATAATTCGGGTTGTGGTTATCGATAAAGTTATTTTTGTTGATTAATTGGTCTATTCCGCAATATTTGTTAGTGATAAGCAATTCATGTCATTAACGTGAGTTAATCCGAATTTGGCTATGTTAAGATGTAAAAAAAATACAAAATGGCTAGGAAAATGAAACGTTGGTATCTACTTTACTGTAAGCGAGGAGAGCAACTCCGAGCGAAGCAGCATATGGAAAATCAGGGGGTAGAGTGTTTCTATCCTCAACTTGAAGTCGAAAAAGTTGTTAGAGGAAAAAAGAAGCGTGTCAAAGAGCCGCTGTTTCCTTCTTACATTTTTGTTCGATTTGACTATGAACAGGGCCCAAGCTTTACTACGTTGCGTTCAACACGAGGCGTGGTGGATTTCATAAAATTTGGCGCGATGCCACATGAGGTCCAAGGTGATCTGATTTACGAACTGAAGCAGATTGAACGAGAGTGTCAGGGCTACCCAGTGGATGATTGTCCGCAGTTGTGTCCAGACTATCAAGCAGGTGATGTGGTTGAGATCTGCAGTGGTCAGTTTGCAGGTATCAAGGCGGTTTACCATGAAAAAGATGGTGAAGCACGCTCCATAATGCTGGTACAGATGATCAGTCAAGTGGTTCCGGTGAGCATTGAGAATGCAGCACTAGCAGCGCGTATCTAATCTGACTTTCGAATCATTGGATAATAAAAAAAGGCGCTATGAGCGCCTTTTTTGATTTTCTAGAATGCTGGTTTCTAGTAAGAGTCGTTGTGAACCGCTTTAACAGCACGACCTGAAGGATCAGCATTGTTCTTAAATGACTCATCCCACTCAATCGCTTTCGCAGATGAACATGCTACAGATGGACCACCAGGTACACACTCTGCTGCAGAATCTAGCGGGAACAACTCTTCAAAGATCTCACGGTAAGCGTAACCTTCTTTGGTTGTTGGCGTGTTGTATGGGAAACGGAATTTCGCTGTTTCCATTTGCTGGTCGGTTACTTTCGCTTCCGCTGTTGCTTTCAGAGTATCGATCCAATCGTAGCCTACACCATCTGAGAACTGCTCTTTCTGACGCCAAGCGATAGAATCTGGTAGGTAGTGTTCAAAACACTCACGTAGGATGTGTTTTTCCATCTTACCGTTACCACACATCTTATCTTCTGGGTTTAGACGCATTGCAACATCAATGAATTCTTTATCTAAGAAAGGTACACGACCTTCAACACCCCAAGCTGCTAGAGATTTGTTTGCTCGAGCACAGTCAAACATGTTCAGAGCTAGAAGTTTACGTACTGTCTCTTCATGGAACTCTTTTGCGTTTGGTGCTTTGTGGAAGTACAAGTAGCCACCGAAGATCTCATCCGCACCCTCACCAGAAAGTACCATCTTGATACCCATCGCTTTGATCTTACGAGCAAGTAGGTACATTGGAGTAGATGCACGGATGGTGGTCACATCGTAAGTTTCAATGTGGTAGATAACGTCGCGAATCGCATCCAGACCTTCTTGGATTGTGTAGGTCATTTCGTGGTGAACCGTACCAATCTTGTCAGCAACTTCACGAGCAGCGACTAAGTCAGGCGCGCCTTCAAGACCAACAGCGAAAGAGTGCAGTTGTGGCCACCAAGCTTCAGATTGCTCATCGTCTTCGATACGCATTGCCGCAAAGCGTTTCGCTACTGCAGATGTGATAGATGAGTCCAAACCGCCGGATAGAAGTACACCGTAAGGAACGTCAGTCATTAGTTGGCGTTTAACCGCAGCTTCTAACGCTTCTGTCAGCTCTTCTTTGCTGGTTGAGTTACCTTGTACCGCTGCGTATTCGTTCCAGTCACGAACGTAGTAGCGTTGAGGCTCAGCATCTTTTGAACCGTATGAACAACCAGGAGGGAATTCGCTCACTGTTTTACATACTGGCACTAGTGCCTTCATTTCTGAGGCAACGTAGTAGTTACCGTGCTCATCGTAACCTTGGTATAGAGGGATAATACCGATGTGGTCACGACCAACTAGGTATTCGTCTTTCTCTTCATCGTAAAGTACGAATGCAAAAATACCGTTTAGCTCTTCAAGCAGGTCTGCACCTAGCTCTTGGTATAGTGCCAAGATAACTTCACAGTCAGAATCCGTTTGGAATTCGTATTTATCTTGGTAACGAGCGCGAAGTTCTTTGTGGTTATAAATTTCGCCGTTTACTGCCAAGATGTGTTTTTTGTCTTGGCTGTATAGAGGCTGTGCACCGCTATTTAGGCCGACGATAGCTAGACGCTCGTGAGCAAGAATTGCTTTGTCGCTTGCGTAAATACCAGACCAGTCTGGGCCACGGTGGCGGAGTTTTTTAGACATCTCTAGAGCAACAGGGCGAAGTGCTGCAGCATCACTTTTAATATCAAGAATGCCAAATACTGAACACATAGAACTTCCTTTCAAATCATTTCCAAATCAACTGCATTCAATTTGCCATTCTGGTTAAAAAATGCAACCGGGTATGATGAAAAAAATTATATAAAGAGGGTTATATTAAAAAATATTTAATTGAAGTGAGGTTTTGATTGATAGGGTTTAAATGTGGTGTGATTTTTAGCCACTCCTCTCAAATTATCGACAATATTTGATCGAAAATAAGAGTGAGTGGCTGGAGTCAAAGACTACATTTTCATGATGTTAGGGTTGAGTTGCTCGCATACGTGACGTGCAAAACCGCTACCCGCTTCGCTATAAATGTTGAATGCAGCATCAACACCGTTTTCTTTAAGTGTCTCTAACTGATCTGAATATTCGGCGATAGCAGCGATTTGACCTTTAAAGTTACGCGCTTTGAGTTGTTCGAGAGCCGTCTGATTACCTTGGTGATGAGGCATAGCTAGAATAACGAGCTTAACATTAGCGGTATCTAGAATGCGTTCCCAGAAGTCCGGGTCGGTTGCGTCGCCAGAGATAACGTTACGCCCATGGCTGCGATGGCTATGTGCTGCTTCTTCTCTTACTTCTACTCCTAGGCTGACTTTGCCGTAACGAGCGCGGAGTTCGTCATAAGCACCGGTACCGATTCGACCCATGCCAAGAATCAATACTTGGGCATGCCCTGGGTCAATTCGCTTGTCACGCTGATTGAGCTTTTCTGCTGCGTGCTCTTTTAGCCACTTACCAGACTGTTGATACAGTTTGTGCCCAGCGCGATTGAGTGGCGCTGCAATCAAGAAAGAGAGAGAGACAGCAATTGCGACTGCGACCAAGATATCGCCAGACATCCATCCCATCTTAAATGCAAGACCACCAACGATCAGGCCGAATTCGCTGAAGTTGAATAGAGAAAGCGACGCAAGTAGCGAGGTGCGGACGCGGAATTTGAAGAAGTTGAGTACCCAGAAGTAGAGGAAGCCTTTGACTGGCAATAGCAGTAAGAACAGGATTGCCAGCATAAAGCCTTGAATAGTCGGTTGCTCAGATAAGCCGATGTTTAAGAAGAAGCAGACGAGGAACAGCTCTTTTAGGTTGAAGAGTGACTTTGATAGTTCCGATGCTTTAGCGTGACCCGCAAGCAACATACCTAAGATCAGTGCGCCAAGATCGGGTTTAACACCAACAAAATCAAACAGGCCAGCACCAACAACCAATGCGAAGAAGATACCAAATAGCACCAACATTTCGCCGTGGCCAACCCAGTCGAGTACTTTGTAGAAGAGTGGGCGTAGTAGAGGAAGTGCAAATAGGGCAATGGCATACCATTCAGGGATCTTACCGGTAGAAGCAGTTAGGAATACCACTGCGAAGATATCTTGCATAACCAAGATGCCGATCGCCAGAGTACCGTAGGTGGCATTCATTTCACCTTTCTCTTGAAGGGTTTTGACTGCAAAAACCGTACTAGAGAAGGAGAGGGCAAAACCTAATAAGATGATCTGTTCGTTCGACATTGCCGCAAGGGAAGAGATCCCAAGTAGTTTAAAGCCAAACAGAGCCAGTGCAAAAAAGAGGGTAGAAAGCAGGTTATGCACTGTTGCGCCAGCCCAGATCTCTTTGGATAGCAAGGTTTTGATATCTAGCTTAAGGCCAATCGTAAATAACAACAGGGTTACGCCGAGGTCGGCAAGAGTCACGATGGTGTCATTACTTTCAAAACCAAACGCGTTAAGCGCAAAGCCAGCAATGAGAAAGCCAACGAGTGGCGGAAGTTGACACTTTAAAGAGATAAAGCCTGCAATAAATGCAGCGGATAATAATATAAGTTCCATAACTTGTAGTTGTTGTTCCCTAGCTTATAAAAACGGGCCGTGTTTATCCAAACACGGCCCGCGGAAAATCAATATTGTTTTTCTTTAGTCTTCGAGTAACTTCTGCAATAACACGCCGTTGAGCATGGCACGCTTGATCATCGCGAAAGCACCCATTGTCGGATGTTTATCGATCTCAGATGCTACAATAGGCAAGCCGCTATGGAAAGTCGTTAGCGATTGATTCTCTACATTGCGCTTAATTGCGGGGAAAACAATGTCTTGAGCTTTAGTAATATCACCAGCAATGATCACTTTTTGTGGGTTAAATAAGTTGATCGTCATGGCAATCGCTTTGCCTAATTGGTTACCAACGCGAACCAAGCTCTGTTTTGCCAGTTCATCACCATTCATCGCGTGGTCACAAACATCTTGAATTGTGATGCGCTCAAGCTCAGTTAGAGAGGACTCGTAACCTTGCTTAATCAGCTTTTGAACGCGCTCCACGATAGCTGGGTTTGCTGCAACGGTTTCTAAACAACCAAAGTTGCCACATTGACACTGCTCACCCAGTGGGTCGATTTGAATATGACCAATCTCACCAACGTTACGGTTATGCCCTAAGAACACTTGGCCGTTAACGATAATGCCCGCTCCCGTACCACGGTGAACACTGACTAGGATAGAGTCTTGACTGTCTTGGCTTGCACCGAAGTAGTGTTCAGCGAGCGCCATACCACGAACGTCGTTGCCTACGAAACAAGCAACGTGGAATGTGTCGCGAATAATGTCGCTAAGGGCTAGGTTATCTATATCGGTATTTGGCATGTACTCAACCACACCCGTTGTCGGGTTTACAAGGCCTGGTAGGGTAATACCGATCGCAATCAATTGGTCGATTTGATACTGCTGCTCAGCAACAAAAGACTTAAGGGTCGTCAACAAGCCTTCCATCAAATCGGATTGATCCGAGTAATTTAGGTCTTCTTGAACAAAAGCCAGTTCACGACCACCAAGGTCATGCAGGCTGAGTTGGATATAATCTCGGCCCAAACGAACAGCGATGGAGTGAAAAGGTTCCACCTCTGTCGTTAGGGAGATAGCGCGCCTACCGCCAGTAGACGCTTGCTGCGCGACCTCTTTGATAAGGCCACGTTCTAATAATTGGCGGGTAATTTTTGTAACACTTGCTGGTGCGAGTTGGCTTACGTCAGCCACTTGTATACGACTGATAGGACCTTGTTGGTCTATTAGTCTATATACCGCCGCACTGTTTAGTTGTTTAACTAAGTCTACGTTACCTATTTGTCCGCCATTCATACTTAATTGTGCTCGTATTGTCCGTTAACAACAGTCGCTTTTACATTGAAGTCTCTATCGAATACAGCCAGGTTTGCAACCATGCCTTTCTTGATTCGACCTAGCTTATCTTCCACACCCATCGCTGTTGCTGGGTACAGAGTCGCCATGCGCAGAGCTTCGTCTAAAGCGATTCCAGCGTGCTCAACTGTGTTCTGTATTGCTTCAATCATAGTCAAAGCTGAGCCGCCCAGTGTGCCGTTCTCATCAACACACTTACCATCTCGGTAATATACTTTCTTACCGACAAAAATAAAGTATTCCATGTCAGCACCTGCAGGAGCTGTGGCATCCGTCACTAATACAAGCTTTTCTCCCTTGATTTTATGTGCAATACGGATGTTTGCGTAATCAACGTGGAAGCCGTCAGCGATAATACCGGCGTAAACTTCTGGCGTATCGTAGATTGCGCCTACAACACCTGGCTCACGACCAACCATTGGTGTCATCGCGTTGAATAGGTGTGTTGCGAATGTGATACCAGATTCAAAGCCTTTACGCGCTTCAGCGTAAGTCGCATTGGTATGACCGATAGAAACTACAACACCAGCTTTGTGTAGGCGTTCAATATGCTCAGGGTCGTTTAATTCAGGGGCCAAAGTAACTTTAGCAACGAGATCGCGGTTTTCGCAGATTAGATCGATCATCTCGCTGTCTGATTTGCGAATGTGGTCGACGCTGTGAATACCTTTTTTCGCAACGTTAAGGTAAGGACCTTCTAGGTGTAAACCAAGAGATTGGTTTTGGTATTGGTTGTGGTATTCACGAGCAGCAGTGATGACTGCGCGCATATCTTCGTCTGAAGAGGTAATCAGTGTTGGCAGGAAACTAGTACAGCCAGACTTAAGGTTAGCTCGGTGCATAATCTGCATAGTCTCAGCAGTGATTTCATCGTTGAGCATCACACCACCACAACCGTTAAGTTGTAGGTCAATAAAGCCCGGGCTTAGGTTAGCACCGTCTAGGTCACGAACCTCAATACCGTCTGGCAGTTCAGCAACAGGGCAGACTTGCTTAATCAGTCCGTTTTCAACAACAACTGCGTGATCGGTGAGAACATCACTACCAGTGTAGATTTTACAGTTACTTAGCGCGTACATAGTCAGCTAATCCTTATTTCGTGAGATCTTTAAATTTTGTTCGTTACCTAAATGTCGACTTAGTTTGCAAACATCATTTACGTAACGATTTAACTTTTTTAAATCGGCAAACTTCAAAGTGAAGTTCGAATTAAGCCATTGAAAATACAGTAAACAAATACGTTGTAGCCTTTCATTAGGCGGCCTGGTTATTGATTATTAGTGAGGCAAAGAAAGCGGGTGCTACCTATGCATTGGCCTAATGTTTAGTGTCGAATTTTATCTGTAAATCTTCATTTTTTTGAATGATAAAATAAGTTTTATGATCTCGCTAGCAAAAACCTTGGGATTTGGCAAAAACTGGTGATTAGGATCACAAATGGTAAGGTTTTAATTTGCGGAGCAAAATTAATTGAATACACTGATTAGGACTAAATTGAGCGACTAAAATAAGTTTCTCAAACGAATTCTAAAAATCCTATAGGGGGAAACAACAGGTGAATATTCTAGGATATGCACAGAAGCTGGGTAAAGCGTTAATGCTTCCTATCGCAACGCTTCCGATTGCGGCGCTTCTACTACGTTTAGGTCAAGGCGATCTACTTGATATTCCATTCATGGCGCAAGCTGGTGGTGCTATCTTCGGTAACCTACCGCTGCTATTTGGTCTAGGTATCGCAATTGGTCTTTCTAAAGATGGTAACGGTGCAGCAGGTCTTGCTGGTGCGGTTGCTTACTTCGTACTAACTGCGACAGCAACAACAATTAATGCTGACGTAAACATGTCTTTCTTCGGCGGTATCTTCGCAGGTATCATCGCAGGTCACTCATACAACGCTTTCCATGCAACACGCCTTCCTGAGTGGCTAGCATTCTTCGCAGGTAAACGTCTTGTGCCTATCATGGCCGGTCTATTTGCGTTAGTTGCTGGTGCAATCTCTGGTGTGGTATGGCCTGGTGTTCAATCTGGTCTAGATGCACTAGCTCACGCAGTATCAACGTCTGGCGCTATCGGTCAGTTCGTATACGGTACTCTTAACCGTGCACTTATCCCTGTAGGTCTACACCACGTATTGAACTCTTACTTCTGGTTCGGTATGGGTACTTGTCAAGAGATCGTAGTAGCTGGTTCTGCTGGCTTCGAAAGCTTCAAGCAACTTTGTGTTGACCCAGCTCTAGCGAAAACTCTAGTTGTTGGTCAAGAGTACACATTCAACTTCGCGAACTCTGTAAACCCAGAAATCACTGCAGTTGTTAAAGAAGTAACTGAAACAGTTAAGTCTGGTGACCTACACCGCTTCTTCGGCGGCGACAAAGGCGCTGGCGTATTCATGAACGGCTTCTTCCCAGTAATGATGTTTGGTCTACCAGGTGCAGCACTAGCAATGTACCTAGCAGCTCCAGCTGAAAAACGCGGTCAAGTTGGTGGCGCACTATTCTCAGTAGCATTCTGTTCATTCCTAACAGGTATCACAGAGCCACTAGAATTCATGTTCGTATTCCTAGCTCCTGCTCTATACGCAATGCACGCTGTATTTACTGGTCTATCTCTAGTAATCGCTAACATGTTCGGTACGCTTCACGGCTTCGGTTTCTCTGCTGGCCTAATCGACTTCGTATTGAACTTCGGTCTAGCGACTAAGCCAATGACGCTACTATTCATCGGTCTAGGCTTCGGTGCTCTATACTTCTTCACATTCAGCTTCGCAATCCGCGCTTTCAACCTGAAGTCGCCAGGTCGTGAAGATGACGAAGAAGGTGCTGCAGCAACTGACGGTGAAGCGCCAAAAGGTGACCTAGCTCGTCAATACCTGAAAGCTCTAGGTGGTCACGAGAACCTAACTTCAATCGACGCTTGTATCACTCGTCTACGTCTAACTCTTAAAGACCGCTCAGTAGCTGACGAAGCTGTTCTTAAGAAACTAGGTGCTAAAGGTGTGGTTAAACTAGGTGAAAACAACCTACAGGTTATCCTAGGCCCACTAGCTGAAATCGTTGCTGGCGAAATGAAAGCAATCGGTGCAGGTGAAGACCTATCAGACGTTAAACTTCCTTAGTCGCTTTCGCGTAGAGCAAATCACTCACGCAACAGCCCAAAGAACTAAGTAAATCGAAATTGAAGCCTCCCTTATGGGAGGCTTTTTCGTATCTGGCTTTGACGCTTGAATCATTCAGCGTTCTATTCTTCATCGAATAGCAGAAATATTCGCAATAAACTGATGGTTCTTATTGTGTAAAGCCTAAGAATTGTGGATGATTAGCAACAATGATCTTTCTATCCTAGGCTTGAGTTAAAAGCGCTGTTTCTAGAACAGAAAGAAGAATTTTTCTCTGACAATACTAAATACATAGAGGTGCTATAGATGAGTGAAGCTGAGGCTCGTCCATCGAATTTCATTCGCCAAATTATTGATAAAGATTTAGCGGATGGTACACACACTAGCGTGCATACTCGTTTCCCGCCGGAGCCGAATGGTTACCTGCACATTGGTCACGCTAAATCTATCTGCTTGAACTTTGGTATTGCTCAGGACTACCAGGGACAATGTAATCTTCGTTTCGATGATACAAACCCTGAAAAAGAAGACGTTGAATACGTTGAGTCAATTAAGAATGATGTAAGCTGGTTAGGCTTCGAGTGGTCTGGTGACATCTGTTACTCATCAAACTACTTCGATACGCTTTACGCTTACGCTGTCGAATTAATTAATAAAGGCTTAGCGTACGTTGACGAGCTAAGTCCTGAGCAGATCCGTGAATACCGTGGCACGCTAAAAGAGCCTGGTAAAGCGAGCCCATACCGCGATCGCAGCCCTGAAGAGAACCTAGCGCTATTTGAAAAGATGCGTGATGGTGGCTTTGAAGAAGGTAAAGCGTGTCTGCGTGCTAAGATCGACATGAGCTCGTCGTTCATGGTAATGCGCGATCCAGTTATTTACCGTGTGCGTTTTGCTCACCACCACCAAACTGGTGACAAGTGGTGCATTTACCCAATGTACGATTTCACGCACTGTATTTCTGATGCACTAGAGGGCATTACGCACTCTATCTGTACTCTAGAATTCCAAGACAACCGTCGTCTATACGATTGGGTGCTAGATAACATTACGATTGATTGTCAGCCACGTCAGTATGAATTTAGCCGCCTAAACCTAGAGTACACGGTGATGTCTAAGCGTAAGCTGAACACACTTGTGACTGAAAACCTAGTTAATGGTTGGGACGACCCACGTATGCCAACAATCTCTGGTCTGCGTCGTCGTGGTTTCACGCCTGCGTCTATCCGTGAGTTCTGTAAGCGTATCGGTGTAACGAAGCAAGAGAACATGATTGAATTCGGTTCGCTTGAATCTTGTATCCGTGACGACCTTAACGAGAACGCACCACGTGCAATGGCTGTACTGGATCCAGTTAAGATCGTGATCGAAAACTACGATGCGGACAAAGTGGAAACACTAACGGTAGCAAATCACCCGAACAAACCTGAAATGGGCACTCGTGAAGTACCATTTACTCGTGAAGTTTGGATTGAGCGTGATGACTTCCGTGAAGAAGCAAACAAGAAGTACAAGCGTTTGGTTCTAGGTAAAGAAGTTCGCCTACGTGGTGCTTATGTGATTAAAGCTGAACGTATCGAGAAAGATGCTGAAGGTAACATCACAACGATCTTCTGTTCTTACGACGATGAAACGCTAGGTAAGAACCCAGCTGATGGTCGCAAAGTAAAAGGTGTTATTCACTGGGTATCTGCTGACAAAGCACTACCAGCAGAGATTCGTCTGTACGATCGTCTATTTACAGTAGCTAACCCAGCGGCTGCGGATGACTTTGCTGCAACAATCAACCCAGACTCTTTGGTTAAACTGAACGGCTTCGTTGAGCCTAGCTTAGCAGAAGCAGCCCCAGAGCAAGGCTTCCAGTTTGAGCGTACAGGTTACTTCTGTGTTGACTCAAAAGACTCGAAAGCAGACGCGCTAGTGTTCAACCGTACGGTTGGTCTACGTGATACTTGGGGTAAAACAGAAGCTTAATTGCATCTTCTGTTAGACATATTAAAAGCCGGCATAATTGCCGGCTTTTTTACGTCTAGATGATAGAGGCCAAAGGGGGTAGCCGAGATTATTGACTTAAGGAGTCATATCCTCAGGCCGACTGTTACTGATCTCACCCGTACGCGAGTTATACCAAAAGACGTATTCGGCTCTATCTGGGTTACGGTGGTGGCCGATAGCCGTATAAATGTAATAGCAAACGGCTTTAGCATTTTGAATAAATTGACCTTCTTTGGTGAAGAAATCGAGGTTTTGTCGTCTCGATACAAAGTCAAAGCCTTCGAAATTATCCCTATCTGTCGTAACGGTTAGTTCAGTGTTCATAATCGCATTCCAGATATCAACACAGCCTTGATGGCCTTGGCCAATATTATACGGTGCGCCCATAGGATTGTTTTTGGTTGTGCCTAATGGATAACCTTCGTCGTTGATATCGAGCTGAGGATTACCGTTTTCGTCTTCACCAAACCCGGGTAGATCATTCATCTCTGAGCTGCCACCACCATTGACCAACCATTTACTATGAGCATAGGTAACGGCAGTTTGGAACTGTGACTCTGCAGCTTGAAATTGAGCAATTCGACTGTCGTTTTGTATACCAAGGAATCGCGGTAGGGCAACTACCGCAATGATGCCAATGATTGCTATAGCAACAATCATTTCAATCAGTGTGAAGCCGTTTTGAGATGATGAAGTCGAGATATTATTCATAGCGGACAAATAAAAAACGCTGACCGAGGCCAGCGCTTTTTCTATTTCTTCGGTTTATGTGCGTCTGGGTTGCCTTTGCAATCACCCGTCATGCTCTTACCGTAAAGGTACAAACTGTGGTTTGTTAGCTGAACGTTGTAACGCTTAGCGATCTCTTTTTGTCTCTCTTCGATGATGTCGTCTGAGAATTCAATCACTTCACCACAGTCTAAACATACAAGGTGATCGTGGTGATGCTGCGTTGATAGTTCGAATACAGACTTACCGCCTTCGAAGTGGTGGCGAGTTACAATGCCAGCGTCATCGAATTGGTTAAGAACTCGATAAACGGTCGCAAGGCCAATCTCTTCACCGAGGTCGATTAGCTTTTTATACAAGTCTTCAGCACTAATGTGTTGGCAGTCTGGCTGTTGTAATACTTCTAGAATTTTGAGCCTTGGGAGGGTCACTTTAAGACCAGCATCTTTTAGCGCTTGATTGTTGTCTGACATATACTTTCCTGTTGATGATCTGCAGCAATTAACAGAATTCAATATTCCCATTATTATAGGATACTCGACCACAACAATAAACCACGAACTTCAAAGGGTTACTCACTTACATCACAATCTGTTTTGTAAAATCTAAATATCTCTCTTATATTGGAGGTACGACCAGTTATTATGGTGGTGAATAAAAAACAGAACATGGAAGATCGTAATGAATAAGCAACTCGCTAGAATCTACAAACCCAATATCGTTAAGTTTGCGCTCAACATCTGGCCGCCTTTTTGGGGCGCAGGAATCAAAATTGCCCACATTAGCCCTGATTTCCGAGTTGTAAAAACCGTATTGAAGCTACGTTGGTGGAACAAAAATGCCAATCGCACTCAGTATGGAGGGAGCATTTTTTCTCTTACTGATCCAGTTTACTCATTGATGTTAATGGGAATTCTTGGTGAGCGTTATTATGTTTGGGATAAAGAAGCGAGCATTAACTTTATCAAGCCAGGTCAGTCGGATCTGTATGCCGAGTTTGAAATTAGTCAAAATCAGTTGGATGACATTTATCGTCAGACTCAACTGGGTGAAAAGTGTTTCCCAGAGTTCATTATTTATGTAAAAGATAAAAAAGGGCAGGTGGTGTCTGAAATCCAACGTACGCTCTACGTAAGGAAGAAACCACAATTTAGGGAAGACGATGAACCTGTTGAGGCCTAACTAATCGTATTCTGTAAAAAGTAGAAACAAAAAAACCTCCGCTTGGGAGGTTTTTTAATATGTTCAGTTAGCTTAAAGACGGATTAGTCTTCTAGCTCTGCTAGACACATCTCTTCGTGGATTTGCTTAACCCAGCTTGAAACGCGCTCATCAGTTAGCTCTGGTTGACGATCTTCATCGATACATAGACCAACGAATTGGCTATCGTCGCCTTCAACAAGTGCTTTAGATGCTTCGAACTCGTAACCTTCAGTTGAAGTGTAACCTAGAATAGTACCGCCTTTCGCTTCAACGATATCACGGATAGTACCCATAGCATCACAGAAGTACTCAGCGTAGTCTTCTTGGTCACCACAACCAAAGATAGCAACTAGCTTAGTTGAGAAGTCGATAGCTTCTAGCTCTGGGAAAAAGTCATCCCAATCACATTGTGCTTCACCGTAGTACCAAGTTGGGATACCTAGAAGAAGCAGGTCGAAGTTATCGATGTCTTCTTTGCTGCTTTTTGCAATGTCTTGAACGTGAACGAGCTGCTTGCTCAATTGCTTTTGAATCATCTTTGCAACAGCTTCAGTGTTACCTGTATCGCTACCGAAGAAGAGACCTACACTTGCCATAGAATCATTACCTTTCATTTTGTCTGTTGTCGGTGTAATAAAGTTTGGACCAGAATCAACCGATTCCTGAACCTTCCCAGCTCACTTGAATAATTCCCTTGGCGATAAAACCTGCGCAGCCAAGGAACAACACTAACCATACGATGCGACGACCAAATGCCGGAACATTACCCTGTTTCAGAACGTCTTTGATTGCCATACCGATTAGAAAGAAAATCGATGCAAATAGAAGATCTAAACCAATAGATTCAATGATGTTCATGTAGTCGTAAAGCATGGGAACCTTATATACCAATTTTGCTTGGGCGCACTATATCACTGTTGTGGGATAAAGTTAATCAACAGAAATCGCTGACTTCTCATTTATCTATTGATATAGAGATTGTTCTTTCAAAAAGCCGAGACTATTAGCTCAAAAACTTGCGAATAGCTCTGAGGACTTCTTTTGGTTTCTCGGCATGCAGCCAGTGACCAGTATTGGCAATGACGTGCGCTTTTACGTTAGAAAACTGCTGCTGAACCATAGGTTGATGTTCTGGCATCAAGTAGTCAGAGTCGCCACCTTTAATCAGTAGAGTTTTGACGCTGGTTTTCTCAATTGGTTCCCAACCAATAATGTTGGCGTAATTGGCCTCTAGCGATGCAACATTAAATCGCCAAACCATTATCCCATGTTCGTTTTTGTACAATGACTTAGTCAAAAACTGTCGTACGCCGTCAATTTCGATATGACGAGCCAATACCTCGAGCGCTTCTGAACGAGAAGTTGGTTGCTCTTTAATAACAGCATTCAAACCTGCAAGAACATTGTCATGGCGGTTCTGCGTATAAGCGACAGGTGCCATGTCGAGTACAATGAGTTTATCGATATCTGTTAATTCAGTCAGTGCCATCGCAACCTTGCCACCCATTGAGTGACCTATAACGATAGGATTAGAGATGTTGAGTGACGCCAAAAGCTGCGCAACATCCTCGGCCATTGAACGGTAATCGTGGGTGCCGCTGTGCGGGGATACACCATGATTACGTAGATCAATACTGAGTACCTGATGATCGGTTCTAAGATCGCGAGCAAGTAGGCCTAAATTATCCAGATTACCGAACAATCCATGGATCAAAACGATGGTGTGACCCTCACCTTCCAATTTATAGTTGAGCTGTACTGACATTTTTATCTTATTCATGGTGGGTTTGACGTAGAGTATCCGCGCGGATCTCGCTATAATCCCTCAGAGTTTAAACATTGAGATTGTGAAAAGCGAATGAAAACAATTGAGGTTGATGAGGACCTATACCGTTATATCGCGGGTCAGACAGAACGTATCGGCGAAAGTGCTTCAGATATTCTGCGCCGCTTATTGCAGGTGGATAACCAAGGCTTGGCTCCGGCTGAAGAGATCGTGGAGCCGAAAGGTATCGTTGTGAGTAAGGAAGTAGGCTTTACTCCAGAGAAGCTGGATGGCGTAAAAGAGATGCGCTCACTGCTTATTTCAGATGAATTTGCCTCTTTAAAGAAAGCCATTGATCGTTTCATGCTGGTGCTATCAACACTGCATAAAATTGACCCAGCGAGCTTTTCAGAAGCGACTCAAGTAAAAGGTCGCAAACGTGTTTACTTCGCAGACAATGAAGCGACACTATTGGCTAACGGTAACACCACTAAGCCAAAAGCGATTCCGCAGAGCCCGTTTTGGGTAATCACCAACAACAACACCAGTCGTAAGAGACAGATGGTTGAACAGTTGATGAGTCGCATGAATTTCCAAGCTGAACTAATAGAAAAAGTAACAGGTTCAATCTAAGGAAATCTGATTTAAACCTCATAATATCCATGTTAAAGAAGATATTATGAGGTTTTTTTGTTTTTTAATTTTGTATATAAGGATGTCAAAATGGCTATGCACCCTCGTGCCGGGCAGAAAGCTCAGCAGGAAGATCTTCATAATATCCCGGCTTTAGTTGCGAACTATTTCTTACAGCAACCGGATGCTTCTAACCCAGACCATAAAGTACAGTTTGGTACTTCTGGTCACCGTGGTACAGCAGACAAATCAACATTTAATGAAAACCACATTCTTGCTATTGCTCAAGCAGTAGCAGAAGTGCGTGCAGAGCAGGGCACGACAGGTCCTCTGTTTGTAGGTAAAGATACACACGCGCTCTCTGAGCCAGCATTCTCTAGTGTTGTTGAAGTACTGGTTGCCAATGGCGTTCAAGTAATCACTCAACAAGACAATGGCTACACACCAACACCGGGTGTTTCTCATGCGATTCTAACGTACAACCTTAAGCACGAAGATAAGGCTGACGGCATCGTTATTACGCCATCTCACAACCCACCACAAGATGGCGGTATCAAGTACAACCCAGTACATGGCGGTCCTGCGGAAGCTGAGCTGACTCAAGCTATCGAAGATCGTGCAAACGTTCTGATCGCAGAAGGTCTACAGGGTGTGAAACGCATGTCTCTTGTAGAAGCGAAAGCATCTGAACTGTTTGTAGAGATGGATCTTGTTAAGCCATACATCGATGATCTAGTTAATGTAATCGATATGGAAGCAATCCAAAAAGCGAACCTAAAAATTGGTGTTGATCCACTAGGTGGTAGCGGCATCGACTACTGGCGTCAAATTGGTAAGGCATACAACCTTGACTTAACTTTAGTAAGTGAAGCTATCGACCCATCGTTCCAGTTTATGTCTTTAGATAAAGATGGCGTGGTTCGTATGGACTGTTCTTCTCCTTACGCAATGGCAGGTTTGTTAGCGCTTAAAGATGAGTACGACCTAGCATTTGGTAATGACCCTGATTACGACCGCCACGGTATCGTAACGCCAAAAGGCCTAATGAACCCGAACCACTTTCTAGCGGTATGTATCGACTACCTATACCGTCATCGTGAAGGTTGGGGCAAAGATGTTGCTGTTGGTAAGACACTGGTATCAAGTGCATTGATTGACCGCGTAGTTGCAGACCTTGGTCGTGAACTTTGTGAAGTTCCAGTAGGCTTTAAGTGGTTTGTGGATGGTCTATACAACGGTACGTTCGGCTTTGGTGGTGAAGAGTCTGCGGGTGCATCATTCCTACGTAAAGACGGTACACCATGGTCAACAGACAAAGATGGCATCATTTTGTGTCTTCTTGCTGCTGAAATTACCGCGGTAACGGGTAAGAACCCACAAGACTACTACGAAGAGCTAGCGGCAAAACACGGTGAGTCTAAGTACAACCGTATTCAAGCCGTTGCTAACGGTCCTCAAAAAGACGTACTTAAAAAGCTATCGCCAGAGATGGTTGCAGCAGAAACATTAGCGGGTGATGCAATCACTGCTCGTCTAACGCACGCCCCTGGTAATGGTGCAGCAATCGGTGGTCTTAAAGTGACAACTGAAAACGGTTGGTTTGCAGCTCGTCCGTCAGGCACTGAAGATATCTACAAGATCTACTGCGAAAGCTTTAAAGGCGAAGAGCACCTGAAGCAAATCGAAGCAGAAGCTCAAGAGATCGTTAACCAAGTGTTTGCTGCGGCAGGCCTATAATCGATTTTAGCTAGATAATAAGAAGGGTTGATGTGAAAGCATCAACCCTTTTTTGTGCCACTTTGAAAGTGGTCTTATCCATGTGGCCAGCGCTCTGGCATCACGAACCAGAATTGCCCAGACTTTGTTTGGCCATGTACGAAGCGATCACCAAACTCTGTAATGGGTGATTGCTTGAAATTCTCACTACCTGACGCCCATTGGTTTTTGGTAAGTGGGTACAGCGCTTCCTCAATTAAGTGGGCTTGATTTTGATAACACCAGTAGCCGTTTACTTTTGTGGGGTTAATTTCATAACCTAAACAATGAGTTGGAACTTTTTGTTCAAGAAACGGGTTAGTATACAAGCGGCCTTGCATTAACAGATGTTGCGATTGAATATCGAGGTCAGGGTATTGAGCGCGAAATGCTTCAGAACAAGACATTTGCAGCTGGTGGCTAAGCATTCGATCAAACTTCTTGTCGAGTTGGTCATGCGCATTAGGACCATACCAAGTATCTTCATGAAGCAGATAGAACTTAATTGCCACTTCCCAATGCTCCAATTGAGCGTTGCGCTTATCTTCTAGAATAAAGTCTATGGCACCCAATGTTCGACCATCTACATTGATTTGGATTTCATCATGAGCAATGGCGTAATGAGGTGAGTTTTCGAACAGAGTTTGGCACAAATGCTGATAAACAAATCCTAATCTTGGATTGCCTTGATATTGATGGTCATTTGGAAGTGATTGTGACGATGCAAATTGTGTTAAATCACTAACGGGTTGCTTGCACTCTAACAGTGGCGGTGAATCCATGATCCATTGAAAAAATCGTTGTAATGACGCCATCTATTCCTCACTGATTGGCTAAGGTCGTCCGACCCAAGTATGCTTTCGACATTCTACCCGTAAATTGATATAACCACGTTATCAAAAATGTAAGCTGGAACAAGCAATGAATAACCTACAATTAGAAAAAATTCTTAACGAGAAGCTGCAACCTCAACAGATTAAAGATTACAGCCCGAATGGTCTGCAAGTTGAAGGTACGTCTGAAGTAAAACGCGTTGTTACAGGTGTTACTGCATCACAAGCTTTAATTGACAAGGCGGTTGAGCTAAACGCAGATGCACTGCTTGTTCATCATGGTTATTTCTGGAAAGGTGAGCCTGAGCCGATTCGTGGTATGAAGGGTAAACGCATCCGCACTTTGATTAAGAATGACATCAACCTTATGGGCTACCACTTACCTCTGGATATTCATCCGGAATTAGGTAACAACGCTGAGCTGGCTCGACTGCTTGATATTGAGGTAGAAGGTGGTTTAGAAGGGCACCCACAATCAGTCGCTATGTTTGGTAAGCTGCGCAAACCAATGACAGGTACTGAGTTTGCGGAGAAGATCAATCAAGTTTTGAATCGTGAGCCACTGCATATTGCTCCGGAAAACGCCGATAAAATGATTGAAACAGTCGGTTGGTGTACAGGTGGCGGCCAAGACTACATTGAGCTTGCTGCAGCGAACGGCTTAGATGCATTTATTTCGGGTGAGATCTCAGAACGCACAACGTACTCTGCGCGTGAGCAAGACATTCATTACTTCGCAGCAGGGCATCATGCAACAGAGCGCTACGGCATTAAAGCGCTAGGTGAGTGGCTAGCAAAAGAGCATGGCTTGGATGTTGAGTTTATCGATATCGATAATCCAGTTTAAGACCAGATGCTAGATGAGGGATACGAGTAGAGAGTATCCCTTAAACCTTTGAGGAACTTCGTAAGGTTCGCTATACGCTTCATGAGATCCCCAACTCGTTCTTGGGGATGACGAGCAACTATAAGTTTGTATCCGCCGATGTGATGCGCCACTCAGAACGCTAAAGGGTTATATCTGAATCTGTCATTTCCTAGACTGACGAAGGAAGGAGTAGGGAATCTCCTTGACAGGCCGTTACGGATATTCAAAATATCTCGTATCTCGTATCTCGTATCTCGTATCTCGTATCTCGTATCTCGTATCTCGTATCTCGTATCTCGTATCTCGTATCTCGTATCTCGTATCTCGTATCTCGTATCTCGTATCTCGTATAAAAGAAAAGGGTTGATGCTTTCGCATCAACCCTTTTTAACAATCATACTTCAAAAGCGATTATTCACGTTCGTGAAGTGCTTTAAAGTCACGCTGCTCTTGACCAGTGTACAGTTGACGTGGACGACCGATACGGTTCGTTGGGTCGCTGTGCATCTCGTTCCAGTGTGCAATCCAACCGATAGTACGAGACATCGCAAAGATTACTGTGAACATTGAAACAGGGATACCGATCGCTTTCAGGATGATACCTGAATAGAAATCTACGTTCGGGTACAGTTTCTTAGATACAAAGTACTCATCAGAAAGTGCGATGCGCTCAAGTTCCATTGCAACGTCTAGCAGTGGATCTTTGATGTTTAGCTCTTTCAGTACTTCGTGACACGCTTCGCGCATTACTGTTGCACGTGGGTCGTAGTTTTTGTAAACGCGGTGACCGAAGCCCATTAGACGGAATGGGTCATCTTTGTCCTTCGCTTTTGCAACATACTCTTCGATGTTATCTACGCTGCCAATTTCTTCAAGCATACGTAGACATGCTTCGTTTGCACCGCCGTGAGCTGGACCCCAAAGAGATGCGATACCTGCCGCGATACACGCGAACGGGTTAGCACCTGAAGAACCAGATAGACGTACAGTTGAAGTAGAAGCATTTTGCTCATGGTCTGCGTGCAGAGTGAAGATCTTATCCATTGCGCGAGCAACGATAGGGTTTACTTCGTACTCTTCACATGGGTTAGCGAACATCATGTGAAGGAAGTTTTCTGCGTAGCTTAGGTCGTTACGAGGGTAGATGAACGGTTGACCGATCGAGTACTTGTAACACATTGCCGCCAACGTTGGCATTTTCGAGATCAGGCGGTAAGCCGCGATCTCACGGTGCGTGTCGTTATTGATATCAAGTGAGTCATGATAAAACGCAGCAAGAGCACCAACCACGCCACACATAACGGCCATTGGGTGTGCATCACGACGGAAGCCGTGGAAGAAGCTTGCGATTTGTTCATGAACCATGGTGTGACGAGTAACGGTAGTTTTGAATTTCTCGTATTCGTCGCGAGATGGGGCTTCACCATAGAGAAGGATGTAACATACTTCCAAGTAATCAGCGTTATTGGCTAGTTGGTCAATTGGGTAACCACGGTGCAAAAGGATACCTTTGCCGCCGTCAATAAAAGTGATTTGAGACTCACAGGATGCAGTGGCAAGAAAACCAGGGTCAAAAGTGAAAAAACCATTAGAACCTAGTGTACGAACATCGATCACTGGCGTACCAAGTACACCTTCCGTAATCGGCAGCTCGATTGGCGCTTGACCTTCAATATGAAGGGTAGCTTTCTTATCCGCCATAACAATCTCCTTTGTTTATTATTTAATCCGTCCAGGATGTTTATGTGCCATTTTTTTACTGGTCTTACGTGGGAAAGTCAATTTTTCTGCAGCTTTGTGTGCACTTGTTAGTGTTTTTTACATTAAATTCGTTAAAAATCTGTGCTGTGTAGCATTATTTGTTACATCAATTGTATTAGAATGTTGCCGTCCGTATAGTGGCGCTGAAAAGTTTGGTTAAAACCTTATAAATGCAAGGCTAAGAAGAAATGTGAGGTGTCTTCGTTAACCTTGTTGTTAACAAATATTTTACAATTAACTCAGGCTCAACTTCAGTTATTTGTTAAGTTAATGTTAAATTTTACAGGTTTGCGACCAAATTTTGTCCATAACAATATCAAAGGTTATTTAATGACCGTAATGCTCAATGGAGCTGAGTGAGCAAGCCCGTGAAAGAAAGAAAGACAAGACCTGTTAATTTAGATTTGCAGACTATCCACTTTCCTATCACAGCAATAGCTTCCATCCTACACCGCGTGTCTGGGGTGATTACTTTTGTTGCGATCGGAATTTTACTTTATCTATTAAATATTTCCCTCTCTTCCCCAGAAGGCTTTGCGGAAGCAAGCGACATCGTCGATGGCTTTTTCGTTAAGTTTATTCTGTGGGGCATTTTAACCGCTTTGGCATACCACATTGCTGGTGGTATTCGTCACCTTCTTATGGACTTAGGTCACTTTGAAGAGCTGGAATCTGGCGCTAAGAGCGCTAAGGTTGCATTCGCAGCGACAGCGGTATTGTCTCTACTAGCGGGGATCTTAGTATGGTAAACAACGTTTCTACATTTGGTCGTAATGGCGTTCACGATTTTCTACTGATTCGTGCAACTGCAATCATTATGACGCTTTACACAATTTATTTGGTGAGCTTTTGTGCCTTCACCGATATCTCTTACGTATCATGGACTCAGTTCTTTGGTGGAACCTTCACTAAAGTCTTTACCATGTTAGCGCTTACATCGGTTCTTGTTCACGCTTGGATCGGTCTATGGCAAGTGCTAACCGACTACATCAAATGCGCGAAACTGCGTGTTGGTCTTCAAGTAGGTGTAGTTGCGGTTCTTCTAGGATATTTCTTCTCTGGTCTGTTTGTTTTGTGGGGTGCGTAAGTGACTATTCCTGTTCGTGAGTTTGATGCCGTAGTAATCGGCGCTGGTGGTGCTGGCATGCGTGCCGCACTACAAATTTCTGAGCAAGGCCTTTCATGTGCATTGCTTTCTAAAGTATTTCCAACTCGTTCTCACACCGTTTCTGCTCAAGGCGGTATCACGGTTGCGCTAGGTAATGCGCATGAGGATCACTGGGAACAACACATGTACGATACGGTTAAAGGTTCTGATTACATCGGTGACCAAGACGCTATCGAATACATGTGTAAAAATGGCCCAGAATCAGTTATCGAACTAGAGAAGATGGGTCTTCCATTCTCTCGTTTTGATAACGGCACCATTTACCAACGTCCTTTTGGTGGCCAATCGAAAAACTTTGGTGGTGAGCAAGCGGCTCGTACCGCTGCGGCAGCTGACCGTACTGGTCACGCTCTGCTACACACGCTTTACCAACAAAACATCAAACACAAAACAACCGTATTCTCTGAGTGGTATGCGCTTGATCTTGTGAAGAACGAAGACGGTGCCATCCTTGGTACAACAGCACTTTGCATGGAAACAGGCGAAGTATGCTACTTCAAAGCAAAAGCAACTATTCTAGCAACTGGTGGTGCTGGTCGTATTTACGCTTCAACGACAAATGCTCACATCAATACTGGTGACGGTGTTGGTATGGCGATCCGTGCTGGTGTTCCAATGCAAGATATCGAAATGTGGCAGTTCCACCCAACGGGTATCGCTGGCGCAGGTGTTCTTGTAACGGAAGGTTGTCGTGGTGAGGGTGGTTACCTTCTAAATAAAGACGGCGAACGTTTCATGGAACGCTACGCACCAAACGCGAAAGACTTAGCGGGTCGTGACGTTGTTGCTCGTTCAATGATGGTTGAAATCCGTGAAGGTCGTGGTTGTGACGGTCCTTGGGGCCCACACATCAAACTGAAACTGGACCACCTAGGTAAAGAGACGCTTGAATCTCGTCTACCTGGCGTTTGTGAACTGTCTCGTACATTCGCACACGTTGACCCAGTAAAAGAGCCAATTCCAGTAATCCCAACATGTCACTACATGATGGGTGGTGTTCCGACGCAAGTTTCTGGTCAAGCGATCAAGCAAGCTGAAGACGGTAGCGATGTTGAAGTACAAGGTCTATTTGCTTGTGGTGAGATTGCTTCTGTATCTGTACACGGTGCGAACCGTCTAGGTGGTAACTCGCTACTTGACTTGGTTGTATTCGGTCGTGCAACAGGTCTACACCTAGGTGAGACACTGAAGAAGCAAGCGGATGCGAAGCCAGCAACTGAAGAAGACATTGCACGTTCACTAGAGCGCTACAACCGTTGGGAAAACAGCACGGACGGTGAAGATCCAGCGCAGATCCGTAAAGATCTACAGCAATGTATGCAGAACAACTTCTCTGTATTCCGTGAAGGTAAAGCAATGGCTGAGGGCTTAGAAGAGCTTAAAGCGATTCGTGAGCGTCTGAAGAATGCACACCTTTCTGACAAGTCTACAGAATTCAATACGCAGCGTATTGAGTGTCTAGAGCTTGAAAACCTAATGGAAACAGCTTACGCGACTGCTGTAGCGGCTAACTACCGTACAGAGAGCCGTGGTGCACACGCTCGTTTTGACTTCCCTGATCGTGATGATGAGCAATGGCTATGCCACACGCTTTACAATCCTGATACTGAAGAGATGTCTAAGCGTAACGTAAACATGGAACCTATCCACCGTGAAGCGTTCCCACCAAAAGCACGTACGTACTAAGGAGATCTAACCATGAAACTGAATTTCTCTTTATACCGTTACAACCCAGATGTTGACCAAAAGCCTTACATGAAGGACTACGTCCTTGAAGTAGACGAAGGGTCAGACATGATGCTTTTGGACGCTCTTATCCTACTAAAAGAGCAAGATCCAACAATTTCATTCCGTCGTTCATGCCGTGAAGGTGTATGTGGTTCTGACGGTCTCAACATGAATGGTAAAAATGGACTGGCATGTATCACTCCATTGTCTGCGCTGTCTGGCCAAGACAAGATTGTGATTCGCCCACTACCGGGTCTACCGGTTGTGCGTGACCTTATCGTGGACATGACTCAGTTCTACAATAACTACGAAAAAGTGAAGCCATTCTTAGTGTCTGATGGCAATGTGCCACCGTCACGCGAAAACCTACAAACCCCTGATGAACGAGCACATTTGGATGGGTTGTATGAATGTATCATGTGTGCATGTTGTACAACGTCTTGTCCTTCTTTCTGGTGGAACCCAGACAAGTTCATCGGTCCTGCAGGCCTACTAGCTGCTTACCGTTGGTTAATTGATAGCCGAGATACAGCGACAGATGAACGTTTGTCTGATCTTGATGATGCATTTAGCGTTTTTCGTTGCCATGGCATCATGAATTGTGTAAGTGTTTGTCCTAAGGGATTAAATCCGACGAAAGCGATTGGTCACATCAAGACCATGCTTGTAAATCGCTCGGTTTAAGAAATAAAAAAATTGCCGCCCTAGCTGTTTTGGGCGGCCTTTTAATAGCTCGGCTATAAGACCGCAGCAAACGTGAAAACTACTGGTTAAGGGAAAATATGCACAACGGCGTGATGAAGGCATGGCTCGAGTCTTCACACTTGGCTGGCGCCAATGCAACATACGTAGAGGAACTCTACGAACTGTATCTAAGTGACCCCGACTTGGTAAGTGACGAATGGAGAAGCGTTTTTGAAGAGTTGCCTGTGCAAGCTTCAGAAGCGGTGGAACAACCACACTCTCGTGTTCGTGAATACTTCCGACGACTCGCTCAAGAAACAAAGCATTACAGTGTCCAAGTTAGTGATCCAGATGTCGATGCGAAACAAGTAAAGGTTCTGCAACTTATTAATGCTTACCGATTCCGTGGGCATCAAGCAGCAAACCTAGACCCACTAGGTTTATGGAAAAGAGATACAGTCGCTGAACTGGATCCTTCCTTCCACACTCTCACCGAAGAAGACCTCAACGAGACGTTTAACGTCGGCTCTTACGCGATTGGCCAAGAGACGATGGTTCTTAAAGATCTCTACAAATCTTTGAAGCAGACGTATTGTGGCTCTATCGGTGCAGAATACATGCACATGACTAACACAGAACAAAAACGTTGGATTCAACAACGTCTAGAGTCTGTTTCTGGTCAACCATCATTCAATAAAGAAGAGAAGCAAGCTTTCCTAGAAGAGCTAACTGCTGCTGAAGGTCTTGAGCGCTATCTTGGTGCTAAGTTCCCAGGCGCAAAGCGTTTCTCTCTAGAAGGTGGTGATGCTTTGATTCCAATGACGAAAGAGATCATTCGTCATGCTGGTGGTCAAGGTATGCGTGAAGTTGTTATTGGTATGGCTCACCGCGGTCGTTTGAACATGCTGGTGAACGTACTTGGTAAGAAACCACAAGACCTATTCGACGAGTTTGCTGGCAAACACGACGAAACATGGGGTACAGGTGATGTGAAATATCACCAAGGTTTCTCTGCTGACTTCGCAACTCCAGGTGGCGATGTTCACCTAGCGTTGGCATTTAACCCGTCTCACCTTGAGATTGTAAACCCAGTAGTTATTGGTTCAGTTCGTGCTCGTCAAGATCGTCTAGACGATAAAGATGGCAGCAGCGTACTACCTATTACTATTCACGGTGACTCTGCAATTGCAGGTCAAGGTGTAGTTCAAGAGACATTCAACATGTCTCAAGCACGTGGCTTCTGTGTTGGCGGTACCGTTCGTATCGTTGTTAACAACCAAGTTGGCTTCACAACGTCAAACCCACGTGACACGCGTTCTACTATGTACTGTACTGATATCGCTAAGATGGTACAGGCACCGATTTTCCACGTTAATGCAGATGACCCAGAAGCAGTAGCTTTCGTTGCTCGCTTGGCACTGGATTACCGTAATACGTTCAAGCGCGATGTTGTTATCGACCTTGTTTGTTACCGTCGTCACGGTCACAACGAAGCAGATGAGCCGAATGCAACTCAACCGCTGATGTACCAAAAAATCAAGAAGCATCCAACACCACGTAAGCTATACGCAGACATCCTAATGGAGCGCGGTGAGTTTGGTATCGACACAGCAACTCAGCTGGTCAACGAATACCGTGATGCTCTAGACCATGGTGAAGTTGTCGTTAAAGAGTGGCGCCCAATGGCCCTGCACTCTGTAGACTGGAGCCCATACATTGGTCACGATTGGAACATCGATTGGAACAGCCAAATTGATATCGAGCGTCTAAAAGAGCTTGGTACTAAGCTGTGCCAATACCCAGATAGCCACAAGCTACAAAGCCGAGTAAACAAACTGTACAACGATCGTACTGCCATGATTAATGGTGAGAAACAAGTCGATTGGGGTATGGCGGAGACGCTTGCGTATGCGACTCTGGTTGATGATGGTAAACGTATCCGTATTTCTGGCCAAGATTCAGGCCGTGGTACTTTCTTCCACCGTCACTCTGTTCTACATAACCAAACAGATGCGAGCACTTACGTTCCACTAGCGAACATTCACGATAAACAGGGTCCTTTCCAAGTATTTGACTCAGTACTATCTGAAGAAGCGGTTCTGGCATTTGAATACGGCTACGCAACAGCAGAGCCAAGCGGCTTAACCCTTTGGGAAGCACAGTTTGGTGATTTTGCGAATGGCGCTCAAGTGGTTATCGACCAATTCATCTCGTCTGGTGAGCAAAAATGGGCACGTCTATGTGGTCTTACAATGCTGCTTCCACACGGTTACGAAGGTCAAGGTCCAGAGCACTCTTCTGCACGTCTAGAGCGTTACCTACAGCTATGTGCTGAACAGAACATGCAGGTTGTTGTTCCATCAACACCAGCTCAGGTTTACCACATGATTCGTCGTCAGGTTGTACGTCCAATGCGTCGTCCTCTGATTGTTATGTCTCCTAAGTCATTGCTGCGTCACCCACTGTGTACGTCTTCACTTGAAGATCTTGCAGAGGGTACATTCCAGCCAGCAATCGCTGAGATTGATGCCATCAAGCCAGAGAACGTGAAACGCGTAGTGTTCTGTTCAGGTAAGGTTTACTTCGACCTATTAGAACAGCGCCGTAAGAACGAACAAGACGATGTTGCTATTGTGCGTATCGAGCAGCTGTACCCATTCCCTCTTGAGGAAGTTCAAGCTGCGATTGCACAGTACACAAATGTTGAAGATTACGTTTGGTGTCAAGAAGAGCCACAAAACCAAGGTGCTTGGTACAGCAGCCAACACAACTTCCGTGCTGCGATTCCAGCGGGTGCTGATCTTAAATATGCAGGTCGTCCTGCTTCAGCATCACCTGCGGTTGGCTACATGTCAGTACACTTGAAACAACAAAAAGCGTTAATTGAAGACGCTCTGACCCTACTTTCGAACTAGAAGTAAAAGGAAAACACAGATATGACAATTGAAATTCTGGTTCCAGATTTACCTGAATCGGTGGCTGACGCAACAGTCGCAACTTGGCACAAACAACCGGGTGAAGCGGTTGAACGCGATGAAGTCATCGTAGATATTGAAACTGACAAAGTGGTTCTAGAAGTACCAGCTCCAGAAGCTGGTGTTCTAGAGGCAATCATCGAAGAAGAAGGTGCAACAGTACTTTCTAAGCAACTTATCGCTAAGCTTAAGCCTGGCGCGGTTGCTGGTGAACCAACGACAGATACAACAGAAGATACTGAAGCATCTCCAGATAAGCGCCACAAAGCGACGCTTTCTGAAGAGAGCAACGATGCGCTAAGCCCAGCAGTTCGTCGTCTTCTAGCTGAACACAACCTGCAACCAGCTGACGTTAAAGGCACTGGCGTAGGTGGTCGTATCACTCGTGAAGACATCGATGCGCACCTAGCTGCAGGAGCTTCTGCACCTAAAGCAGAAGCTCCTGCAGCGGTAGAAGCGCCAGCAGCAGTTCGTAGCCAGAAGCGTGTACCAATGACGCGTCTACGTAAGACAGTCGCTAACCGTCTGCTTGAAGCGAAGAACAGCACTGCAATGCTAACGACGTTCAACGAAGTAAACATGAAGCCAATCATGGACCTTCGTAAGCAGTACAAAGATCAGTTCGAGAAGCGTCACGACACGCGTCTAGGTTTCATGTCTTTCTACGTGAAAGCGGTAACTGAAGCATTGAAGCGTTACCCAGAAGTAAACGCGTCTATCGACGGTGATGATATCGTTTACCACAACTACTTCGACATCAGCATGGCGGTATCTACGCCACGTGGTCTAGTAACTCCAGTACTTAAAGACTGTGATACTCTAGGTTTCGCTGACATCGAAAAAGGCATCAAAGAGCTAGCGATCAAAGGCCGTGACGGCAAGCTAACTGTTGATGAGCTAATGGGTGGTAACTTCACTATCACAAACGGCGGTGTATTTGGTTCACTGATGTCAACGCCAATCATCAACCCACCACAAGCGGCTATCCTGGGTATGCATAAGATCCAAGAGCGCCCAATGGCGGTTGACGGTAAAGTTGAAATCCTACCGATGATGTACCTAGCGCTATCTTACGACCACCGTCTAATCGATGGCCGTGAGTCAGTTGGCTTCCTAGTAACGATTAAAGAGCTACTAGAAGATCCAGCACGTCTCCTATTAGACGTTTAATATCGCTAAAACGTCTAGTTGTGCTCAACAGCTAGACGTTGATAGTTTCAAAGGCTAGGCTAGCTCGACGTCTGGCCTTCACTTGAGCCAACGATTACTTGTTAAATATTAACTGTTTATATGAGTAGTCTTGGCTGATTTGAGAAGACCCTACAGACGTAACACAGATAACTGTGTCGTTATGGAAATAATAATCCCTTAAGGGAAAATAAACGGAATATCAAAATGAATTTGCATGAATACCAAGCCAAACAGCTGTTTGCAGAATTCGGTTTGCCTGTACCAGAAGGTTTCGCATGTGATACAGCTCAAGAAGCTTTCGAAGCTGCGGGTCGTATCTCTACTGAAAAGAAAGTTGTTAAGTGTCAAGTACACGCAGGCGGTCGCGGTAAAGCGGGCGGTGTAGAACTACATGACACAAGAGAAGGCGTTAAAGAGTTTGCTCAAAAGTGGCTAGGTAAGAACCTAGTGACTTACCAAACAGATGCAAATGGTCAGCCTGTAACTAAAATCCTAGTTGAAGAAGCGTCTAACATCGCTAACGAACTTTACCTAGGCGCAGTTGTAGACCGTGCAACTCGTAAAATTGTATTCATGGCGTCTACTGAAGGCGGTGTGGACATTGAGAAAATCGCTGAAGAGACTCCTGAGTTGATTCACCAATCTGCGATTGATCCTCTAGTAGGTCCTCAAGCTTACCAAGGCCGTGAACTTGCGTTCAAACTTGGTCTAGTTGGCGACCAAATCAAACAGTTCGTTAAGATCTTCATGGGTCTTGGCCAAATGTTCTCTCAGTACGACCTAGCTCTACTAGAGATCAACCCACTTGTAATTACTGGCGAAGGCAACCTTCTTTGTCTAGACGGCAAGATCAACATCGACTCAAACGCGATGTACCGTCAACCTAAACTACGTGAAATGCACGATCCATCTCAAGAAGATGAGCGCGAAGCACACGCAGCACAGTGGGAACTAAACTACGTAGCACTAGACGGTAACGTTGGCTGTATGGTTAACGGTGCAGGTCTAGCAATGGGTACGATGGATATCGTTAACCTACACGGCGGCAAACCAGCAAACTTCCTTGATGTAGGCGGCGGCGCAACGAAAGAGCGTGTAGCTGAAGCATTCAAGATCATCCTTTCTGATGACAATGTTAGCGCAGTACTAGTAAACATCTTCGGTGGCATCGTACGTTGTGACATGATCGCTGAAGGTATTATCGGTGCGGTTAAAGAAGTAGGCGTAACAGTACCAGTTGTTGTTCGTCTAGAAGGTACAAACGCAGACCTAGGTCGTGAAGTACTTGCTAATTCTGATGTTGATATCATTGCAGCTGAATCTCTAACAGATGCTGCTCAGAAAGTTGTTGCTGCTGCGGAGGCGAAATAATGTCTGTACTAATTAACAAAGACACTAAAGTAATCTGTCAGGGTTTCACTGGCGGTCAAGGTACATTCCACTCAGAGCAAGCTATCGCATACGGTACGCAAATGGTTGGTGGTGTATCTCCAGGTAAAGGTGGTCAAACTCATCTTGGTCTTCCTGTGTTCAACACAGTACGTGAAGCAGTAGAAGTGACTGGTGCAACAGCAACAGTTATCTACGTACCAGCACCTTTCTGTAAAGATGCAATCCTTGAAGCGATCGACGCAGGTATCGAACTAATCGTAACGATCACTGAAGGTATCCCAACGACAGATATGATCGACGTTAAAGTGAAGCTAGAAGAAACTGGCGTTCGCATGATCGGTCCTAACTGTCCAGGTCTTATCACTCCAGACGAGTGTAAGATTGGTATCATGCCTGGTCACATCCACAAGAAAGGTAAAGTAGGTATCGTATCTCGTTCAGGTACTCTTACTTACGAAGCAGTTAAACAAACAACAGACGAAGGCTTCGGTCAGTCTACATGTGTTGGTATCGGTGGTGACCCAATCCCAGGTTCAAACTTCATCGACATCCTAAAACTGTTCCAAGAAGATCCTGAAACAGAAGCAATCGTAATGATTGGTGAGATCGGTGGTACAGCGGAAGAAGAAGCTGCAGCGTTCATCAAAGAGAACGTAACTAAGCCAGTTGTTTCTTACATCGCGGGTGTTACTGCTCCTCCAGGTAAACGTATGGGCCACGCTGGCGCAATCATCTCTGGCGGTAAAGGTACTGCTGAAGATAAATTCGCAGCACTTGAAGCAGCAGGCGTTAAGACAGTTAAGTCTCTTGCTGACATCGGTAAAGGTCTACGCGAGATTACTGGTTGGTAACCAGCACTTTACAGTGATAGATAATTAAAAGGCTTGGTCGATGACCAAGCCTTTTTTGTATGTTCTCGAAGATGCGAGATGTAAAACTAATCTATGCTCGATTCTTTACCATTTGGGACAGCATAAACATTGCCGTTGCTGTGATGACTACAGAAGGGCCCGCTGGGGTATCGTAGAACCAAGAAAGACTCAGTCCACCGAGCACTGCCAAAGAACCAATGCCAGAGGCAATAAAGGCCATCTGTTCAGGGGTTTGAGCAAATTTACGTGCTGTCGCAGCTGGAATAATCAGTAGCGATGTCATAATCAGAGCACCGACAAACTTCATACCTACCGCAATAACGATACCGACCATTAACATCAATACCAAACGCATCAGGTCTATGTTGATACCGTCTACAGCGGCGAGATCTTCGTTAACCGTTGTGGATAGCAATGGACGCCAGAAGATAGCCAAAACTAGTGCCACAGCGGCGGCGCCGCCATAAATAAACACAAGGTCTGTTGGTGATACAGCAAGCAGATCACCAAATAGGTAGCTCATTAGGTCTACACGTACGTTGTCGAGAAAACTAACGGCCACTAAACCAAGCGAAAGTGCACTGTGTGCGAGTATGCCCAGAAGTGTGTCGGTCGCGACCAGCTTCTGTTTCTGTAAGGTAACTAGCAGTACCGCGAGCATCAAACAGCAGATTAACAGTGCTAAGTAGAGGTTAATCTCTAATAGAAAGCCAAGAGCTAGCCCCATCAATGACGCGTGAGCCAACGTATCACCAAAGTAAGCCATTTTACGCCACACAACGAATGAACCCAGTGGGCCAGCAATAAGTGCAATGCCAAGGCCAGCGAGAATAGAAGGTAAAAGGAACTCAAGCATTAGTGATGTCCGTGATTATGATTTTTGCAGTCGTGAACATCGCCTGAAACAGGTTGGCCTGCCAAGTCGTGATGGTGATGATCATGTTGGTGATGGTAGAAAGCCAAGCTCTCTTGTACCGCAGTACCGAATAGAGCGATATAAGAAGGATGGTGCTTAATATCAGCAGGCGCACCAGAACAGCAAACATGATGATTCAGACAAATCACGTCATCAGTTTTTGCCATCACTAAGTGCAAGTCGTGTGAAACCATGAACACTGCACAGCCAAAACGGTGGCGAATGGAGTCGATCAGTTCATAAAGATCAATTTGACCTTGAACATCAACACCTTGTGCTGGCTCGTCGAGTACCAGTAGATCTGGGCGACGGAGTAGCGAGCGGGCGATCAACACACGTTGGTTCTCACCACCAGATAACTGGTGCATGTTGTTTTTAATCAGGTGCTCGGCACCAACCAGTTTCAATGATTCAAGAATCTCTTGTTCACTGAATTTACCGGTAAGCTTTAAGAAGCGCTCTACGTTTAAAGGGAGCGAGTCATTAAGCTTAAGTTTTTGTGGAACATAGCCAATTTTTAGTTTTTTGTTTTTGGTAATGGTGCCAGAGTATCGGTTTTGAAGTCCTAGTAGCACTTTGACTAGGGTCGATTTACCTGCACCATTTGGGCCTATTAGAGTTGTGATTTGGCCGCGCTCTATATTTAGAGAGATATTGTCTAAAACTTTTCTACCGTCGAACTCAACACTGACGGAATCCAATTGGATTAAGTTATCCATGAATAGAACTCATTTGCAATTAGCTAATGTTATAATGTAACATTTACAGCAGGCCTAAGCTACTTTTCTATTATCGAGGTAATATGTTACGTTCATCTTTTATACTGACAAGCTTATTATTAATTCCAAGCCTTGCCAGTGCGAGCACCATTCTAACAAGTTTTAAACCTATTCAAATGATTGTTACTGAATTAACGCAAGGTGTCAGTGAACCAGACGCGGTAATGGACAGTAATGCCTCACCACACGACTACGCTTTAAAACCGTCTGATGTGAAGAAAGTTCAGCAGGCAGATATGGTTATTTGGTTCGGTCCAGACTTGGAAGCCTTCCTGACCAAAGTCATTAAGTCGAATGATAACGTGATTACTATTAGTGAAATCCCAAACATCAATCTAAAAGAGTTTGGTGAAGATTCACATGATCACCACCATGACGGCCATGATCACGGCAGCCATGACCCACACTTCTGGTTGGGTACCGACCAAGTGGAAGTCGCTTCATCTTACATCACGGGCAAGCTTGTTGAACTTGATCCTAAGAATGCCGACACTTACAACAAGAACCTTGAGAACTTCTTAGCACAACTGGCTGAGAAAAAGAGCGCAATTGAAGCTCAGCTCGCACCTGTAAAGGATAAGGGTTACTACGTATTCCACGACGCTTACAGTTATTATGAAGACGAGTTTGGTCTAAACAAACTTGGTCATTTCACCGTAAGCCCAGAGCGCAAACCGGGTGCTAAGACTCTGATTACTATTAAGAAGACATTGGCAAAGCAAGATGTTCAGTGTGTATTCTCTGAACCTCAATTTACGCCAGCTGTGATTGAATCTGTTGTACGCGGTAGCTCAACGCAAAAAGGCCAGCTTGATCCAATCGGTTCAACAATCGAAGTGGGTAAAGGGAGCTACTTTGCATTCCTACAACAGCTGACGGATAGCTACTCAAGCTGTCTATCAACTCAATAGTACTGATACACTCCAGTCATTTATAGACTTTACAATCAGACATTTATGAATAATGCCGCTTTTTGCGGCATTTTCGTGATCTATAAGATAATTCCTTCCTCAATTTTACAAACCGTCTTTTTCCCTAGGTAATTTCCGCTAAAATAGTGAGATAATTATAATCACAAAATAACTCGTCGACGGTTATCGCACTTTCAAAGCCGCGTGGGCCGCGCTGTATTTGCTGTTTTTGGGAAAAACCTTGTATCAAGTGATCATCAGATTACTCATCTTCATGAGTATTTCGCTGGGTGTTTCTACACTGAGTGCCGCGTCATCTGTTTTCTATCCTTTACCTGTTCAAGGGCAAGGGAATTTTCTTGCCGCTAAAAACCTTTACTTAGGTGAAGGTGGTGGTTTATGGATTCACGATGTCCACGGTAAAGTCATGTTTTATGACGGTGGAACTCTCTTACCCAGGAAAGGTAGTTTGCTTGAATTCTCTTCCGATGAGGTGGCATTTTTAAACGATGAATTTTGGACCTACTTTGATAATGAGGTCTATCGACATGTACCAGGTATAGAGAGCTTTCTCGCATTTAGTCTGAGCCCGGGAGCTGAAATTCGTAATATCGGCGCATCAGGTGACTATATCTGGGTTACCGATAGAAATAACTTCTATACCTACAATACACTCACCAGTGAATTCGAAACGTATTCTTTACTCAAGCTATATCGTCACAATAAGCGCAGCGATATCCGAATCAATGACGCTGAAAGGGTACTTTCGAAGTGGGTACTCGCAACGTCGGCAGGGGTGTATCGCTCTGAAGAGAAAGAATTTGAACACATTACCGCTTCCGGTAAATTCTATATCGAAGAGGTCTACTTTTCTGATGCTCGACGTGAGCTGCTTGTCGGGACGCGCAATGGGTTAGTGATCATTAACTTATCATCGCCGGATGTAGTAAATCGAATTCCCGGCTCTCACGTGTTGTCTCTTGCTGAAACCTCCGATCAATACTGGATTGGAACTGAACACGGTTTGATGAGTTACAACTTTATTACGGGTAAGATAAAGCGTTTCCAAGGATCTGATAACCAAGACTTTTCGCTTCCTGGTGAAAAGATATACTCGTTAGTCAACGACTCTGCTGGTGGTTTGTGGATAGCCACTAACAATGGAATACGCTACTTTTCTTTATACAGTAGCACTTTTCAAAGAACTTCCATCTCTGGATTAGGCATGCATTCGGTGCGCTTTTCCGTCAATAAAATACTGTCTATCAGTGAATCCGAGTTTTGGGTAGCAACATCAGAGGGTCTCTACGTAGCGAAAGCGGATGCGGGCGAGCTTCCAAAGCGAATTTATTCTGAGCCCGTAAGTGATATCGTCGCGCATCAGGGCTTGGTTTACCTTGCTACTCCAACAGGCTTAAATGCAGTCGACCAACATAGTCGCCAGCTCACCTCATTAGAGCTACCTAGAAGCTTGCGTCAACGACCAGTCGATACTCTCGCGCTGAATACACAAGGGCTATTATGGCTGACTTCTGAACAAAACCTTTATTCGTTCAATATAGCTACTAATAAAGCGACATCGTACGGCATGGATTGGCTAGTCAGTAAGTACTTACCTGCAAAAATCACAGATCTCTCAGTAGATAAACAAGGCGAAGTCTATATTGGCACCGACCATGGTTTCTATTCATTAGTCGATGGCAGGATTAGCTTCAAAAGAGACAGCTTGAGATTTGGCAAGGTGGTTGATATTGCTCACTCGAATGATGGCTCACACTGGTTTGCTGGAAGCTATGGCGTTTATCGAATTGCCAATGGAAGCGAATACATAGAAGATGTCGAGTTGGTTGAAGATAACATTAGCCCGGTTTGTTTGGTCAGTGATAAGCACGGAATCTGGTTAGGTTCGTCAAAGGGAATTAGCTTTTATGGGCTCAGTGGCATTCTCAACAAACATATTGGTTCACCATTTGGTTTGATTCTCAATGAGTTTTCACCGGGAGCGTGCAGCTTATCAGTGGCTGACCCACTGCAATCGGGCTTGCTTGTTATGGGCTCTAAGTATGGCCTCGTTGGTGCGATGTCCAACGAGCTCTTGGTGTCTGATACGCCACAAAGGCGTGCGTTGGTAAGTAAAGTCACTGTTGATCAAAATACAGTTGCTTTGGGTGGTAAATACATAGAGTCATTACAAGTGCCCTATGGATCCTCATTGAGCTTTAAGTTTGGTGTATTGCCGGTTGGTTTTGTCCAAGCAATGGAGTATCGATTGAATGAGGACGAACCTTGGATTGAGTTCGAAGGCGGTTTGTTGGCTTTGGAGCATATTCTTCCTGGAGATTATGTTCTTGAAGTGAAGCCTGTTAAAGACTCTCACTATCGCTTCGTTTCAACTAAGCAACCATTTACTATTTTGGAACCTTGGTATTTGAGCAATTGGGCAGCCGCAAGCTTTATGGTTTTGTTGATAGGTTTCGTTACGGTACTGGTATTTTGGCGTTCCCGTTTTGTCACCTTTGCTAACCGCAAGCTTAAGGCTCAAGTGGCTTTGAAGACCGATCAGTTACGTCATCAAAGTCGAATTCTATTGGCGACTAACCAGCAACTTAAAAAACAGTTGGCGGTTAAAAATGTTCTGGTAACCCATACCGCTGGTGGGCTGGTTGAAGAAGTCAATCGTGCTGCAGCACTTATCCCTAATTGGCAAGAAAGTGATGAAGTATCACCTATCGTAGAGCTTCGCCAAGGTTTAGAACAGCTCGCTCAAGGCCATGAGAGCGGTCAAACAACGTATTATGACTTGGTATTAGTTTTAGAGTCGGTGCTGACGGCATGGAAGGACGATCTTGCAAAGGCCGGTATTGAACTTGAGGTTAACTTAAATACCAAACAGCGATACATAACGCTGAACTACTTCAATCTTGATATTGTCTTTAATAGCTTGGTGGCGAGTGCCATCAAACGTAACTTTAAATCACAACGAATGCTTGTCTCGGTTGAAGAGGTTAAGCAGCAGCTTGTGATAACACTCCGTGATTTTGGGATGCCTTTCCCTAAGTGGACGGCCGCCGATCCCGAGGCTGGATTAGCTCAGTCAACAGATCTAAATATTGAAAAACTACCGCTCCTTATCCACCAGAGTGGAGGCGAGCTGAAGACGTTTATATCGGATTCGCAGAATGTCGTGCAACTGTCATGGCCGATCGAATACCAAGCCTCTCAGAAAATCACAGCAAGCACTCTAGAGCAGATAGAAACCATTAAACATCCTGTGCTTACGCAAGAGCAGCAGAAACTGAGCGCTGAACAAGAGTGGAAGAACCGCGTCACGCTATTAGTTAGTGAGCATTACTCGGATGCAGAGTTTGGTACGGCTTCTGCTGCACGCTTGTTATATATGTCTGAGCGTAGCTTACAACGTCGTTTTAAATCTGCTTTTGATAAGACGTTTAAAGAGTACCTGAACCAAGTACGTTTAGAGCATGCTTGTGAAAGACTATTGGCTGGCGAGAAGGTATCTGACGTGGCATTCAATTCTGGATTCAATGACCCGTCGTATTTTAGTCAGAGATTCAAACATCATTTTGGTATGTCTCCTTCGAAATTTGCTGAAAATGGCGAAGACTAAAGGAAATCGAAATTCTAGGGCGTGTTGACCTTTCGTGGTTGAATTTTTGTTCAGATGGGGACGCCTAGTCAAAAGCGTTTTAATCGCGGCGAGGGAGAAGTAGTCTAGTCATTCTAAGCAAGTCTCCCTCAACAAAGAGTAAAACGCTTTTTGCGAGGGCGCCCAGCTCGAACCCTTCGGGCAGCGTTTGCTGGTCATTTCTACTGCGTTATCGGCTTCTCATGTAGGCTAGCTACACATCAAAGCCTCTGCCTTGTATAAATACCCAGCAACTCGCTGCAAAAACCAGCTCGAAAGATCAACACGCCCTAATGAGCCTCGATATTGTTCGGGGCTTTTTTATGCTTCTGAGATACGAGATACGAGATACGAAAGAATAGACGATTACTTAATAAAAGATGGGACAGAGAAGATAAGAAAAAAATATCGTGGTATAGCCGGGGGGACTATACCACGGGTGTCAAAGACACCTTCGCTTGCTGCCGGAGTGATACAGCGAAAGCCATATCACCTCTGGAATAAAGTTAAAGAGAAGGAGTTTCTCTTCGTTGGAATTAACTATACGGGGTAGCACTTATTTTCCTTATAAAATTAACGACATCATTATGTAATAAATGCGACATAATCTTAAGTTATTGATTTTAATTGATTTGTTTGGTGTTTTTTGATTTTGTACTCGCGCACTAGTTTTCATTGAGTGTTGAAAATAACGGAATTGACGTAGCGTGTTTTAACGAAATTTACGAGTGTCTATTTTCGGAAACTTTGATTTCACACATTATTATTATGGTTATTGATGTGTATGATCGCGTTAATAACAATATTTCTCATTATCAATATCTCTACTGGATGCTTATGAAACTGTCACAGCTTGAGCAAGGTAAAGCGGCTACCGTTGTTGCTCTCACCGGGCTATCTCCCGATGTTAGAAAAAAACTCATGGTAATGGGGGTTCTTCCGAAAACCCAAGTCACTCTGATCCGTCGTGCACCAATGGGAGACCCATTACAGGTTGAAGTAAGAGGTGTCTCTATCGCTATTCGTCAAAACATTGCTGAACAGATCGAGGTGAGCTAATGAACTATCAAGTGTTGACTGTTGGTAATCCAAACAGCGGTAAAACGACTCTGTTTAATGCTTTAACCGGTGCTAAACAGCACGTTGGTAACTGGGCTGGTGTTACCGTAGAGAAAAAGACAGGTACATATAATCATGCGGGTGATCAGTTTAAACTGACTGACCTTCCAGGTATTTACGCCCTAGATAGTGGTAATGACAGCAACAGTATTGATGAATCTATTGCTTCTCGTGCAGTACTTACCCATCCAGCAGATGTGATCATCAATGTTGTCGATGCGAGTAGCTTAGAGCGCAGCCTATACATGACGCTTCAGCTGCGTGAGATGGGTCGTCCAATGATTGTTGTATTAAACAAGATGGATGTGCTTAAGCGTGAGCGTCAGGTGATTGATCAGAAAGCACTGGAAAAAGCTCTTGGCTGTCCAGTTTTAAGCTTATCAGCAAACGACAAATCACAAGTTGCTCGCTTTAAAGAGAAGCTGCATAAATTGTTGGTCCAAGGCGTTAGCTTAGAGCCGACTAAGATCGAATATGAAGAAGCGTTCGAAGCGCTACTACCACAAGTCGAAACTCAATTTAATGATGCTGACGTATCACATCGTGCACTTGCTATTCGCGCCCTCGAAAATGATTACCTAGTTTTGAACAGCCTTGCACCGAACGAGCGCCAACAAGTTGATGCACTGAGAGCGGCTGCCCAGTTTGATATCGACTTAGCGGTAGCAGATGCAAAATACACTATGCTGCATGAGCTTTGTAAGCGCGTGCGTCGTAGCGAAGGTAAATTGAGCCGAAGCTTTACGGAGAAAGCTGATCAACTGATTCTGAATAAGTGGGTAGGCATTCCGTTCTTCTTCGTGGTTATGTACCTGATGTTCATGTTCTCCATTAACATCGGTAGCGCATTCATCGACTTCTTTGACATCGGCGTTGGCGCACTGTTGGTCGATGGTGGTCACTACTTATTGGATGATCATTTACCGGTTTGGCTAGTGACGATCTTAGCTGATGGCATTGGTGGTGGTATTCAAACGGTCGCGACCTTTATTCCTGTTATTGCTTGCTTGTACTTGTTCCTTGCTGTTCTAGAGAGCTCTGGTTACATGGCTCGTGCAGCATTTGTGCTTGATAAGGTCATGCAAAAAATTGGTCTTCCAGGCAAGGCATTCGTACCACTAGTGCTTGGCTTTGGTTGTAACGTGCCATCTATTATGGCGACACGTACTCTTGATCAAGAACGTGAGCGTAAACTCGCTGCTGCCATGGCACCGTTTATGTCATGTGGTGCACGTCTACCGGTATACGCTCTGTTTGCTGCAGCGTTCTTCCCGGGTGCGGGTCAGAACATCGTATTCGCTCTTTACCTGTTAGGTATTGTTGCGTCTATCTTTACGGGCCTATTCTTGAAGAATACTCTTTACCCGGGTAGCAGTGACAGTCTAGTAATGGAGATGCCAGACTACGAGTTACCAACTATGCAAAACGTGATGCTAAAAACATGGCAGAAACTGAAGCGTTTCGTTCTTGGTGCAGGTAAAACTATTGTTATGGTCGTTGCAGTACTGAGCTTCCTTAACTCACTAGGTACTGACGGGTCATTCGGTAACGAAGACAGCGAAAACTCGGTATTATCGAAAGCAGCTCAAGTGGTAACGCCTGTGTTTGCGCCAATCGGTATTCAGGAAGAGAACTGGCCAGCGACAGTAGGTATCATTACTGGTATCTTCGCTAAAGAAGCGGTAGTGGGTACACTGAACAGCTTGTACACAACACCTTCTGATGAAGAAGCTGCGGAGTTTGATTTAGCGGGCAGCCTACATGAAGCGGTAATGACAATCCCAGATAACCTAGCAGGTCTTAGCTATTCAGATCCTCTAGGTATCGAAGTCGGTGATCTTTCAGATTCAAGCGCTGTGGCTGAAGATCAAGAAGTTGATACATCTATCTTCGGTAACCTGAAAGAGAAGTTTGTCTCTAGCCATGCTGCGTTTGCGTACCTAATTCTTATCTTACTATATACTCCTTGCGTTGCTGCGATGGGCGCGTACGTAAGAGAGTTTGGCCAAATGTTTGCTCGCTTTATTGCTGTTTGGACAATGGCTCTAGGCTACTTTGGCGCGACTTTCTACTACCAAGCAGCTAATTTCGCTGCTCACCCAATCTCAAGTGCAGTGTGGATGGTAGTGATTGTGGCTGGTTTTGTTCTCACTTACATCGGCTTTAAAAAGCTGGGTAAAAAACAGCGCGCACTAGAGGCTCAATTCGCATGATTTTAAGAGAATTACATCAGTACATTGGTGAACAAGGTGGTGCAGCTCGTAAAGAGCTAGCTACAAAGTTTGGCATGAGTGAAGATGGCGTCGACGCGATGCTTAATGTTTGGATTAAGAAAGGTAAGGTAAGTCGTTTAGTGGACACCAACCAACATGGTCACACGACTCGAATACGTTACACTATTAATCAACAAGACAGTTTGTCGCTCAATGTGATGATGTAGTTCTTAAGATTGAAAATGAAAAACCGCAGCTTATTGGCTGCGGTTTTTTTGAATTCGAATTTTTAATTATGCTTTTTGAAACAAAGAGCTCAGAGATAGAACGTTTTGAATGCGGGTCAGTAGTGCTGCTTGTTCGTCTTCGCTGCGTTGCTCACCTTTGGTATTGCCCCATACCGGCCCCGGCCATGCGATGTCATCTGTGAAACGAGCGATATGATGGATGTGTAGTTGCGGCACCATATTACCTAGTGCACCTAAGTTCAGTTTGTCTGGCTGAAAAGTCGCTTCTAGAGCTTGGCTTACCGCTTGTGACTCATGCAAGAATTGTTGTTGCTCTTTCATCGGTAAGTGATGAAGTTCTTTTAGGTTGGCACGCTTTGGTACAAGGATAACCCAAGGCACGGCATTGTCTTTATGCAGCAGGGCAAGGCTTAGTGGAAACTCACCAATAACAGTGGTGTCTTTCGCTAATTGAGGATGAAGTTCGAAGCTCATGATCTTTCCAATTGATTGTTTTAGTTGAGTATAAGGTTGGATTAAGAATGTGGCTAGCGCTTACGTTCTCAATAAGCAGATTCCCTATCACGTTCGTTCCTCACAGTAGGGAATGACGATTGGGGAGAGTGGTGGCGCGTCATTGGTGCCGCTTTGTAATCACTGCTTTTATTCCCGTCATCTCCTAAAGCGACGAAGGAGCGTAGTAAGAGATCTCTTACGGTGAACGCCTGTGCGTGCCAACACTTGATAAGAAAACTAAACCCCAAAATAAAACAAAAAGGTTGACGCTTTCACGCCAACCTTTCTAATTATCTCGAATCTCGAATCTCGAATCTCGAATCTCGAATCTCGAATCTCGAATCTCGAATCTCGAATCTCGAATCTCGAATCTCGAATCTCGAATCGCTTACATGCGCTCTAGCGTGTCGATACCTAGTAGAGACAGACCTTGTTTGATTGTCTTCGCTGTCAGTGCAGCAAGCTTAAGACGGCTTTGCTTAACCGCTTCGTCTTCAGCAACTAGGATAGGGCACGCTTCGTAGAAGCTAGAGAATTGACCAGCAAGTTCGAATAGGTAAGTACACATGATGTGCGGCTGACCTTCACGAGCAACAGACTGAACCGCTTCTTCAAATTGTAGAAGCTTCGCGATAAGTGCTTTTTCTTTCTCTTCAGTGATCTTGATTTCACCTTCAAGCGAGTCCATAGAAACGCCAGCTTTAGCGAATACAGAAGCAACACGAGTGTAAGCGTACTGCATGTATGGTGCAGTGTTACCTTCAAACGCAAGCATGTTGTCCCAGTCGAACACGTAGTCAGTAGTACGGTGCTTAGAAAGATCCGCGTACTTAACCGCTGCCATAGCAACTGTGTTTGCGATAGTTTTCTTTTCGTCTTCCGCTAGCTCAGGGTTCTTAGATTCGATCAGCTGTGCTGCACGAACTTCTGCTTCATCAAGAAGATCAGCAAGGCGAACCGTACCACCTGCACGAGTCTTGAATGGCTTACCATCTTTACCTAGCATCATGCCGAATGCGTGGTGCTCAAGAGATACAGACTCAGGGATGTAGCCCGCTTTACGAACGATAGTCCAAGCTTGCATTAGGTGCTGGTGTTGACGAGAGTCGATGAAGTAAAGAACACGGTCTGCACCTAGTTCTTCGTAACGGTACTTAGCACATGCGATATCGGTTGTCGTGTATAGGAAACCGCCGTCGCGTTTTTGGATAATAACGCCCATTGGGTCGCCATCTTTGTTCTTGTACTCATCTAGGAAAACAACTTGTGCGCCGTCATCTTCTTGAGCAAGACCTTGAGCTTTTAAGTCTTCAACGATTGCAGGAAGCATGTCGTTGTACTTACTTTCACCCATTACGTCATCACGAGTTAGAGATACGTTTAGACGGTCGTAGTTACGCTGGTTTTGAATCATTGTGATATCAACCAGTTTCTTCCACATCTCTGCGCAGAACTCGTCGCCGCTTTGTAGTTTCACTACGTAGTTACGTGCTTTAACTGCAAACTCTTCGTCTTCGTCGTATAGCTTCTTAGACTCACGGTAGAAAGCTTCAAGGTCAGAAAGCTCCATCGAAACTTCGCCAGACTCTTGTTGTACACGCTCAAGGTTTGCGATAAGCATACCGAACTGAGTACCCCAGTCACCGATGTGGTTCGCACGGATAACGTTATGGCCTAGGAATTCTAGAGTACGAACAACTGCATCACCGATGATAGTAGAACGTAGGTGACCAACGTGCATCTCTTTAGCAACGTTTGGTGCAGAGTAGTCAGCAACGATTGTTTGAGCTTCAGCCGCTGCAACACCTAGACGAGAATCAGCCAAGGCTGCGTCTGCTTGTTGTGCAAGGAAAGCTTCGTCTAGGAAGATGTTTAGGAAACCAGGGCCTGCGATTTCAACTTTAGAAGCGATACCGTCTAGGTTTAGAACGTCCAATACTTTCTGAGCAAATTCTCGTGGATTAGTGCCTAGTCGCTTTGCAACGCCCATTACGCCGTTTGCTTGGTAGTCACCAAATTGTGGTTTTGCAGATTGACGAACAGCCGCAGGAGAGCCTGCAGGTGCGCCAGCGGCTTCTAGAGCCTGAGATACTTTGTCATTAATAAGTGCTTGGATATTCACACGCGTTTCCTTCAATTCAAGGATGATAAGAGTGGTTGTTATTTCGTTGTCAGCTAAGGTTAAGGTGCAATTTACTTAACGCTTTATTGATGAAATGAACAACAGACTCTGTTTGAGTTCACAAAAATGGCGGTAATGATACCAATTTTGTGTGGCTTCTTATAGGGCGGATTGATAGAAAATTTACATTTCCTTTAACCAAATAAACGCAATTACCGTAGAGATTTCAAAACAACGCTCAATAGAAGGCTTGTTGCAAAAAATAGAGCTGCTACCATGCGCGCATCAGATTTGGAGACAGTAGATTATGACGCTCACGCAAGCACAATTAGAACCGCAACAGATGATTGAACGCCTAGATGATTTTATGGGCAAGATCGAAGAGTTTGGTAGTAAGCTAGGGTTAGATCTTAGCTTTGCACAAGCGGATCACATTGCGTTAAGAATCAACGAGACGTCGTTAGCGAAAGCGGCACATGAGGCTTGGTCTGGTTACGGCGAGACGATTTCACAAGCGATGATTAACGGTCGTCCAATTGTTGTGATTGCTTTTGATGAGCCCTTGCAAAGCCGCGGCTGGTCGATTGAGTGTTTAGAACTGCCATACCCTGCGGAAGGTAAGATTTACCCAAGCCAAGATTGGGAGCACGTTGAGTTTGTGATTCCATCTCATGCACAAACAGCTGATGAGTATCTAGCGGATCTTAAAGACACTTACCCGCAGTTCGCTGCTAATTTTGCAACGTTGGCAGAGCAAGGCGTTAAGATCAAACTTTCCAGTCCGAAAGGCGAAGGCGAGCGTTTGAACAACCCAACGGTAGCGTTTAAGCATCAAGGGATTTGCATTAAGCTGCATCCACATTCGTTGAAGAAGATTGTGGAATCAGAGCAGGGTTAATAACGCCCTTTATTACAATGAAAAAAAGGGTTGACGATAATTGCCAACCCTTTAAAACTACTCGCTTACTCGCTTACTCGCTTACTCGCTTACTCGCTTACTCGCTTACTCGCTTACTCGCTTACTCGCTTACTCGCTATAGAATCACAGTCTTATTGCCGTAAACAAACACGTGATCATTGATCACCTTGTTTAGCGCTTTACTTAAAACATTCTTCTCAACGTCACGACCAGCCTGAGCCATGTCTTTGGCGCTGAAGTTGTGATCCACAGGGATCACGTCTTGCTTAATGATTGGACCTTCATCCAAATCATTCGTAACAAAGTGAGCCGTCGCACCAATGATCTTCACACCGCGCTCATACGCTTGCTGATATGGTTTAGCACCAATAAATGCAGGCAGGAAGCTGTGGTGGATGTTGATGATCTTGTGGTTGTATTTCTCGACGAAGCCTGGAGTTAATACGCGCATGTATTTTGCTAGAACTAGGTAGTCGGCATTGTAGCTGTCGATCACCTCTAGCATTTTCTGCTCGTGCTCTTCACGGTTGAGCCCTTCATGAGAAACGTGATGATAAGGGATGTCGAAGCGCTCAGTTAGGCTTTGTAGGATATCGTAGTTACCAACCACAGCAGCAATTTCAACGTCTAGGCTACCATCGAAATTCTTCATCAGAATATCACCTAGACAGTGCGCTTCTTTGGTCACTAGCACTACAATACGTTTGCGTGATGAACCCATTAGCTTGCGCTTAGCATTTTCTGGCAGAGCTTGGTCTAAATCGGCAAGAAAGGTCTCGTCATTGAAATACCCTTCAAGTTCGGTACGCATAAAGAAGTGGCCGCTGGTGTTATCTACGAACTCGTTGTTGTGGATGATGTTGAGTTGATGTTTGTAACAAATGTTGGTGATTTTAGAGATTAGTCCCGGCGCATCGGTACAATGCGTCAGCAGTGTTTTCTTTTCCATTTCCATCTTACTTCCATGAAACAATTCTAATTTTTCAAAAAAACTACAGCCAGTCGAACGGTTAACCGCGCTGTAATATGACTGTTATAATTAATCTATTATTAACCGACTTTCAACAAAATATATTGAAGAAAGATTGTTTTAATAAATATCCCACTGCAAACCCATTTAGATTGTTTATTTTTACTTCTTATTCATATGCTTAATATTTCTATCATACTGATGCAGTCTTGATTCGCACTGGCTCCTCAAACCTGCCATACTTCACGGTCAGATTCCTTAACCTGTACACGGTTTTCTCCAAGTTCGTAAATTATGATATCCAAAACGTTTTCTGCTGATGGTGCGCTAGGTAAAGCAATTCCCGGTTTTCAGCCTCGACAAGCTCAGCTTGATATGGCCGAAGCGGTTTCTAATGCAATCAAAGATTCAAGCCAGTTGGTGGTTGAGGCTGGGACTGGTACAGGTAAAACTTTTGCTTACTTAGTTCCCGCTCTACTGAGTGGTAAGAAAACCATCATAAGTACGGGTTCCAAAAACCTTCAAGAGCAGCTTTTCCATCGCGACCTTCCGCTAATGACCGACGCGCTCGGCTTTTATGGACAAGTGGCACTGCTAAAAGGGCGTTCTAACTATTTGTGCTTGGATAGACTCAGTCGTCAGATGGTTGAGAGCCACGGCACACACACTGACCCAACGTTGCTTGCACAGTTAGTTAAGGTGCGCAGCTGGTCGTCATCGACGCAAACTGGCGATCTTGGTGACTGTGATGATATCGCCGAAGATAGCCCAATTATCCCGACAATTACCTCTACTAACGACAATTGTTTAGGTAAAGAGTGTCCAAGTTATACGGACTGTTTTGTGCTTAAAGCGCGTAAAAAAGCGATGGATTCGGATGTGGTTGTGGTGAACCACCATCTATTCTTGGCGGATTTGGCGATCAGAGAAACTGGCTTTGGTGAGCTAATTCCCGATGCAGATGTCTTTATCTTCGATGAAGCGCATCAACTGCCCGACATTGCCAGTGAGTACTTCGGTCAATCGGTGTCGAGCCGCCAGATACATGAACTCGCGAAAGACATTGAGATTGGCTATCGCACCGAAGCCAAAGATATGCGCCAGCTACAAAAAGTCGGAGATAGGTTGGTTCAGTCTGCCGCTGACCTCAGAATTGTACTGGGTGATACAGGGTTTCGTGGGAACTGGCGTGAAGCATTGAAGTCTGAGTCGATTGCTCGTGAATTGGTGCGAATGCAAGACGCTCTGCAGTTGGCCGTTGATGTTCTTAAGCTGGCTCTTGGGCGCAGTCAATTATTGGACACCGCGTTTGAGCGTGCCACTTTGATTAAGGCTCGCATTGAGCGCGTTTGCGATGTTTCAATTACTGGTTACTCGTATTGGTATGACACCACGCCACGTCATTTTGCCCTGCATATTACACCGCTGTCTGTGGCGGATAAGTTTCATGAACAGATTGAGCTCAAACCAGGAGCATGGATCTTTACGTCGGCAACGCTCGCGGTATCGGATGACTTTGACCACTTTACCTCTCGTCTTGGCTTAAAACCGAGCCAGCAGTTCTCTTTACCAAGCCCGTTTGATTACCCGAAACAAGCGCGTTTATGCGTGCCTCGCTACTTGCCTGAACCTAACAGCCCGGGACTAGCGGATAAACTAGTTCGCATGCTTGCCCCTGTGATTGAGCAGAACCAAGGGCGGTGTTTCTTCCTTTGTACCTCTCACAGCATGATGAGAGAGCTGGGTGAGCGCTTTCGAGAAACATTGAGCGTTCCAGTGCTGCTACAGGGTGAAACCAGCAAACAGAAAACCTTGGCTGAATTTATGGAGTTAGGTAACGCATTGCTGGTGGCAACGGGCGCATTCTGGGAGGGGATAGATGTTAGGGGCGACGCGTTAAGCTGTGTTATCATCGATAAATTACCCTTTACGGCACCGGATGATCCCTTGCTCAAAGCGCGGATCGAAGATTGTAAGCTTAAAGGAGGCGATCCATTTGCTCAGGTTCAACTGCCTGATGCGGTGATCACCCTTAAGCAAGGTGTCGGGCGATTAATTCGAGATAAGAGCGACAGTGGCGCACTGATCATTTGCGATAATCGTTTAGTGACTCGGGATTATGGCGGCATTTTCCTGGGGAGTTTACCTCCTATTCCACGAACCCGAGATTTAGGGGTAATTAAAGAGTTTCTAGCCGAAGCGAACAAGTCATAAGTGACGCTTTGGCCACTGTTTTTAGATTTAGATAACGAATATTTGAGACATAAATGAGCGCAAAAATTCTTGCAGTAGATACAGCAACGGAAAACTGTTCAGTAGCATTGATGGTGGGAGAGCAAGTGTTCGCCCGCAGTGAAGTAGCACCACGTGACCATACCAAGAAAGTACTGCCTATGGTTGATGAAGTACTGAAAGAAGCGGGATTGACCTTAGCTGAGCTCGATGCGATTGCATTTGGTCAAGGTCCAGGTAGCTTCACTGGTGTACGCATTGGCATCGGCATCGCACAAGGTCTAGCGTTTGGTGCTGATCTGCCAATGATTGGTGTATCGACACTGGAAGCCATGGCGCAATCGAGTTACCGCCAGTTTGGTGATACACATGTTGCAAGTGCCATTGATGCTCGTATGAGTGAAGTTTACTGGGCTCGTTACAGTCGTGAACAAGACGGTCGTTGGTCTTTGACTGATGAAGAGTGCGTTATCCCGCCACAAGAGCTAGTGAACCAAATTGAAGCAGACCAAAACACTTGGGCAAAAGTTGGTACAGGTTGGGCTGCGTACGCTGAGCACATGGATACGCTATCATTAACTACGAAGCCAAGTGACGTTCTTTACCCAGAGGCGCAAGACATGGCGTTTATCGCTCAGTTTGCATTTGCGGCGGGTAAAGCGGTTCCAGTAGAAGAGTCTGAGCCTGTGTATTTGCGTGATAAGGTGGCGTGGAAAAAGCTTCCAGGTCGCGAATAACTTCTAGATCGTGAATAGCTTCTAGGTTGAAAATAGCTTCTTGGTCGAGAACAGTTCCTTGGCCGTAAAGAAGCGCCCTAGTCAGGAACAAACAAAAACGTCATAACTTTTACAAGGTTCTGATAACCCATGACTCTAGATAGTACATATTTAGAGTCATACCGAGGCAGAGATTGAGTGAATGGTATCAATTAATGGTTTACCTCCTTCTTCGATAGGCAATACATCTAAAGCCAATCGCACCAACAAGAAGAATCAGGTAAAGAAAACCGATGCAAAGACCTCTGTGGGGCAGCCCACTAAGGTAGCCAATGCTGTCTCGCACTCTATTCGTCATGTTCAAGAATCAGATATTCATCGAGCTCAAGTTCAGTACGACCTCCCTGAAGGACGTGGACGAAAAGCGATGGAAGAGTATATGGATGTTATGAACCAGGCGAAAAAAGAGGAACTTACAAGACTCATCGGTGTCGATATTTATATATAAAAACATCAATTTATCTTCTATTTTAAGGGTTAGAACCATGTCGATTTCCCCTGCAAAGTTACGCCTTTTCGCCCTCGGGTTATTCTCAGTATTATTGGTTGGGTGTTCATCCTTACCTACTGAACTGGAAGCCTCTTCAGAACCAGTAATTACCGATTACCAAGAGTGGGTAAATCAACTCCCTGATGCTAAGGATGTCCGTCTGGGCGGTGTGATAGCTAAAGTCACTAACCTCAAAGATAAATCACGCGTTGAAGTGGTGAATATGCCGATCTCTAGCAGCGGTAAACCCGATCTCGATGCGGAGCCAAGTGGTCGCTTCGTGGCTTATGTAGATGGTTACGTAGAACCTCTAAGCTTTGCGGAAGGTCGTTTGGTGACATTTGTGGGTCAATCGGCAGGCTCAGAAGATGGCAAAATTGGTGAGTTCCCATATACATTCCCAGTGATGAACGCTGATAATCAGCGCCTATGGCAAATCACAGAGCGTGTGATTGTGAATGACTTTGCTCCGACGTACTACTCGTGTCGCAGCCTACATTGTCGTAGTTTCCACACCATGCCAAGACAAGGCCGAGTGGTACAAGACTTAGAATAGTCATTGAGCTATTGCTTTTACATCCCGTTTGAATAGACAAGATTAAGGAATGATCACAACGGATGATTGAAAAATCCTATTCACTCCCGAGTGGCACTATGGTGTGCCAAGAGCTCGGAAACCCAGAAACGGCCGCTTTGACGGTCGTTTTTGTTCATGGCTGGCTCGATAACTCGGCCAGTTTTACCTCTCTAATGCAGACCATACACACTCAGTCAAACCACTACCATTTGGTGGCGATAGACCTGTTTGGACACGGACACTCCTCGCATAAAGCCGGCAGTTATTACCCTTTTCATGACTATATCGATGATTTACATCAGTTGATGGGTAAATTATCGCCAAACAGACTGGTACTAGTAGGACATTCGCTTGGTGCATTGATCGCAAGTTGCTATAGTGCCGCCTTTCCTGAAATGGTGTCTGGATTAATCCAAATTGAAGGTCACGGACCTCTTTCCGAAGCTCCCCAAGCAACAGTCTCTCGTTTGCGAGATGGGGTACTCAGTCGTCAACGACAGCGAAGAAAGCCTTCACGTCCATTAGCTAGCCTAGAGGACGCCATTAAACTGAGATCTCATGCTAATCAAATTGCACCAGATTTGATCGCTCCCGTTGTTGTTCGAGGCATTGCGCAATTTGAGGGCGTTTGGCAGTGGCGTAGTGACCCAAAATTGAAGTGTGATTCTGTTTATCGCATGTCTCAGTCACACGCGGATGCGATAAATGAGGCTATAGAATGCCCTCAATTGATAATCTTGGGAAATGAAGGATTTAAGGATTTACAGCATAATCGCTACAAATCCACTCAAAATCCCCCAATTATTAAGATGATTTCAGGTGGACACCATTGTCATTTAGAGAACCCAGAGTCAGTTTCTGAGCTAATTCTTGGTGTAGTTAACAAAATTTAAACAAGTGTTTGAGCCTTTTAGTGCTCATGCACTAAAGCTGTGCTGTAATATCGCCATGATAAATAGCGGCGAAACAGTCGTCAGCTGATAAACGAGGAGTAACATCGTGGATAAACCTTGGCTTTCACGTTATCCAAGTGACGTACCAGAGCAGATCGACCCAGATCAGTACCAATCTTTAGTTGAGATGTTTGAGCAGTCTGTACAGAAGTACGCTGATCAACCTGCATTCGAAAACATGGGCTCGGTCATGACATTCCGTAAGCTCGAAGAGCGTAGCCGTGCTTTCGCCGCTTACCTACAAAATGATCTGAAGCTGAAAAAGGGCGATCGCGTCGCTCTAATGATGCCAAACCTACTGCAATACCCAATTGCACTATTTGGTGTACTTCGTGCTGGTATGATTGCAGTTAACGTAAACCCTCTGTACACCCCACGTGAACTTGAGCATCAGCTAAACGATTCGGGCGCAAAAGCGATTGTTATCGTTTCGAACTTTGCGAGTACGCTTGAGAAAGTGGTCGATAATACTCCTGTTAAGCACGTAGTACTGACTAGCCTTGGTCAGATGTTACCGCGTGCGAAGGGTACGATTGTCGATTTCGTAGTGAAGTACGTAAAAGGCATGGTTCCTAAGTACGATCTTCCGGGCGCAATCTCATTCCGCAAGGCACTGCATAAAGGTCGCCGCCTACAATACGTAAAACCATTCATGTCTGGTGATGACATCGCGTTCCTGCAGTACACAGGTGGCACTACGGGTGTCGCGAAAGGCGCAATCCTGACGCATCGCAATATGATCGCGAACGTTCTTCAAGCGAAAGGAGCGTACGGCCCTGTATTGAATGAAGGTCGTGAGCTAGTGGTAACGGCACTACCTCTTTACCACGTATTCGCACTGACAGTGAACTGCTTACTGTTTGTAGAAATGGGTGGTCGCAACCTGCTTATTACTAACCCTCGTGATATCCCGAGCTTCATCAAAGAGCTACAGAAAGTCCCATTCACGGCGATTACCGGTGTAAACACACTCTTTAATGCGCTTGTGAACAATGAAGATTTCCATGAACTGGACTTCAGCAACCTACGCCTATCTGTGGGTGGTGGTATGGCAGTGCAACGCGCTGTTGCTGAACAATGGAAGAAGGTAACAGGTATTCACCTACTGGAAGGCTATGGTCTAACCGAGTGTTCTCCACTGGTTACGGGTAACCCTTACGATCTTAAAGATTACACGGGCGCTATTGGCTTACCTGTGCCGTCGACAGATGTTCGCATCATTGATGACGAAGGCAATGTTGTTGCGAATGATCAAGTGGGTGAGCTGCAAGTACGTGGCCCTCAAGTGATGCAAGGCTACTGGCAGCGTCCTGAAGCGACCAAGGAAGTGATCGACCATGATGGTTGGTTGTCGACTGGTGATATCGTTAAGTTCGATGATGAAGGTCTACTACACATCGTTGACCGTAAGAAAGATATGATTCTGGTATCTGGCTTCAACGTTTACCCTAACGAAATCGAAGATGTTGTAGCTCTGCACGGTAAGGTACTGGAAGTTGCGGCAATTGGCCAACCACACGAAGTTTCTGGTGAGCTTGTGAAGGTTTACGTGGTTAAGCGTGACCCAAGCCTGACGAAAGAAGATGTGATTGCGCACTGTCGTGAGCACCTAACAGGCTACAAAGTGCCAAAACTGGTTGAGTTCCGCGATGATCTACCGAAGACCAACGTAGGTAAGATCTTGCGTCGCGTACTGCGCGAAGAGAACGATGCCGAGCTTGCTAAACGTGCAAGTGCATAACTGATGGTCTTACCGCTTAATCTAAGCGGTTAATGTAAATTAGTGATAGAATGCCGACAGTGAATGTCGGCATTTTTGTATCCGGCGGAATAATTAAATCAGTGAGAGTTTTTGTGAACTATCAAATCATTACCCAATTGAAAGACCTTGAACGTGTATGTCAGCAAGCCCGTGAAGCCGATGTTGTGATGCTTGATACCGAGTTTGTCCGTACCAGAACTTACTACCCGCAGTTAGGTTTGATTCAATTATTTGATGGTGAAACTCTGTCTTTGATTGACCCAATCGCATTGGATGAGATGACCCCGTTCGTATCGCTGCTAAAAGACGCTTCAGTACTGAAGGTGTTACATGCTTGCGGTGAAGATCTGGAAGTATTCCAGAATGCATTTGGTTGTACGCCAACACCAATGGTGGACACGCAAATCATGGCCGCTTTCTTAGGGCACGGTTTATCGACGGGGTTTGCTGCACTGGTATCTGAATTCGTTGGTATTGACCTGGATAAGAGTGAATCACGCACCGATTGGTTAGCGCGCCCATTATCACAAAAGCAGTTGGATTACGCCGCAGCAGACGTTTACTACTTGCTGCCAATGTATAACAAGTTGCTAGAGAAAGTGATGGAAGCTGGCTGGTGGGATGCCGCGCAGCAAGAGTCTGATTTGCAAGTCAGCAAGCGTATTCGCTCAATTGAGCCAGAGAACGCTTATCTAGACATTAAAGGTGCTTGGCAGCTAAAACCTAAGCAACTGGCTATCTTGAAGCCTTTGGCAACTTGGCGATTAAAAGAAGCAATTAAGCGTGATCTAGCGCTTAACTTCATTTTCAAAGAGCAAGACCTTTGGGCGGTAGCTCGTTTTGCTATTAAAAATCCAAAGCGCATGGAAGAGGAAGGTTTTGATTTCCGTTCAGTGCGTCGCCACGGTGCGAAAATCAGCTCTATCGTGAAATTGGCAGAGCACACTCCAGAAGAGGAGTACCCAGCGCTTGTTGAACGCTTGATGGACTTCCCTGGTTATAAGCAGATGTTTAAAGTCCTAAAAGATGAAGTGAAGAAAGCATCTCAACATAGTGGTTTGGCGACTGAGTTTATCGCTTCTAAAAAACAGCTTAATCAAGTCTTGAGTTGGGTTTGGAAACACGATCGCAACCCAGAAAAATTGCCTGATGTAATGCAAGGCTGGCGACTAGAAATTGCAGGTGAGAAATTGAATAAGCTGATTAAGTAGCCAGTTTTCTGATTCGCAGATAGATATAAAGGGGTAAAACACAATCGTTTTACCCCTTTTTTGTCATTACGATTTGTCGTCGCTTGTGGACGTTTCTTTCTCTTTAGCTTCAGCCAGTTGCTGTTCCAGTTCCATGATTCTTAGTTCAGCTTCGAGCTCGGCAACGCGTTTCTCTGCGTCACTGCGATTATCTTGTGAGTGACCATCCGCCAGAACCTGAGTGTTTTCACTCTGGCGAGAGTCATCAAGGTCTTTCATTGAACCAGCGACACCTCCTGTAACACCACCCGCTACAGCGCCTTTCACTGCTAGCCCTGGTTCACCAGTAAGCGCACCTAATGTTGCCCCCATCAAAGCACCTCCTGCGGCACCGCGATTTCTAGCGGCATTTTCATTGTCTTTGTCCATTGCAGGGGAACTACATCCAGTAACAACCAATACAGAGGTAATTATGATGGCTTTTAATGTGTTGTTTAGGTAAGTCATAGTTGTACTCTTTCTGTCTGTAGGGAACCTATTCAGAGTACAAAAAACAATCAGGCTTGGATAATGCTGACTCTTTATAGAAATAATAACCAGTGGTTATGGTTTGACATATGTATGGATTGTCTTGAGATATAAAAACGGCCCACTTGAAAGCAAGTGAGCCGTTTTAGGGATCTAGAATTTCGACGAAATTACTTGTCGTCTTCTGGCAGTTTGACGTTCAATTCAAGAACAGAGATATCATCGTCTTTGTGCTCGAATGATAGGTCGACCATTGAAGGATCTACTTCAACGTACTTGGCAATACACTTCAAGATGTCTTCTTTTAGTTGCGGCAGGTACGAAGGTGCAGGGTCGTCATGGCTGCGACGTTCTGCCACGATGATCTGCAAGCGTTCTTTGGCTAGGTTAGCTGTGGTTTTCTTCTGTGGTCTAAAAAACTCTAGTAATGACATAGTTGCTTAGCCCCCGAATAGTCGTTTGAAGATGCCTTTCTTCTCTTCCGTTAGGAAGCGGAAGTCCACTTGGCTGCCGAGTAGACGGTCTACAGTATCACTGTAAGCCATACCTGCGTCAGTTGCTTCGTCAAAGATTACTGGTACACCCTTGTTTGATGCGTTCAGTACTGCTTGGCTCTCCGGGATTACGCCCAATAGCGAGATGTGAAGGATCTCTTCTACATCTTCTACGCTTAGCATTTCGCCTTGGGTTACACGCGCAGGATTGTAGCGTGTTAGCAGTAGGTGAGTTTTCACTGGCTCTAGGCCGTCTTCAGCACGACGTGACTTAGAATCTAAGATGCCTAGAATACGGTCTGAATCTCGAACTGAAGACACCTCTGGGTTAGTCGTCACAATAGCTTCATCTGCAAAGTAGAGTGCCATCAAAGCGCCTTGCTCAATACCTGCTGGAGAGTCACAGATGATGAAGTCGAAGCCCATTTCGTCTAGCTCATCAAATACACGACGAACACCGTCTTTGGTTAGTGCATCTTTATCACGAGTTTGAGAGGCTGGAAGAATGTATAGATTGTCTGTGCGCTTGTCTTTGATCATCGCTTGGTTCAGAGTTGCTTCACCATTGATAACGTTAACGAAATCGTAAACGACACGACGCTCACAGCCCATGATAAGATCGAGGTTACGCAGACCAATATCAAAGTCGATAACCGCTGTTTTCTTTCCTTTCAAAGCTAAACCTGAGGCAATAGCTGCACTGGAGGTAGTTTTACCAACACCGCCTTTACCTGACGTTACAACGATAATGCGTGCCATTATTTTTTCCTTTTATTTCTTTATAGTGCGAGTACGTCAACACGTAGTACGTCGTTGTCCATGCTGAACATGGTCTTCTTCTGCCAGTACTCGCTTTCAATTTGATCGCTGAGCCAGTAGTTGCCTGCAATGGAAACCAGCTCGGCTTGTAAATCGTTACAGATAATCTTTGCTTCAGTTTGACCGCTTGCGCCTGCAATTGCGCGGCCGCGTAATGTGCCATGAATATGAATACTGCCATCCGCAATCACTTCCGCCCCAGCACTCACGTGACTCAAAATTAATAGGTCACCATCTTTAGCATAGACCTGTTGTCCAGAACGAATCGGAGTTCTTACCACTTTTGTGGGCGCCATCTTAGCCGGAGCCTGTGAAGGGGACTTGCTCGCCGTCATTACAGCAAAGCCTGCTTCTTTTGCTAGGTTTTGCATGCGCTTATCGGAACAACCCGTTACGCCGACAGGGATCATACCTGCTTGAGAGATGCCGTTTTTAAGTTGAAGGAAGTCGATATCACCAGCAACTTGACTGATGTTAATTACCACAGGAGCTGCAGCAAAAAAGTTTGGTGCTTGGTCGACTTTTTCTTGAAGGAATGACGCTGCATTTTCGACGTTATCATCGGATAAGTGCAAGACAGATAGCGTAAAGCTGCTACCTTTTAAATCTGGGTTACTAGACATCGAAAACTACAGGACCTCAATAACGGTTGGCTACAATTTCTTTCATCTTTACGATAAAGGGCATTGCCTGAAACTAGGCTTATCATGTTATATTCCCAGACCAAGCACAGCAAGTGATCTTGTTGTCAAATGGACGTTTTGTTCCCAATATTTCACCAACATAAACTATTGATCTCGCATGTGAGAGTTTTGTAGTCATAAACATTTAGAAAAGGTTTGTCATGCTGTGTTCTATATATAAAAGCTCAAAAAAAGAAGGAACATACCTTTATATCCCTAAAAAGGATGATTTTTCACAAGTTCCTGACGCATTGATGGAAATGTTTGGTAAACCTAGCTTCGTAATGGTCATCAAAATGGATGGCCGTAAATTGGCGCAAGTGAACATCGATAAAGTTCGTGAGTCTCTAGAAACCGACGGCTTCTTTTTACAATTGCCGCCACCACCAGTGAATGAACTTGAGTTGTATAAGGAGCGTAAGGCTCAACAAAACACTCAAGATGAAGAGTAGTCTTACTCACCTTATTCAGGGAGGAATGATCGTTGAGTAAATTATCGCAAACCCTAATTACCGTGTCGGCGTTGTTGGTCGGCAGTGCAGTGGCTCCGTTACACGCTAACGAGTTGAGCTTTGAGCAGTTTGTTGAAAAGCTAAAACAGCAGGGCTCAGAGCAAGGCATCTCTCAATCGATCATCGACCAAGCCTTTGATGGCGTGACGTTTAAACCGCGTGCAGTGAAGGCTGATAAAAATCAGCCAGAGAAAAAACTGACGCTCGACGAGTACATCCCAAGAGCAGTTCCTGCTTGGAAGGTTAAGCAAGCGCAGTCGCTTTATGATAAGCACCATACTGAGCTGAAACGCATCGGTGATGAGTATGGTGTTCAACCTCGCTTTATCGTCGCATTGTGGGGCGTTGAGAGTAACTTTGGTACTTTTACTGGCAATTATCGTGTGATTGACGCGCTAACTACAATGGCTTACGAAGGTCGTCGCGAGGCGTTCTTTACCAAAGAAGCGATGGCAGCACTGACCATTCTTGAAGAGGGGCATATTAAACCTCAGGATATGAAAGGGTCGTGGGCTGGAGCGATGGGGCAACCTCAGTTTATGCCAAGTTCATTCCTAGCTTATGCTGCGGATGGTAATGGTGACGGTAAGAAAGACATCTGGAATACCGAAGCTGATGTTTTTGCTTCTGCGGCGAATTATCTGAGCCAGTCTGGTTGGGATGATAAGTACACATGGGGCAGACAGGTAAAAGTGCCGGCGAATATCTCGCTAGATATGCAGGGCCGCTCGGAAGAGAAAGGTAAGTACCTTCAAGAGTGGTCAAAGCTGGGTATTACGCGCTTTGATGGTAGCCCACTGCCTAAGCTTGATGAAGATATTAAAGCTTGGTTGATCATGCCGGATGACCAAACCGGGCGCTCTTACTTGGTTTACAATAACTACAATGTACTGATGAAGTGGAATCGTTCGTACTACTTTGCACTGGCAGTGAGTCACCTCGCTGATCGAATTAAGTTTAAATAACTTAAGTTTAAAGAAAGCAACCAAGGCAAAGCGGCGTAAGCCAACAGATTAAAAAGGACTCTTCGGAGTCCTTTTGTTTTTTAGTAAATAGTGTTCCAGATTAATGGCTTATTTTAGATAGGCTGTTTTTAAGATAGATAGAGGGTAGGCGGAGTGTTAACAGACAGAGCGGCACAAATGGTGATCTTCCACGCCTTGATTAAGCATGGCGGTTTTACCAGTGCAGCAAAGAGCTTAAATGTATCGGTATCGCACATCAGTAAGCAGATCGCACTGTTGGAAGACAACATTGGGATTAAGCTGGTTCAGCGTACGACGCGCAGCCTCACGTTGACCGAAGCGGGTGAAGTGTTTTATCAGCACTGTGAACAGCTATTTGGCACGCTCAAGGCTGCACAAATGGATATGGAGAGCCAACGTGATGATGTTTCCGGTAAGTTACGCGTCGGTATCTCACAATCGTTCGGTACTTTGCATGTGATTCCTGCTATTGATCAGTTACGTCAGCTCTATCCACAGCTCAAAGTTGAGATTCACTTGTTCGATTACAAAGTGGATATGATCGAAGAACGCTTGGATCTTTGGATCACCAACAATGAAGAGTTGCCGGAAGGCTACATTGCTCAGCGATTAGCAGACAGCCAGTTTGTCGTCGCGGCATCACCGGATTATTTGATCAAAGCGGGTACACCGAGTTGTCCTTCGGACCTGAGCGAACATAACTGTCTTATCTATCGTAGCCGTGAGCGTGATTACACCTCTTGGGCGTTCGATAACGGACAAGAAAGTTTATGTGTCACCGTTAGTGGTGATTACTCTGTCGATCTAGCAGAGGCGGTAAGAGACGCAGCTGTGGCAGGTTGGGGAATTGCCTATCTTGCGACTTATCTTGTTAAAGAGGAGTTTCGCAGTGGTCAGCTAATTCAGGTATTACCTGAGTGGAAAGCCAGTCAGATCATGCCATTTTTTGCTGTCTATCCAAGCCGCAAGAACATGCCAAAGAAGCTATCCACGGTGATTGAGTTCCTGAAACAGCACATTGGTTCTCCGACGTATTGGGATAAAAATCTGAAAACTTGCGTTGAATTACACCGCTAACTGTCGCTGTTTTTGAAAATATAATTTCCATATGGAAAAAGTATTAAAAATAATCAATAAAGTTTTAATTAATTCAATGAGTTATATATTTGGTGCTTAAATGGACAGTTAAGCCAACATCCATGTAACAACCACTGCTTGCCGCAAACGGTTTCCTCTATACAATGCGTCGCCTTTCCTACTACAACTTTTCAGGTTTGACGCATATGGCATCCCTAATTGGAATCATTACTCTTCTAGTAATCGCTTGGTTACTATCTACGGACAGAAAAAATATTCAGCTAAGAACGGTGTCTCTTGCTTTCTTACTTCAGGTCTCTTTTGCACTGCTTGTGTTGTACGTACCTATGGGTAAAGACGTGCTTAATGGCGTGACGGGAGCCGTTTCGAGCTTAATCAATTACGGCCAAGAGGGCATCGGCTTCCTATTTGGTGGCCTAACCAATAGTGGTTTCGTATTCGCGATTAATGTTCTCGGTATCATCATTTTCTTTTCAGCTCTGATTTCAGGTTTGTACCACATCGGTTTCATGCCAAAAGTGATCAACCTAATTGGCGGCGCATTGCAGAAGCTGTTAGGTACAGGCCGTGCGGAATCTCTTTCTGCTACGGCGAACATCTTCGTTGGCATGATTGAGGCACCATTAGTGGTTAAGCCTTACCTGAAGCACATGACCGATTCTCAGCTGTTTGCGGTAATGACTTGTGGTTTGGCATCGGTAGCAGGCGGCACGCTAGTTGGTTATGCGTCTCTAGGCGTGGATCTGAACTACCTAATTGCTGCGGCATTTATGTCTGCGCCTGCAGGTTTATTGATGGCAAAAATCTTGGTACCGGGCAGTGCTAATGAGACTCAAGAGAGCATTGAGTCAGATGTAGAAATTCCACGAGCAACGAACGTAGTTGAGGCAATGGCAGATGGGGCTATGTCTGGACTTCGTATTGCAGTCGCAGTGGGTGCAACACTTCTTGCTTTTGTCAGCGTGATTGCAATGCTGAACGGCATGCTAGGTGCAGTTGGTGGTTGGTTCGGTGTGGACCTAAGCTTCGAGCTTATCCTAGGTTATGTGTTTGCACCCGTTGCATGGCTGATTGGTGTGCCATGGAACGAAGCGGTTGTTGCGGGCTCACTGATCGGTAACAAGATTATTGTGAATGAGTTTGTTGCCTTCATCCAGCTAATGGAAGCGAAGGAAGTACTGAGCGAACACTCTCAAGCTATCGTAACCTTTGCACTGTGTGGCTTTGCGAATATCTCAACTATGGCGATTCTAATAGGTGGTTTGGGTAGCCTAGTTCCAGAGCGTCGTTCGTTCATCTCTAAGTACGGCTTCCGCGCGATTTGTGCAGGCGTACTAGCGAACTTGATGAGTGCTTCGATTGCAGGTGTAGCGCTGTCGCTATAGCCTTTGCCATAAGTGAATAGCCAATAAAAAAGCCGCGACGGATTATCGCGGCTTTTCATTATTTGAAGCAATGGCTACATGAGATAATAGCTATTTGAGGCAGTGGTTACTTGTTAGAGTGGAACTGCTCACAAGCGATCATTGTGTTCTCGATAAGGCTTGCAACCGTCATCGGACCAACACCACCAGGAACTGGAGTAATGAAGCTTGCACTCTCTTTTGCAACATCGTATTCCACGTCACCCACCAATTTGCCTGACTCTAGGCGGTTGATACCAACATCGACCACAACTGCACCCTTCTTGATCCACGCACCTGGGATGAAGTTAGGCTTACCTACAGCAACCACAACAACGTCAGCTTGACGTACGTGGCCTTCTAGGTCTTTAGTGAAACGGTGACAAGTTGTCGTTGTACAACCCGCTAGAAGCAGTTCTAGAGTCATAGGACGACCAACGATGTTTGATGCGCCAACAACAACCGCGTGCTTACCACGCAGATCGATATTGTAGCGGTCAAGCAGAGTGATGATACCTTTTGGCGTACAAGAACGTAGCTTAGGGATACGCTGTGCAAGACGACCGACATTGTATGGGTGGAAACCATCAACGTCCTTTTCTGGCGTAATACGCTCTAGTACGTGTGTGCTATCGATACCGGCAGGAAGAGGTAGCTGAACAAGAATGCCATCAATCTCTGGATCTTCGTTCAATTGGTCAACAAGAGTAAGTAGCTCTTCTTCGGTTGCCGTTGCAGGTAAGTCAAAAGACTTTGATACAAAGCCGACTTCTTCACACGCTTTGCGCTTGCTCCCCACATAAACTTGAGAAGCTGGGTCTTCACCCACTAAAACTACCGCTAGGCCTGGCGCTCGTAAGCCTGCTTCAGTACGCGCTTTTACACGTGCAGCAACTTCAGAGCGAACGGTTTGAGATATTAGCTTTCCATCAATATTTTGAGCAGTCATGAATTTCCTTAGTATTGATATTCAAGTTAGTGGCTGATGTTTTGGCGCATTATTCCAGAAAACGTTTTTGATTTCCATCAAGCAAACGTTTGCTTTGGTCTAATTTTCAACACTTATAATGCCTTTGCCCTTTTTTTACTCACTTAGATCAGAATGTTAGATAAAGCCGTTGCTTTACTGATTCGAATTCGTATAATTCTTTCCTGTAGCGCGCCCTTAGCTCAGCTGGATAGAGCACGTCCCTTCTAAGGATGTGGTCGTAGGTTCGAATCCTACAGGGCGTGCCATTTATTTTAAGAAACCCGATAGCTCTTTGAGTTGTCGGGTTTTTTGCATTTCCGGCTTAATTATATTTGTGACTTAGTTGCTCGTCACTCTGTTATTTTTTTGCTTGATGGAACTTTTAGAAATTCATTTCAAGAGTCTACAAACTGTATCAAGTTATTTCCCTTTAATTGATAGGGTTAAAAGTTCTGGGATATAAAACCAGTGGCTATAATAACTGACACTTAAAATGGATTTTAACCTCAGTAGTACTCAACTCTTCTATCGATTGATTGATAAGAACGCCAGCGAACGCGATCTTATACTCTCGGATGTTCGTCAAAACTCGCCTCAACTTGCCCGTAATGTCGATGAATTATTGAAACACGCCAACAATGACTTAGCGATTGAAGCATTGGAAGTGCATCTATCGACAGCTAATGAATCTACCATTTGTTATGAAAACCTTCGCGTTGATCGCTATGTTATCGGTCATGAGCTAGGTAGAGGAGGATTTGCGGCGGTTTATTATGCTGTTCGCCACGATTCACTGTTTCATCACCAGTACGCAATCAAATTTTTCCATCCCGAGATCTTAGGACTGCTAGGTCAAGAGGCACTCTTTTCAGAGGCACAGCTCCTTGCTAATGTCAGTCACTCCAATATTGCCAAAGTCTACGACGCAGGTATTTATGACGGAGCGATCTATATCGTGATGGAGTTTGTCGATGGGTTGAACTTACGCGACTACTTAAGCTCACACTCGTTGAGTTTCGAGCAGAAATTGATGCTGTTTCGAGATATTTGCTTGGCTGTCGAGCATGCTCATCAACATCAGGTTATTCATGGGGATCTTAAGCCCGAAAACATACTGGTTTGTCGTGATGGTGTACCGAAAATCATCGACTTTAATATTGCTCAAAAAGTACAAAGGCTGAGCACTGGGGATAGGGAATTAATCACCCAAAATGTGTTGGCACTCACGCGAAACTACGCAAGCCCAGAGCAGCTTGATAACGATGCGATAGACAAGCGAACGGATGTGTACGCCTTAGGTCGGATTCTGTATTTGGATATCCTCCGAGCTCAGCCGAGAGGCGATATCACTAAGGTCGTGGCTTTAGCGACTCATTCCTCCCCTAGCCGCAGATATGCCAGAGCCAAAGATCTTGCGCAAGATATCGAAAATGTTCGCTGCTTTTTCCCTTTAAGCCAAGAGTCCAAAGTAAGCGTTGAAGTGATAAAGAAATCAATGATTCGTTATCCAGTGTTTACTCTGTGTAGTACTGCTCTAGTGCTGAGCATGATGGCTATCATTATGGCGTTGTCGACCGCGACTCAAGATCTCAATCGTCAAAAGCTGACATTGGAAGAAATGCTCAATGACGTGACGGCCAGTGTTTATCCCCTGAACAACAATTTAACAGATTGGGAAGCGGTAATTGAGAACCGAGAAAACCAACGCAAGCTCGTGTTGGATACTCCCTCACGTTCATTCTGGCCACAAAGGCGGGGAGATTTGAATTCTTCAGTGCAAGTCGTCAGTAGCAGCACTGCTGATGACATCGAATACAACATCATTTATCCATTGAATATACAGCTTATGCAGTCTGAAGGAGACCAAGAGCATGATGAGATTCATCCAACCGATGAGGTTGTCACTTTCAATGAGTCCGTGGGGTAACACGCAATGACTGTAACCAAAGAGGTTAGGGTCGATAGCGATCATCTCACGGAGCTGATTTCACAATGGCAGGTGGGTTGTAAAAAGTCTGAAGAGCAGATATTTCGTTTTGCCTACCGTAGGCTAAAAGAGTTGGCTCAACAGCGTCGTCAAAAGTCGGGTGCTAGCCTAAACAAAGAATCAACCAATACTACCGCTCTGATTCACGAGTCGTATTTGAAGGTGTCAGTCTTGGATAAAGGAACCATCGAAAAAACTCGAGATTTTTATTTGATGGCTGCCAAAGCAATGCAGCATATTCTTATCAACCAAGCATGGGCAGCACAAGCGGATAAGCGTCAACCTGATCAATCCCTTGTCATAGAAAAAGCCTTGTCAATTGAAGGCCTGCCTTTAGAGCGCAGGATCGCGCTAGAACAATCTTTGGTTGAGTTTACCAATTATTATCCACGCCAATCTAATGTCTTAAAGCTAAAGTATTACATTGGGCTCAGGCATACCGAGATCTGCCAGCTTCTAGAGTGCAGCTCCAGCTTGGTGGAAAAAGATCTTAAATTTGCTAAGAGTTGGCTTCACAGCAGGCTTGCCGCATGATCTTTGTGAAGTGTCTAATTTTATTAATAAATTCATAAAAAATTTTACGGTTTTTCTGTTGTTCCCTGTGTCTTGTTTGTGGTGAGTGATCTCCCTAAAAATAACGCCGACTTGATGCCACTGATTCTCAACACTCAGTCATGGCTCAAACAATAAAAGGCTTACAAAGGGAATATCAATGAAAAAGCAAGGTTTACTGGCAGCGTCAATTGCAGTGGCTCTCGTCGGGTGTGGTTCAGACAGTGATTCAAGTGGACCAACATCATTTTCAATTACCGCAATTGATGGCTACTTAGCGAATGCCAATGTTTCGGTGGATAGTACTCAAGATGGTGTTTGTGATCTGTCTCAGGGCAAAACGGATAATAAAGGTCAGGCAAATCTCAGCGTAGAGTATCGAAATGCCGTTGTCTGTGTTGATGCAGTTGCTGGTCAAACGGTAGATAGCAACCGTGGTCTGGTTCAACATGACTTCACGCTGGCAAATGCGGGCAGTGGCACAATCATCAACCCAATGACTAACATGGTGAACAAACTTCTTGCTGAAGACTCGGAATTGACAGTTGCTGAAGCTGAGGAACAAGTCGTTGCTGCTATCACGGGTGACGCAGGTCTTGAGGTGTCACAAGCTCTTATCTTTGGTGACTACATTGCCGATACCACAGAGCAGGCAGAAGCACTGAATTTGATTGGTGAAGTGCTGGTAGATCATTCCGACCAAGATATCGAAACCAAGCTGAAGCTGACTCAAGCGATGGCGGAGGCAACGCAAGAGATCATTGATGCCGACGGTCAAACACTAGACGACTACTCGCCTATTATTGATATTCCATCAGATGGCGGCGATGTCACCGTTATCCCAAATACTCGTCCAAAAGTTGTCGGTACCACTGAGCCCGTTGAATTGACGCTGGGTGAAGCATGGCGTCCGTTCAATGTGAGTGACAAATTCCAAGATGCTGAAGGCGATGATATTACCTTCACTATGGTTGTTGAAGGTGAAGGTAATAATGGCCTGTCTATCGATTCGCTAACCGGCCTGATCACTGGTGAACCTGAGATCGCGGGCGGTTTCACTTATCATATTTTCGCCACCGATGAGCATGGTGCTCGTTCATACCCACTGACGTTTGAAGTTACCGTGTTAACGGATAACCAGCCTCCAGTTGTTGATGAGGGCGAGCTTGCAAACCTACAGTCGACAATGAATACATGGATGCTGACAGAAGGCGAGTCGTTGACGGATACGCTTGATGTAAGCGCGCTGTTCACTGATCAAGATGGTGATGCTCTGAGCTACAAAGTAGAAACGACGCTATCAACCGTTGCACGCACAGGCTTCAACGCTCTAGTGGACGACGAGGGTGTCGTGAGCTTTACCGGTCTGATTCCGCGTTCAGCTGCAGCGGGTGCAGAAACACTGACTCTTTCAGTGAATGATGGTGTAAACAGTGAATGGGTTGCGGCAACTCTGAGCTTCCCGATTATTGAAGAAGCGCCACTACCACCAGGCGATTCTCACCCGTTAGAGGATAACACTTGGTATTTCCTTGAAAGAGGTTCTAACGGCACAAATTACTCTCAAGTATGGTGTGACACAGTACGTTTTGAAGATGGGGAGATCTTCTATAACGATCGCGACCAAAGTAATAAGACTACGTGTACAACTGAAGCGACAATGAAAGTGGGAACTTATGTTGTCGAGGGTGACACTATAGTCGGTTCATATACGGAAGACGGCGATACGATGATCATGCGCTACGATGTCACTAATGACTACGATAGCAACGTTATCTCGCAAGGTGCGGTGACCATGCTTTGGACAGAAGAGGGACGCTCGAGTCGTTATGTTGGATTTAGCAGTCAAGCGGATGCAGAAAAGCGTATTCAAGTGAAATCCAGTGATGGCCCTGAGTTGCGTGATGCTTATTTATACTGGCCTGGTGAACAAGAGCACCAATACCAATTAATTTCTACCTCATTGCAGATGAACACAGCAGCGCTTTCACCAGGTAATTCTCACGACTACATCAAGGTTTGGATGAATGGTATTAGCTGTGACGGATTGTTGAATTCTCATGATGGCGATGCCGCTATCTTTGAACGATTCACTGTGACATCTGAGTCGCTTTCCGCTGACAATGGTTACAGTCTATCTCCATACTTTTGTGATGACATCTACGAAGGTAGTACGCCGAATGCGGTATTTTCTTTCCTATTCGGACTACAAGATAGTCACTCACTTGAGTTAGATGAGAACTATAGCATCATTGGCCAGATCAGTGATGAGTGGAGTGAGTACATCACTGACGTGAACTTCAACATGGTGTGGGATGGCTCGTCAAACGACGATTAATGGGAAGCTCCCGATTCAGATATACCCTTAATAATAAGGTGGATCCAATAATTGAATTAAGGGAGCCTAGCGATAGGCTTCCTTTTTTATTTTTCGATAAACTGACAATTGTTCCCTATTGGGGGTTTACATCATTTAGTAATAAAGCCACTATGAATCCACGAAGAATAGACAAGTAAAGCCGCTAGGAAGAAGGTTTACTTATTCAAACCGCCTCACTAGCTGCTAATTTAGAGGAAGCAATGGCAGGAAACAGTATCGGACAACACTTTCGAGTAACTACATTCGGAGAGAGTCACGGTATCGCACTAGGATGTATCGTAGACGGGTGCCCACCAGGATTACAAATTACCGAAGAAGATCTGCAGAAAGATCTGGACCGTCGTCGTCCGGGGACTTCTCGCTATACCACTGCTCGTCGTGAAGCTGACGCAGTGAAGATCTTGTCGGGTGTTTTTGAAGGTCAAACTACGGGTACATCTATTGGTCTACTAATCGAAAACACAGACCAACGCTCTAAAGACTATTCAGAAATTAAAGACAAGTTCCGTCCGGGTCACGCAGATTACACATATCATCAGAAATATGGTGTACGTGATTACCGTGGTGGCGGTCGCTCTTCAGCTCGTGAAACAGCAATGCGTGTAGCAGCGGGTGCAATTGCGAAGAAATACCTTAAGCAAGAGTTCGGTGTCGAGATTCAGGCATACCTATCTCAGATGGGCGATATCGCTATCGAGAAAGTAGATTGGAACGAAATCGAGAACAATGCATTCTTCTGTCCTGACGCAGATAAAGTGCCAGAGTTCGATCAGATGATTCGTGATCTACTGAAAGAAGGTAACTCTATCGGTGCTAAGATCCAAGTTGTGGCAAAGCAAGTACCAGTCGGTCTTGGTGAGCCGATCTTTGATCGTCTAGATGCTGACATCGCACACGCACTAATGAGCATTAATGCGGTTAAAGGTGTTGAGATTGGCGATGGCTTTGATGTCGTTAATCAAAAGGGCAGCGAGCACCGTGACCCACTAACACCGGAAGGCTTCACAAGTAACCACGCTGGTGGCATCTTGGGTGGTATTTCAACGGGGCAAGATATCGTAGCAAGCATCGCGCTTAAGCCAACTTCAAGCATCACCGTGCCGGGCGATACTATTACTAAAGATGGCGAGCCTACACAGTTGATCACTAAAGGACGTCACGATCCATGTGTTGGTATTCGTGCAGTGCCAATTGCAGAAGCGATGCTAGCGATTGTACTTCTGGATCACCTATTACGTCATCGTGGTCAAAACCACGGCGTGACAACCAATACACCTCAAATCTAACGACTGAGTGTGTAGGGTAATGGATTAAAAAAGGGTTGCTTCCTGTTGGAGCAACCCTTTTTGTTTTCTAGTAAGTTCGTTGTCTCTGATTAGTCCACAGATCAGTGAACAGAGCTTTCTGGGTCTAAGTGGAATGATGGTAGACGCCACTTAAAGCGCACTGCTGCCATTCGCAATAGGTAGCCAACAACCAAGGTTGTGATGGTTGCGGTTACATCATTAATACCAAACTCTAGTAATGCGAGGTATAGGCCTGATGCGATAAGTGCGATAGATGCGTAAAGCTCCTCATGCAGCACAAGTGGCGTTTGGCGACAGATAAGGTCACGCAGTAGGCCACCAAAGACACCAGTGACTAGTGCTGACACCATACAGATCATTGGGTGCAAACTCATGTTCATGGCTACTTTAGTACCGATGATGCTGAATACAATTAAACCAAGTGCGTCTAAGCGAATAAATAAGCCTTTGAGCTTAATCACCCACTTTGCGAGGCCAGTAGTGATGACGCCCGCAATGCATGTAATAGCCAAAAATTCTGGGTTTTCCACCCAGCCTAGTGGGTAATGGCCAAGCAAGATATCTCGTACTGTACCACCACCAATTGCGGTTGCGCTGGCAACCAGCATTACACCAAACCAATCCATTTTTTGTTTGCCAGCGCTGAGTGCGCCAGTCATGGCTTCTGCCGTGATACCAATGATATATAAAACACTTAGTAGCATTGCTGTAACTCTATAATTTCGGTCTATAAAATCGTGATTTATGAGCCGTACGATATAAAAAAGAAGCGCGAGTTTAGTGCGAAAAGTCACATTTTACGAATGAATATTTGTACCGCGAATTGGCGTTTCAGATTAGCAAAACTAATCATACAACCTAAGGTGGGTTAATCTGGGATGAGCAATCGATTATCATGGCCCGATGAGCTTACCAACCTAATGACATTACGCGGAATAGGGCTTTACCAAGCACTCAAAAAAACGCAAAATGCCCTCGTTGTTCTTATTTATTTTTTATCTTATGACGCATCAATATCCAGATATCATTAACATCTTCAACCGCACTTTTTTCGAGAGCTTTAATACCAAGTTAGAGTTGGGAGAAGATGAGCCGATTTACCTTCCAGCGGATGAGCAAGTTGCTCACCATCGCATCATCTTTGCTCGTGGGTTTTACGCATCAGCGTTACACGAGATTGCTCACTGGTGTGTGGCTGGCCCAGAGCGCCGTTTATTGGAAGACTTTGGTTATTGGTATGAGCCGGATGGTCGCACTGAGGCTGTGCAAGCGGAGTTTGAGAAGGTAGAAATTCGACCTCAAGCATACGAATGGATCTTAGCATTGAGTGCAGGCTTTCCTTTTAACGTCAGCTGTGACAATCTACACGGCGATTTTGAGCCAGATCGTTTGGCCTTTATGCAAAAGGTGTACAACGAAGTCATGGGTATTTTAGAAGTGGGTTTGCCACCTCGCGTAAAAATGCTGTCAGAGGCATTGCGAGACTTCTATGACATTGCTCCATTGACGGCGAACCAATTTATTGTGAAATAAGAGAAGACTATGATTATCGAATTTGAAGAAAAGCTACTTGAAGTAATTGATGCTCGTATTGAGAATGCCTCTGATGATGAGCTGTTTGCGGGTGGCTATCTGCGTGGTCATATTTCACTGTCTGTTGCAGCGTGTGAAGAAGAAGGCATCGAAGATATTGCTGAAGTAAAAGTTCGCATCGAAAAGAGCCTAGAAGACGCTCGTGCAGAACTGACTCCAGCAGACCGTACTATCGTTAATGACCTATGGGTTGAACTACAAAACCTCGCTTAACTTCTTCATAAATGGCGCGCTGATTTAACCCTCCTTGTGGTGCGCCGTTCTTCCTTTCTAACTTGTTCGAAGAATTTGAATGAGTCTGTACAAATCTTGTGATTGTTCCATTTCGTGCTTAGGCTAATCTAATACCACTTACTGAGATAAACGAAAGGAAATCATCATGAAAGTTATCGCATTTGGCGCAAGCACCAGCTCTACTTCTATCAATAAAGCTCTAGCAACTTACGCGGCTAACTTGATTGAAGGAGCCGAAGTAAAAATCTTGGACATTAACGATTACCAAGTTCCAATGTTCAGTGAAGATAAAGAGAAAGAGATTGGCCAAGCGGAAGGTGCTCAAGCATTTTTACGCGACCTAGCGGAAGCCGACGCTTATGTAATCTCTTTTGCTGAGCACAACGGCCACCACCCAGCAGCGTTTAAAAACCTGTTTGACTGGGCGACACGAATTGAGCGCTCAGTATATGGTGAGAAACCAGCGGTATACCTAGCGACGTCTCCAGGCCCTGGTGGTGCACAGAATGTGCTAGGTGCGGCAACAGGTTCAGCACCTTACTTCGGTGGCAATGTGAAGGCATCGGTTTCTGTACCAAGCTTCTACGATAACTTTGACTTTGAGACGGGTTCGATCAGCAATGAAGAGATCGCAACCCAGATTAAAGATGCGGTAGCCAAACTGTAAGTCATGCTTACTAGAAATTAAAAAAAGCCCAAGCTTTTAACTAAGCTTGGGCTTTTTGGTTTTACTGATTACGTTCGGCTTGTTTGTCTGCCACCCAACCAGCGGTGAGCGCTTTGCCTTTACGCAGCCTTCTTACCCACATGCGGCTAGGGTGAATCGCTTCCAATACATCAACAGGCAATGGTAATGGGTCACCACAGATCTGCGATGCTAACACTTCAGCGAGTAAGGGCGCTGAGCTTAATCCGCGCGAGCCTAAGCCAATAAAGCAGTAGAGGTTAGGGTAGCTGGCAACTGTCTGAATGTTGCTAGCTTCATCACGTTGCGGGTTAAAGTTATGCAGGTTTTGATACTGCACTTTAATCGCTTCGAAATCGCCGACATTACCAACAAATGGTAGATGGTCACGGCTAACACTGCGGATGCCTTGTCGCGATAGGTTACCAGTAGTGTCGACATCTTGAGTCCAAGCTTGGTCTGGCAGCGAGCCATGTAGGCGCTCACCATTGTGCTGTTGAACCTCAATATCAAACTCTTGATCGATATTACTCTTGTCGTAGTTTGCCCCAATACAGTGGTGACCATTGTTCGGATTTTGCGGTGTCATATAGCCGTCGAAGCAGAGCACGGTTTTAAGCTTGCTCAGATTCTCAGTGGTTGGGATATGACTGACTTGGCCTTTCACCGGGGTCAATGGCACCGGAGCGGTTTGCTCAAACTGAGTAAACTTGTGTCCATTAGCCACTACCACTTGGCTATGCAATTTTGTGACTTCGCCATGCGGGGTATCGATGGTGAGTTTCCACTTCTGATCAGCATCAAGCCACTCCAGATTGGTTACTTGATGTTGGTAGTGAGCTTGCAGCAAGCCACTTGCTTCAAGCTGAGAAATCAAGCCTTGAGTCAGTTGGCGTGGGCTTAACCAACCGCCGAGTGGGAAGTAGACGCTCTCTTTATCAACAGGCAGACCAATCTTTTCATTGGCTTGGTCTGGAGACAGACGTTGAATTAAATCAGTATGGAAGTTACCTTCAAGCATACGATTGAGCTTTTTGGTCGAGCCCTCATCCCACATCAAAATATTCACGCCACACCAGTCGTGATCAAACTCGACAGATTGAGATGCTTGCTCAATGAACTGGCGCGCAAAAAGTAACCCAGGACCAAATACACGCGACACGTTTGAGCGAGTTTCACTTAGCAGCGGGTAGATCGCCCCTTGGTTATTGCCAGATGCATTTTCTGCTGGCTGTGCATGCTCACAATAGAGCGATACTTGTTTACTGCGGCGGGTTAGCGTTTTGACTAGTGCTGCGCTCGCCACACCACCACCAATTATGGCAATATCTTCGGTGTCACTATGAGGCGCTAAACCAAACCAGGGCTTGATATTAGAGTCATCTTGCTTTTCAGTGAGGCGGCCCGCAATCATTTCGCGCTTGGTACCAAAGCCTTTGACCTTTTTCATCTCAAAGCCAGCTTCAATAAGACCGCGGCGAACAAAGCCCGCTGCAGTGAAGGTCGCGCAGCTACAATCTTGCTTAGCCAGTTTAGCCATGCCATTGAACAGGTTCTGGTTCCACATTTCAGGGTTTTTGCTCGGTGCGAAACCATCGAGGAACCAAGCATCGACTAATCCCTGCTGTGGGTTAGGGACAAGTGGCATGCAGTCTTTGATATCACCAAACCACAGATCGAGTGTGATTTTACCATCGCCTAGCACAATGCGGTGACACTCAGGCAGTGCAATCGGGTAGTGCTCCTGAAGCTGAGTCGCGTACTCAGCAAGCTCTGGCCATGCCTTGTGTGCTTTGATGAGATCGTCTTTATTTAGTGGATACTTCTCAAAACTGATGAAATGTAACTCTTTGGTCACAGCTTGTGGGTTATCTTTTAGAAACTTATCAAACCACTGCCAGACAGCAAGGAAGTTTAGGCCAGTACCGAAGCCTGTTTCTGCAATTACAAAGCGACGCTGTTCGTGTTCTAGCCAGCGCTCTGGAAGGTGGTTTTGTTTTAAGAACACGTAACGAGTCTCTTCTAAACCGTTCACGTTTGAGAAGTAAACGTCGTCGAATTGGTCGGAAACTGGCGTACCAGACTCGTTCCATTCCAGTTCAGCATTAGTAATTGAAGTCATAAAATCTGTCATTTTGTGATTTGAAGCGATATGTTGGGAGGGATTGTACGAATTTCTAGGAAAGCTGACCACTTTTGTTGGCCTTCTTGGTTATCATCTAGCTGAATTTTGAATTATAGGAATGTCACATGAAACGAGTCGTAATCACCGGTATGGGTATTGTTTCAAGTATCGGTAACAACGTCGAAGAAGTTTTAGCATCATTAAAAGCGGGTAAGTCAGGTATTACCGCTTCAGAGCAGTTCAAGGAACAAGGCCTTCGCTCTCAAGTTTGGGGTAACCTAAAAATGAACCCAGCTGACCATATCGATCGCAAAAAAATGCGCTTTATGGGTGATGCAGCGGCATTTGCATACCTTTCAATGGAGCAAGCAATCGCTGACTCTGGTCTAACAGAAGAGCAAGTATCAAACGATCGCACAGGTATTGTTGCGGGTTCTGGTGGTGCTTCATCTCTAAACCAAGTTAACGCGGTTGATATCCTGCGTGAAAAAGGCGTTAAGCGTGTTGGTCCATACATGGTTCCACGTACAATGGCGTCAACGGTTTCTGCTTGTCTAGCGACTCCTTTCAAAATCCGTGGTGTGAACTACTCAATGAGCTCTGCGTGTGCGACATCTGCACACTGTATTGGTCACGCAATGGAACTTATCCAACTGGGTAAACAAGACGTAGTATTCGCTGGTGGCGGTGAAGAGCTAGATTGGTCTTTGACTATGATGTTCGACGCGATGGGCGCACTATCTACGAAGTACAACGACACTCCAGAGCAAGCATCTCGTACTTACGATGCAGACCGTGACGGTTTCGTAATCTCTGGTGGTGGCGGCATGCTAGTTATCGAAGAGCTTGAGCACGCGAAAGCACGTGGCGCGAAAATCTACGGTGAGATCGTAGGCTACGGTGCAACATCTGACGGTTACGACATGGTAGCTCCGTCTGGTGAAGGCGCAGTTCGCTGTATGAAGATGGCAATGCAAAACGTTGAAGGTGTTGATTACGTGAACACTCACGGTACTTCAACGCCAGTTGGTGACGTTAAAGAACTTGGCGCTATCCAAGAAGTCTTCGGTGGCAACAGCCCAGCTATCTCTGCAACTAAAGCGATGACAGGTCACGCTCTAGGTGCTGCTGGTGTACACGAAGCGATTTACTCAACGCTAATGCTAGACAATGGTTTCATTGCGCCAAGCATCAACGTTGCAAACCTAGACGAAGCAGCAGCGGGTCTAGACATCGTAACTGAAGCTCGCGAGCAAGAGCTAACAACAGTAATGTCGAACAGCTTCGGCTTCGGCGGCACTAACGCAACGCTAGTGATCAAAAAGTACCAAGACTAAGTCTTTACTTTCATCACCAATAAACAGAATAAGTCTGACGACAGGCGTATAGATTATTAGATTTATAGGTTTCCAGAGCTTGATCAGTACTGGCTTTGGTTAGTCACTGATCGAACAGACGCAGACTCTGTCTCCTGGAGAGCGAGACAGGATCCTTTTGTTCTGGGTATTTGCCCGATTGTTTATTCAATCGGGCATTTTTCTTTTTATAGCGTCCTAAGCGCCACAAGCTAAGGTCGTTTGTCTATTTGCCCTCGACAGCCGCTGTCTAATTTTGCACAATCATTTCAATCCTCATTTTAGGTCGATGGACCGTAACTAAAGTACCCGCGTAATGAAAATCTTAATCGATGAAAATATGCCTTATGCTGAAGCTCTATTCAGTCAACTGGGCGAAGTGATTTTAAAATCAGGCCGTACCCTAACTGCAGACGACCTTGTAGATGTTGATGCTCTAATGATTCGCTCTGTGACTAAAGTGAATGAGTCGCTGATTAGCAAAGCGAATAAATTGAAGTTCGTCGGTACAGCAACCGCAGGTATGGATCATGTTGATCAAGACTTGATGAAAGAGCGTGGGATTTTCTTCACAGCCGCTCCAGGTTGTAACAAAGTCGGTGTGGCTGAATATGTGTTCAGCTCAATGATGGTACTGGCTCAGCAGCAAGGCTTTTCAGTATTCGACAAAACGGTCGGCATTATCGGTTGTGGTCAGGTGGGCAGCTACTTAGCTCGTTGCTTAGAAGGTATCGGCATTAAAGTGCTTTTGAATGATCCTCTAAAACAGCAAGAGGGCGACGCGCGTGATTTCACTGAGCTTGAGACTTTGCTTGAGCAAGCGGACATTATCACCACGCACACGCCAATTACCAAAACGGGTGACTACCCAACGCATCACTTGATCAACGAAACGGTACTGAACAACTTCCGTGCTGATCAAATCTTGATTAACGCAGCTCGCGGTCCTGTGGTGGACAACCAAGCGCTGAAGGCTCGCCTACAAAAAGCGGATGGTTTCACAGCGGTATTGGATGTATTTGAATTCGAACCAGAAGTGGACATGGAGCTATTGCCACTGCTTGCCTTCGCAACACCGCATGTTGCTGGTTATGGTTTAGAGGGCAAAGCGCGCGGTACAACCATGATTTTCAACAGCTATTGTGAGTTCTTAGGTAAAGAGCAACGTGCATATGCAAGTGACTTATTGCCGACGGCACCAGTGCCGCAAATGAAATTAGATAGAGCATGGGACGAAGCAACACTGCACAATTTGACTCAGTTGATCTATGATGTGCGCAAAGACGACGCCTTATTCCGTCGCAATATCGCTACGCCAGGTTCTTTTGACCGCATGCGTAAAGAATATTGGGACCGCAGAGAATACAGTGCAGTCGAACTAACGGGTGATGAGACTTGTAACTTAGCACCGTTAGCGAAACTCGGTTTTATGGTAAAGCCAACTTTATAAAAGAGAGAAACAATGAGCCAAGAATTTAATATTGCTGTTTTAGGTGCGACGGGTGCGGTTGGCGAAACCATTATCGAAGTACTAGAAGAGCGTAAATTCCCTGTCGGTGAACTGCACTTACTAGCAAGTGAACGTAGTGAAGGCAAAACCTACCGTTTCAATGGTAAAACGGTAAAAGTGCAGAATGTCGAAGACTTTGATTGGTCTCAAGTACACATCGCATTTTTCTCTGCTGGTGGTGATCTATCTGAGAAGTGGGCTCCGATTGCAGCAGACGAAGGCGTCGTTGTTATCGACAACACCTCTAAGTTCCGTTACGAGTACGATGTTCCTCTGGTTGTTCCTGAAGTGAACCCAGAAGCAATCGCAGAGTTCCGTAACCGTAACATCATTGCAAACCCGAACTGCTCAACTATCCAAATGGTTGTCGCACTAAAACCGATTCACGATGAAGTGGGTCTAGAGCGTATTAACGTTTCTACGTACCAATCGGTTTCTGGTGCAGGTAAGCCGGGTATTGATGAGTTAGCAGGCCAAACAGCGAAGCTGCTGAACGGTATGCCAGCAGAGAACTCAGCGTTCCCTCAACAGATCGCATTTAACTGTATCCCTCAGATTGATGAGTTCACTGAAAATGGCTATACCCGTGAAGAGATGAAGATGGTTTGGGAAACTCAAAAAATCTTCGCTGACTCTTCAATCACAGTAAACCCTACATGTGTTCGCGTGCCAGTATTCTACGGTCACGCTGAATCTCTGCACATTGAAACACGCTCTCCAATCGGTGCTGAGCATGTAGTTCAATTGCTAGAGAACACAGAAGGTGTTGAAGTGTTCCACGGTGCAGAGTTCCCAACTCAGGTTCGTGATGCAGGCGGTAAAGATCATGTAATGGTTGGTCGTATCCGCGGTGATATCAGTCACCACAGTGGCGTTAATATGTGGGTAGTTGCTGACAACGTTCGTAAAGGCGCAGCGACTAACGCAGTGCAAATCGGTGAAGTATTGATTCGCGATTACTTCTAATCGACACCCTCACTGTTTATTGAAGCCTCACTCATTAGTGGGGCTTTTTTAATCAATCAAAAATACATCTTCACAAATTGTGTGAAATTGCTGCGAATATTGTCGTCGCAACACATTTTTTGTTTTCATCCCTATAGTTTTGCTCCTGTTATCCGATATATTTAGTAGATCGTTATTTTTCCGAATTTAAGCACCTAACTGAGCCTTTTATGTTTCAAATTTTCAAGCAGTGGTGGATGCCTTTAGCGTTTGTTATTGCGACTCAGATTTCCGTAGTTCGTGCAGATACTATTCGAGTGGTTGGCCCCGATGGACAGATAAAATCCTCGCCAACATTCTCAGAGCCAGTTCGCGCTCAATCACTCAATCAAGCGAGTGAGCCTTCTCGATTTTATGGACCAACCAATGGCAACGAAACCTTGTGGTCTATTGCGTCTCGACTGCGCCCTGATAACTCAGTTTCAGTGCAACAAACGCTTTTGGCGATCTACCGATTAAACCCTCAGGCTTTTGAAAATCAAAACATCCACAGTTTAGAGCCATCGAGTTACCTGCGTGTGCCATCTTTAGAGCAGGCTCGCGCAAGCTCAACGCAGCAAGCGATCCGAATTATGGACTCGCACCAAGCTAAGCTGAACGCGCCATCTAGCCAGCCAGTCGCTCCTACTAAACCAGAAGTAGTAAAACCTGCGACACCAAAACCTGCTCCAGTCGTAAAACCAGAAACGGTTGAACCTAAGGTAGCGGCTGAGACCAAACCTGCAGCGCCATCAAAGCCGATGATGTCGCCTCAAGAAAATGAAGTGAACCAGCTTGAGAAGCAGCTGGAGATGTCAGAGTCTGAGCTGTTGTCTCTTGAAGAGAAAAACCATCAGCTGCGTCTGATGCTGTCCAATGTTCAGTCTGAAGTAGAAGTACTCAAAACTGAGCTGAGCGATGAAGACCGTATTCGCAATGAAGTAGAAAAACTGCTTGAAGAAGAGCGTCAGAAGAACGCTGAAATGGAAAAAATGGCACCTAGCACCATGGACCAACTGCTGTCTAACGGTTGGCTTGTTGCTGCGTTGGCTATTATTCCGGGTCTTCTAATTGGTCTAATCATTGTTCTACTGCTGGGCAGAAAGTCTAAACAAGACGAGCCTCAACAAGCAGCGCAAGAAACTAATAACTTACCGGAGCAAAACAACGTTGTTCCAATGCCACTCGACGAAGAGATGGCGGACCTTGATACAGAGCTTTCTTTGGACGATGAGTTGTTCGGTGCTGATGAAGACACTGAGAAGCTGTTTGATGATGAAGGCAGCAGTGAGCAGGAAGATGTCTTTGCTGGATTGGACGATGCTGATCTTGACTTCAACCTTGACGGCGAAGATGACGACCCATTTGCTGGTATTGGTGATGACGGCGATCTAGATGGTAGCTTCGAGGATATCGATTTAGACAGCAATGACCTTGATAGCAATAACGGCATTAGTGTTAACGGTGAAGAAAAAGCGCTTGGTCTTGAAGAGATGGAGCGTGCCCTTGACGAAACAGTAGAGAGTGCACTTGATTCTGATGAAGGTGACTTTGACCTTTCAGATGATAACCCAATGTCTGCCGACGATATTGAAGCTCTATTGTCTCAAGATGCCCAAACTGAAGATCTTGGCTCTAATGAGTTGGATCAGTCGATGTTGGACGACCTGTTTGCATCTAGCGATGATGATGACGATAGCTTCGACCTCGATACCTTGATGTCGGAAGACGACAGCTCTACGACGCCGGGTGTGAGTGATGACTTTGACATCGATGCGCTTATTTCAGAACAGCAGCCGTCTGCGGATGAGTCGTCGGCTTCTACTGATACGCCTGACTTAGGTGACGAATTCGATATTGATGCTCTTATCTCAGAGCAACAATCGCCAGCTGAGCCTGCAAGTAACGATGATATTGACGATATTTTCGCTCAAGTTGCGGAGCAGTCGCCAGCGGATACTGAAAACGAGTTTAACCTTGATGAGCAAGAAGACCTGACGTCTCAGTTCTCAAGTGAGCTCGCTTCTGATGATGACATTGAGAATATCCTTTCTCAATTTGATCAGCCTGCGCCTGAAGAGGAAGGATTGATTGGAGACGATCTACTTTCCAACGACCCAGAGCTGGCTTCTAACGAAAGTACTGACTTACTCGATGAACTGCTTGATGGTGACGATGTAGACCTTAGCAATTCAACCGATCTTCTTGATGACATGCTAGGAGATGACGATGAGACTGGCGAACAGGAACATCTAGACCTAGACCCGCTTGCTGAACTTGAAGAGTTGTCGGGTTTATCTGAAGAAAATGAAGATGATTTTAAGTTAGATGAAAGCAGTACAGATCTGCTCGATGACTTCTTAGATGACGATGATACGCCGTTGTCACTTGACGATGATGAGACACTCGATGAGCTTCTGGGTAACGACTTATCTGACTCATCACTGCCAGAACCTGAGACGCAAGAAGAGTCAGAATCTCTCGACCCGTTCGATGATCTGCTAACTAGTGGCATTGATGATCTAGAGCCTGAACAAGACACCCAGCCTGAAGAACCAAGCTTTGAGCAATCACTCTCTTCAGCACTTGAAGAGGCGCCTGAAACTCCAGAAGCGAGCTTAGACGAACTTGATCCATTTGAAACGGCAGAAGCTCTTGAACCGGAAGAAGATTCTGAACCAGAAGTTGCCGCAGAGTTAGAATCTGAAGCGCTAGAAGCGGAAAGCCCTGTTGATGATATTGAAGTAACAGATGAGCCGACAGCTCCGGTTGAGCAAGAAAGCAAAGACTTCAACCGTAACGACTTTATTGATGACATGTTCGACATCGCGCCTCAAGCAGATGCTCTGTTTGATGAACATACTCAACAAGAAGATTCTATTGCGACTGATGATTCGACGCTAGAAGCGACATCAGAGACTCAAGCTACTGATCAAGAAGCTGCTATCGACGAGGATATGCTTGCTTCCCCACAAGTTGAGAGCGTAGAGCAGGATATTGCATCAGCAGTAGAGCCCGAGTTAGAAGAGTTCGATCCTGAGCTAGAAGCATTTGATGAACCAACGCCATCTGCGGATTTGGAAGAAAGCGTAGAAGAACTACTGTCTCAACCAGAGCCGGAAGTTCAGCCGACACTAAATGATCTGGAAGATGTATTAGCCGCAGATTTAGAACAAGAGACATCACAGCAGTTCACAGAAGAGCAATCGGTAGAAGATTCGACAGAGCTTGAGGATGATTGGCTTTCTGCTGCAATCGACGATGTTGAGTCGCCGCAAGAGTTGGAGTCGGATTTTGACTTCGCGCCGAAAATTGAAGCTAGCGAGCCTCAGCTGGATATGGAAGACTCCTTGCCAGAGCCAGAGCCAGAGCCAGAGCCAGAGCCAGAGCCAGAGCCAGAGCCAGAGCCAGAGCCAGAGCCAGAGCCAGTTCGTGCTGCGAATATGCCAGAGATCATTCCAAACGAGTTTGGCGTTCCAGAAGACGACGACTGGTTGTTCGAAGATGATGCGAGTTCCGAGCCTTTAATGGCAGAGCCGCAGGCTGATGAAACGCCAGCTTCTGAAACACCAGCTCAAGAAGAGCCTGAACTCCAAACAGAAGCGCCAATTCAAGAGCCTGTAACTCAAGAAGTGCAAGCTCCAGAGCAAGCAACTAAGGAAGAGTTCTCGTTCGACGATCTAGAGCTGCCTGAGTTTGGTGAAGACGATGCGCTTGATGCTTTTCAAGACGAGCCGCAGCTAGAAACAGAAACGCCAGCTCCAGAGCAAGCTGCTGAGGAAGAGTTCTCGTTCGACGATCTAGAGCTGCCAGAGTTTGGTGAAGACGATGCAGTAGATGCTGTTCAAGATGAGCCGCAGCTAGAGACGGAAACGCCAGAAACAGAAGCGCAAGCTCCAGAGCAAGCTGCTGAGGAAGAGTTTTCGTTCGACGATCTAGAGCTGCCTGAGTTTGACGAAGACGATGCATTAGATGCTGTTCAAGATGAGCCGCAGCTAGAGACGGAAACGCCAGAAACAGAAACGCCAGCCCCAGAGCAAGCTGCTGAAGAAGAGTTCTCGTTCGACGATCTAGAGCTGCCAGAGTTTGACGAAGACGATGCATTAGATGCTGTTCAAGATGAGCCGCAATTAGAGGCAGAAACTTCAGCTCCAGAGCAAGCTGCTGAGGAGGAGTTCTCGTTTGATGATCTCGAACTGCCAGAGTTTGACGAAGATGATGCACTAAATGCTGTTCAAGCTGAGCCGCAACTAGAATCAGAAGCGCCTGTTCAAGAGACAGTCGATCAAGAGTCTTCAGTTCAAGAGCCTTTAGCTCAGGAAGAGTCGGCTCAAGAAGGTTTGACTTCAGAAGTTCCAGCACAAGAACGAGCAGCTGAAGACGAATTCTCGTTCGACGATTTAGAGCTACCAGACTTTGAAGAAGAAGACGCTTTAGCTGAGATTCTAAGTGGTGAAGATGATGCTCAACTCGAGCAGGACCTTACCATTGATGATGGCGCGCTAGAGCTTGAAGAGAGTGAGCTACCAGAATACGACGAAGAGAGTGCAAAAGCAGATGCGGTGTTGGATGACATTGAACTGCAGCAATCTGAGCCAGTTCCTCTTGAGCTGGGTGCGGAGCTTGATGAAAGTAAGCTACCTGAGTATGGAGAAGATGAAGCGCTTAGCGATGCGTTCTCTGAAATTGGTGAGCCACTTAATACATACGGCGCGCAAGCGGAAGAGCAAGATGCACTGCATGACCTTTTCTCTGGAGCGAATAGCTTTGCAAATGATGAGATTACGCCGCATCAGCCTGAAGCAGAACAACCATCATCGCCAGTTACTCAAGATGAACCATTAGAGGGTTTTGACGAGTTCGACGAATCAGCATTAGCTGAGTTGCTGTCTGAGGATGTACAAGATTCGGTTGACTCTATGTTCGACCAGCCAATGGACAACACCGCTATCGACAGTGCAGGTCTTGATATTGATGCAATGTTGGAAGTGGGTGGCGAAGATTGGAAAGGTTTCAGCTTAGAGCCTGAACAGCAATCGAGCCTATCTCATGAAATGCCTGATGACCAGCAAGAGATTTGGGAATCGGCTAAGCATCAACCAGAGCCTCAAATCAAAGAAGAGAACTGGGGTGCGCAAGACCAACTGCTCGAAGCAACGGCTGAAAAAGAGCAACAGTTCATGACTATTGATGAACTGATGGCTCAGGTTGAGCAAGAAGACGGCGAGATGGTGAACCCTGATGAGGAAGAACTCAAGCTAGATGTTGGCCTGAACGAGTTCCCAGATGTAATTGGCGATATCGGTAATTATGATGTCGATAGCAATGCTGAAGCTGCAGGTAAGCTAGACCTCGCTAAGATCTACATTGAGATGAGCGATCCGCAAGGTGCGATTAAGTTGTTAGAAGAGGCCATTGTTGATGGTTCTGATGAAATTCGTCGAGAAGCTAAAAACTTGATTGATACGTTGAACGGACGCTAAGCCAAGAAAATGAGAAGAGAGCCAGATACACGGCTCTCTTTTTTTATCGGTAGTTTTCCGTCAAGCGATTTGGGATACGCTCCTTTTGCGTATATACTTCGAGCCCCATTTTCAAAGAGAACAAAAACATGAAAATTGCTTTAGGTATTGAATATGACGGTACCCACTATTTTGGTTGGCAACGCCAACGTGACGTAAAGAGTGTCCAAGAATCTTTGGAAAAGGCGCTTTCGGTTGTCGCAAACCACCCAGTTGAAGTGCAATGTGCAGGTCGAACAGACGCCGGCGTACATGGTACAGGGCAGGTCGTTCACTTTGAAACCAATGTAAACCGTAAAATGGTGGCATGGACAATGGGTGCTAATGCAAACATGCCCAAAGATATTGCGGTTCGTTGGGCAAAAGAGGTTCCTGAAGATTTTCACGCTCGTTTCTCTGCAACAGCGCGTCGCTACCGCTACGTGATATTCAATCATGCACTTCGCCCGGGAATCTTGAATTCAGGCGTGAGCCACTACCACGGTGAGCTTGATGAAAAGAAAATGCACGAAGCAGGGCAGTACTTACTGGGTGAAAATGATTTCACTTCATTCCGTGCAACGCATTGTCAGTCCCATAGCCCTTGGCGCAATCTTATGCACCTGAACGTTACTCGCCATGGACACTATATTGTCATCGATATTAAAGCCAATGCATTTGTGCATCACATGGTGCGTAATATCACGGGCAGCTTGATTGCTGTCGGTAAAGGTGAGCAAAAGCCGGAATGGATTAAGTGGTTGCTTGAAGCCAAAGATAGAAAGCTAGCTGGTGCTACTGCTAAGGCTGAAGGTCTCTATTTGATTGATGTGGATTATCCCGCACACTTTGAGCTTCCAAGAGAGCCAATCGGCCCGCTGTTTTTACCTGATAATTTGAACTAAATGTGGGACTTAGGTTCAAAAAATATTGCGAAATCGTGCGTAAAATAGCTCATGAAAATAGGTACAACCAGTTTTTTATCTACACTTGCTGTTTTATGTGCTTTAATCTCCTCGCATAATTCCCAAATTTATTTCTTTCGCAATTAGGCGGAAGAATCGAAAGAAAAGGTCTTCCATGAGTTGGCTTGAAAAGATTTTAGAAAAAAGCAACATCGTAACTTCTCGTAAAGCGTCTATCCCTGAGGGTGTTTGGACTAAATGTACTTCTTGTGAGCAGGTTCTTTACCATGCTGAACTAGAGCGTAACCTAGAAGTATGTCCAAAATGTGACCATCACATGCGTATGAAAGCGCGTCGTCGTTTAGAAACTTTCTTAGATGAAGGTGAGCGCGTCGAGCTAGGTTCTGAGTTAGAGCCACAAGATAAGCTAAAATTCAAAGATTCAAAGCGCTATAAAGAGCGTATCTCTTCTGCTCAAAAGGGCAGTGGTGAAACAGACGCACTTGTTGCAATGAAAGGTGAGCTTTTAGGTCTACCTATCGTTGCTTGTGCATTTGAATTCTCATTCATGGGCGGATCAATGGGTTCGGTTGTGGGTGCTCGTTTCGTTCGTGCGGTTGACGCAGCTATCGAGAACAACTGTGGTCTAGTATGTTTCTCTGCTAGTGGCGGTGCTCGTATGCAAGAAGCACTGATGTCTCTTATGCAGATGGCAAAAACCAGTGCAGCTCTAGAGCGTCTTTCTGCGAAAGGTCTTCCATTTATCTCTGTAATGACAGACCCAACAATGGGTGGTGTTTCAGCAAGTCTAGCGATGCTAGGTGACGTGAACATCGGTGAGCCGAAAGCACTTATCGGTTTTGCTGGTCGTCGTGTTATCGAGCAGACTGTACGTGAAGACCTACCTGAAGGTTTCCAACGCAGTGAGTTCCTACTAGAGCATGGTGCTATCGATATGATCGTTGATCGTCGTGATATGCGTCAGCGCGTAGGTAGCCTAATCGCGAAAATGACTAACCAGCCTTCACCATTAGTAGTTTCTGTGAACGATTCACCGAATGAAGCTACTTATGAAGTACCAGAAGCGCCAGAAAAAGGGTAAAGTACCATCTAACAAACCTACTTACATATGGTTATGAGTTAGATGAGTCAACAACCTATTCCTCAAGCCACATCCTCTCTCGAGATGTGGCTTGATTATTTAACAAACATTCACACCAGTGCGATCGACCTCGGATTAGACCGTGTTCAAGCTGTCGCACAGAAATCCAATCTCACCAAACCTGCTAAGCATGTGATCACCGTTGCTGGGACGAACGGCAAAGGCTCAACATGTGCTTTGATGGAAGCGATTCTTCTTGATGCTGGCTACTCAGTTGGCGTATACAGCTCTCCACACCTGATTCGTTACAACGAGCGTGTCCGTATTAATGGCCAAGACCTTTCTGATCAACAACTGGTCGACTCTTTCGATTTCATTGAGAAAGAACGTGGCGAGATTAGCTTAAGCTTTTTCGAGTACGGTACTTTAGCTGCGCTGCGTGCCTTCCAAGTTGAAAACGTTGATGTGGTACTTTTAGAAGTGGGTCTCGGCGGGCGTCTCGATGCGACCAATGTGGTTGACCACGACGTTTCTGTTATTACCAGTTTAGCGGTCGATCATGTTGACTGGCTGGGTGATGATATTAACGTGATTGGTTTTGAGAAAGCCGGTATCTACCGTAGTGGTAAACCCGCAATCTGTGGCCAACCTAAGCCGCCAGCAACCGTCGCTGCACACGCAGACGATATTCGAGCTGAGTTCTACCAAGTTGGCATTCAATACACATATGAAGTGACGGGTGACACTTGGAACTGGCACAGCGGTGCATTCCAGCTAGAACAGCTGCCAATTCCAAGCTTGCCACTACCGAATGCTGCAACCGCATTGATGGCACTTGGCACCTCAGAACTCGACATCAGCGATGTTAATGTTGTAAACGGCCTCAAGAACGCACAACTTCCTGGTCGCATGCAGAAGATCAGTGATAAGCCAACAATCGTTTTAGATGTGGCACATAATCCACATTCGGCTGAATATTTTGTTAAGCAAGTTGGTCAACAGTATGCGGGTAAAACTCTGCATGTGGTGGTGGCTATGCTGCACGACAAAGACATTCCTGCCACGCTAGATGTACTTGCTCCAATTGCTCAACATTGGTACCCAGCTTCACTACAGGGCCCAAGAGCGGCGAAAGCTGCAGAGTTGTGTGAAAGCTTACCAAGTGGAACAACAGAGTACTCATCGCCTGTCGAGGCATTTGAGGCCGCTTTATCTACTGTAAGCGAAGACGAAGTGATTCTTGTTGTGGGCTCATTCCATACGGTGGGTGAAGTGCTGGAGCATTGGCAAACAAAAGGAAACTAAATGGCAAGTAAATTCCAAAGCCGCTTAGTGGGCACCATAATTTTGGTGGCCGTGGGCGTTATTGTTCTTCCGGATGTACTGGATGGCAAAAAGCTTCACTACAAAGAGGAGTTTGCAAGCATTCCAATTAAACCTGAACTTGAAGGTGATGTTGAAGTGTTTGAGGTGCTTGATCCTGTCGAAGACGAAATTGCGCTACCTGATTCTCCAGTGGAAGCGATCGTACGAGAGTCGTCACAGCCAGAAACAGTCACAGCCAGCAAAGAGAACAAAGTCGATGATAATGTCGAGATTGCTATCAAGCCGGTGACTGAAAAGAATGAGTATCAAGATAGCGCGTGGATAATCCAATTAATGGCATTGAAAAATGCAGACAACGCTAAGAACGTTGTGAAGGATCTGCAAAAGCGTGGTTATCAAGCTCATACCAAGCAAGAAAAAACATTTACGCGAGTAATAATTGGCCCAGATATCTCTAAATCCAAACTTGAGCGTCAAATTAAGGAATTAGAAAAAATTACTGGTTCAAAAGGTCAATTGCTCAAATTTAAACCGTTAAATCCATAAGAAAACGTTTGCGTCAGCATTTTTTCTGTTAAAATGCGCGCCAACTTAAGATGAAGAATTCATGAATTGGTTAGATTTTGTCATTTTAGGGGTGATCGGCTTTTCAGCTTTGATCAGTTTAGTTCGTGGTTTTGCTAAGGAAGCATTGTCACTCGTTATTTGGTTTGGTGCGTTTTTTATCGCCAGCCAGTATTACGCCAAATTGGCGGTTTACTTTACAAATATCGAAGATGACATGTTTCGAAATGGCGCCGCGATAGCAGCACTGTTTGTTTCGACTCTGGTTGTCGGCGCGTTAATCAATTACGTGATTGGGCAGCTAGTACAGAAAACGGGCTTGTCTGGTACAGATAGAATCTTGGGTATCGTCTTTGGCGGTTTACGAGGTGTTCTGATTGTGTCAGCTGTGCTGTTTTTTATGGATGCGTTTACTGCATTCCCAAGTTCTGAGTGGTGGAAGAACTCGCAGTTGGTTCCTGAATTCAGTCGAATCATTGCACCGTTCTTCGAGCATTTACAAGCAACATCAAGTTTCTTATCTGGCGCGCTTTAGCGCCAGTTAATGTCGAAAATCGAGGATTAGGACATGTGTGGTATTGTTGGAATCGTGGGTTCAACACCTGTAAACCAGTCAATTTATGACGCTTTAACGGTATTGCAGCATCGTGGCCAAGATGCCGCTGGTATTTGTACCATAGAAAGCAATCGTTTTCGTCTGCGTAAGGCGAACGGTTTAGTTAAAGATGTTTTCGAAGCTAAACACATGCAACGCCTCCAAGGTGATGTTGGTATCGGTCACGTTCGTTACCCAACCGCAGGTAGCTCTAGTGCTTCTGAAGCTCAACCTTTCTACGTAAACTCGCCATTTGGCATTACCCTAGCTCACAACGGCAACCTAACGAACGCAAACGAAGTTCGTGAGAAGCTGTTTGAAAAAGACCGTCGTCACGTAAACACAACATCAGATTCTGAAGTACTGCTAAACGTATTGGCTCACGAGATCGATACTGTGAAAGGTAACGTAACGTCTGATGATGTGTTCCGCGCAGTGGCTAATGTACACCGCACCATTCGTGGCGCTTACGCAGTGACAGCAATGATCATCGGCCACGGTATGATTGCGTTCCGCGATCCAAACGGGATTCGCCCACTGTGTCTTGGTAAGCGTGAAGTTAACGGTCGCACTGAGTACATGGTTGCTTCTGAGTCGGTAGCGCTTGATGCGGTTGGTTTCGACTTTGTGCGCGACGTTGCGCCGGGCGAAGCTATCTACGCTACGTTTGAAGGTGAGTTGTTTACTAAGCAGTGTGCTGACAATCCAAAACTGAACCCTTGTATTTTCGAATTCGTTTACTTTGCACGTCCAGATTCTTTCATCGACAAGATCTCTGTCTACAGTGCACGCGTTGAGATGGGTGAAGCACTAGGTCGCCGTATCAAAGACGAGTACTCAGATCTTGATATTGACGTGGTAATCCCAATCCCTGAAACATCGAATGACATTGCTCTACGCATTGCTCAAGCGATCGATAAGCCATACCGCCAAGGTTTCGTGAAGAACCGTTACGTTGGTCGTACTTTCATCATGCCGGGTCAACAGCAGCGTAAGAAATCTGTTCGTCGTAAACTTAATGCGATTCGCTCTGAGTTTAAAGGCAAGAACGTACTGCTAGTCGATGACTCTATTGTTCGTGGTACAACATCAGAACAGATCATTGAGATGGCTCGAGATTCAGGTGCTAATAAAGTTTACATGGTTTCAGCTGCACCAGAAGTTCGTTTCCCGAATGTTTACGGCATCGATATGCCAAGTGCAAACGAGTTGATTGCGCACGGTCGTGACAATCAAACTATCTGTGACCAAATCGGTGCAGATGCGCTTATCTTCCAAAAACTGGATGATCTGATTGAAGCGGTAGGTCAAGGCAACCAAGACATTACTCAGTTTGATACTTCGGTATTCAACGGTGAGTACGTTACAGGTGACATCGACCAGAAGTACCTAGATTTCCTAGATGCACTGCGTAACGATGATTCAAAGATTCAGCGTGAGATTCAGCAGGATTTAGCAAACCTCGAACTACACAACGAAGGTGCGTAAGCTTCATTCATAGTTTTGTAGGTGAATCTATAGCTTTCCAGCAAACCAAATACTAAAAACCAGAGCACGAGCTCTGGTTTTTTTATGGGGTAAGCAGAAGGTCTTGCTTAGTGAATGTGGTACGCGATCACAAAATCGATAAATAGGCGCACTTTTTCTGGTAGGTGATCTTTGTGATTGTAGAGCATGTAAATGTCTCTCGGGTTAGCACTCCAATCATCTAACACTCGTACTAAACTGCCATCTTCAATGTACTCACGGATCATAACATCTGGCATTAGAGTGATGCCTAAGCCTTCTGAACATGCCTGTCTTACCACGTTTAACGCGTTAGCATTAAAGCGGCCTTTCTCGGTGTTCACAACGCTCTCATCGTTAGAGTTGCTTAGCTGCCATTTAATTAAAGGGTAGCCTTTTAGAAGTGAATGGTTAGCCAGCTCTTCTGCATGGGTAGGGGCTGGATTTTTCGCTAAATAATCAGGACTTGCGACGAGTATGTCCTTAACTTCGCTGATCTTACGAGCAATAAGGCTAGAGTCTCGCTGCGGGCCAACACGGAAAATAACGTCCCATTCGGTCGGGTCGAGTTGGTCAGCTTGGTTGTTCATCATCAGCTCAATGTTGATATCTGGGTATTGGCTCATGAAGTCGCTGAACATCGGCATCATCATACGCTTGGTCAGGTTTGATGGTGCAGAAATACGGATTTTACCTGATGCGCCCTTGCAGACATCAGTCAGTTCTTCGGCAGTCGATGCCAAACGTTGTAGTAATGGTGAGCACTCATTGAAAAAACGCTCGCCAGCCTCTGTCAATGAAAGTTTACGCGCATGTCTGTTGAGAAGTCTCAGGTTTAGAGAATCTTCCAAAGCTTGAATACGTCGTGTGATCGTCGCAACCGGAATCATAGTTTTGCGTGATGTTGCGGTGTAGCTCCCATTTTCGACGACTAATCGAAACAGGTTTAAATCATCTAATTTCATAAATCCAGACACATTTGTTTACAAACTCACTTAATTTATACGTAACACTGAGAACAAAGTTTGCGTCACGTCAACTTGTTGCACTATTTACAAGTATTCCAATCCCTGATGGCAATTACCAGTAAAGTTGGTAAATTTGTGTATTCACCATTTTATTACTAAGTTTGATAAAGAGTTCTTAGAACAGATAACAATAATAAATCGACTTTGTTTTGTGAGGTTAATGAGTATGTATAAAACTCACAGTCAGCCCGTTACGACCTCGGCACAGGAAGCGCTCAACCAAAAATGCATTATGTTGGTTGATGATGACCCCATTTTTCGCCGCATAACGTCAGCATACTTGGATGCTGTCGGTTACCGTGTGGTTGAAGCTGAAAACGGCTTAGACGCACTTCAAAAATTACGCGACGCAGCACCCGACCTTATCGTGTGTGATCTCTCTATGCCGATACTTGATGGTATCGAGCTTGTAGAAGAGTTAAGTCTCGAGTATCCATCACTGCCTATGATTGTGGTTTCCGCAACGGATGAAATGTCAGACGTTGCTAAAGCACTGCGCTTTGGGATTAAGGATTTCTTACCCAAGCCGTTGGAAGATCCAAACCACTTGGGAAGTGCCATAGAAAATACCCTGAAAGACTCCTTTGACAATATGAATAATCAAAGGGATTTTTCGAGCCAATGGTTCAGTGTCGATGACGGCGGTGAGATACCTGAAGACCAAGAGCTGCATTGGCACCTGAATTATCTACAGAATAACCCGAGCGCTGCACGAGATTTGCTGCATGCGTTGTTACCGGATAAAGACACCAGTCAAGGCACTTGGCGCAGCAGCTATCGTCTGTTGCAGTCAACAGAGATGATGCCCTTAGTGTTTGATTATGCTTGGTTGATGAATGGACAGTTTGCATTTTATCTCGTGGATTCTTCATCGTCATCTGAAGGAGGTGCGGCCACCACCTTGTTAGTGCGAGCTCTATTCCACGATTACGTTAGAAATCTACAAAGTTTTAGTGCTGATCTGAAAGATATGGCTGAGATTTTGGAGAAGGGCATTCAATGTTCACAATGTGCGACTCCGGTGAATGCGCTGTTTGGTGTCGCTAACCTAGCTGAGGGGACGATTTCGATTTTGCCAGCGGGATTGGATGGGCAGTGGTCAAACGGCCTTATCAATCAACATATTGCCGCAGGGCAGAGGTTGGGCGACAACTGCAAGAAGAATTTCATTACCGATAGGTTGCCGATAGAGACAGGTTGTCAGCTCTCTTTGAGCCTTTTAGGTTCAGCCAGTTTTAGCCTCGATTTGCATCAAGGCGGCGGAGATTAACCCTACAGTTGCTTGGTATTTGTAGATGTTTTATTAAGGTATAGTTGCAAAATTGTGTGGCTATACCTTTTTTGTTGAGTGTCATTTAACAAAAATTATCTGGGTCTAGCGTTAATTTTGTAAGAAAGAAGTAATCATGGCAGATAATCAAGATTTTAAAGACCCGTTTAATGTATTCTACTTTTTAGGATTTTTATTAACGTTTGCAGCGATTCCGCTACTACCAGCAACCCTAACGCTTTACCGCGTTTTCAATGGTTACGCGACATTTTAAAGACTTCTGGAGGTCACAATTAGCATCAAAGTTCTTAGCCTGAACCTCGCTGGTGGCCTCTGCATCATCCTCGCTTTTCTAGGCATCGTTTTACCTCTACTGCCAACAACACCTTTTTTGCTACTAGCAAGTGCTTGTTTTATGCGTAGTAGCCCGCGTCTGCATCGTTGGATGCATCAACACCCAACACTTGGCCCTCTGCTCACCAACTGGTATGAACATGGTGCGGTAACTAAACGCGTTAAAAGTCGTGGTGTGTTATTTATTCTTCTTAGCTTTTCACTCTCTATCTACTTTGCACCTATTGTATGGGTAAAAGTGTTCTTAATTGTCGTACTTGCTATTCTTCTCACATGGTTTATTCGCCTTCCGACCCATGAGTTAGTTGCTGACAGCAAAGAAAATCACTAACATTAAGCCAGTGTGCCTGCTGACTTATAGCGGGCGTTTATTTTTTCAGCATCAGAGTTATGACTCTGATTGCAATGAAAACCAACCAAGCCTTTCTCAAGCAAAATTAGTAACGACGATGGCGTTGATTGATGTTGGGAAAGCGGCCTAATGAAGTGCATCACTATTATGAACACAGAAAAAATCGCTCTGATCAAATCAAGCATCAAAAGCATTCCTGATTACCCAAAAGCGGGCATTCTATTTCGTGACGTAACCAGCCTTATGGAAGATCCGGCTGCGTACAAAGCGACGATCGAACTGCTAGTGGATACCTATAAAGATATGGGCTTCACTAAAGTAGTTGGTACGGAAGCACGCGGTTTCCTATTTGGCGCGCCATTAGCGCTTGAGCTGGGTGTTGGTTTTGTTCCTGTTCGTAAGCCAGGCAAGCTACCACGTCAAACTGTGGCACAGTCGTATGAGCTTGAGTACGGTACAGATACGCTTGAGATCCATACTGACGCGATCTCTGAAGGCGATAAAGTGTTGATGGTCGATGACCTATTGGCAACAGGTGGTACTATTGAAGCAACAACTAAACTGATTCGTCAGCTTGGTGGTGTTGTAGACCACGCAGCCTTTGTTATTAATCTTCCTGAAATTGGCGGTGACAAGCGCTTAGAAGGTCTAGGCCTTGAAGTGTTCAGCATCTGCGAATTTGACGGTCATTAATCCTTTCGGAATTATTCATGAGCTATCTAGCGTTAGCGCGAAAATGGCGACCAACGAAGTTTAAAGAAGTCGTTGGTCAAGCCCATGTTTTAACAGCTTTAGAGAATGCACTTAGCCAAAACAGGTTGCACCATGCATACCTGTTTAGCGGTACTCGAGGTGTCGGTAAAACGACCATCGGCCGCTTGTTTGCTAAGGGACTAAACTGTGAAACAGGCATTACCTCTACACCTTGTGGTGAGTGTGCAACCTGTAAAGAGATCGACGAAGGTCGCTTTGTTGATCTCCTAGAAATCGATGCGGCGTCTCGAACCAAAGTTGAAGACACACGTGAGCTATTGGACAACGTTCAATACAAGCCTGCTCGTGGTCGCTTTAAGGTTTACCTTATCGATGAAGTTCATATGCTCTCTAGGCACAGTTTTAATGCCCTTCTAAAAACCTTAGAAGAGCCGCCTGAGTACGTGAAATTCTTATTGGCAACAACGGATCCTCAGAAGCTGCCTGTGACAATTTTGTCTCGCTGCCTGCAGTTCCATTTGAAGCCTATCAGCGTTGATAACATCCACGAGCAGCTTGATCACATTCTTGAAGAAGAGAAGGTGACGACTGAGTCTCGCGCTCTGGGAATGATAGCGCACGCTGCTGATGGCAGTATGCGTGATGCATTGAGCTTAACCGATCAAGCGATTGCATTGGGCAACGGCAATGTAGCAACTGACATTGTTTCCCATATGCTGGGTACGCTAGATACTGATCAAGCGATTCACCTGCTTGAGGCTATCAGCAGTAAGCAGCCACAAACTGCAATGGCGTGCATCCAAGCACTAGCTGAGAACGGTGTCGAATGGGATGGACTATTGAATCAGTTGGCGACTCAACTGCATCGATTGGCTATGTATCAGGCTCTACCAGCTTCGTTAGATAAAGCTCAGCCAGATGCTGAAAAGATAGAACTTCTTGCACAAGCACTCAGCCCGCAAGACGTGCAGCTCTATTATCAGATCGTGCTTAAAGGGCGCGAAGACCTGCCTCTTTCACCAACGGCTCGCGTTGGTATTGAGATGGTTGTTCTGAGAATGTTGGCATTCCGCCCTGCTGCAGAGATATCGTCAAGCGCTATCTCGACTGAGCCTGCGGAGCCGAAAGCGACAAGTGCTCCCAAAGCAGCACCAACACAAGCTACGCAACCTGCTAACCCGGCGCAGCCTATGAATCAGGCTCAGCCAATGGCAATACCTCAACAGCAGGCGCCAACAGGGCAGTCAATGCCAAGCTCTATGCCACCGCAAGGTTACGGCCAACCGAGCGCACCACAATACTCAGAGCCTCAAGGGTATCCTGACTCTGGTTATATGGGGGGCCCACAGGATATGCCTCCGGCGTATGATGATCATGGGCAGTATGGCGCTCCTGCTGCGCCAATGAGCCAGCAACCTGCAACACCTGCTCCGAGCCAACCTGTGGCACAAAGTCAGCCTGCGCCGGCTTCTGAGCGTCCTGCATCACCTGTTAGCGGGTTACGTCACCAGTTACGTTCTCAACGTAAAGGTGCAACACCAGACGCAAGAGGCAGTGCACCAAAAAAGGCTAAAGCGACACCAGCTAAAACTTCAGTTCTCGACCGAGTTGCTCAGCAACACGGTGGTTCTGAGCGGGTGTCGCCAACTTCTCTCCCTGCAGCATCGACACAAAATGTAACCGATGATAATGAACCTTATCGTTGGAAACCGTCTAAACCTGTAGTGAAAGAGGTCTCAAAAGAGCTAACACCTACTCAGATAAGACGCGCGTTAGAGCACGTTAAAACACCTGAGATGACTGAAAAGCTGTTGCATGAGTCGATCGCTCAAGATGAATGGTCGGCAACCATACAAAAGCTTGAAACGGCGAAACTTGTCGAGCAGTTGGCACTGAATTCCGTATTCAGTAAAAGCGGCACGTCAATTAGTCTGATGCTACGACCAACACAAGCACACTTGAATACCGATAAAGCGCAGAGTGAATTACTGCAATCACTGAATACTGTACTAGGTGAAGAGTGCCATTTAAGTGTCGAGATCGGCGAATCAGGCGAAACGCCACTAGAATTACGTGAGAGGCTGTATCAAGGTAAGTTGAAAGATGCTTTCACCAGCCTTGAGAATGATGCCAATGTTCAGTTCATTGAAAAGCGCTTTGCTGCTGAGCTGGACAGAGACAGTGTTCGTCCAATTTAGTCACCACGAATGTGGTTATAGGCAATATGTCCTTCGTCACATTAACAGTATCGTAGGGTTGAATCAGAACGGTTCAACCCCCATTAAGTCAGTTATTGCTTAATGTATTTTATAACCAATTAGACCAGAGAGATTATCATGTTTGGTAAAGGTGGTATGGGCAACCTAATGAAGCAAGCCCAGCAAATGCAAGATCGCATGCAAAAGCTTCAAGAAGAAATCGCAAATATGGAAGTAACCGGTGAATCTGGTGCTGGCCTAGTAAAAGTAACGATCACTGGTAGCCACAGTGTACGTCGCGTTGATATCGATGAAAGCCTAATGGAAGACGATAAAGAGATGCTTGAAGATCTTATCGCTGCGGCATTCAACGATGCAGCTCGTCGTGTTGAAGAGACTCAAAAAGAGAAAATGGCTGGCGTAACTGGTGGTATGCAGCTTCCACCAGGTATGAAGATGCCTTTCTAATTCGTTTTTCTCAATGATGCGCTAAGTGCATCGTGAATTAAAAACTGAAATGGTTAAATAATGCGTACCAGTCATATGCTGGAGCATTTGATGGAGGCCTTACGTTGTCTACCTGGGGTTGGCCCCAAGTCGGCGCAGCGTATGGCCTTTCATTTGTTACAGCGCGATAGAAAAGGCGGCCTGCAATTGGCTGAGGCGCTTGGTCAAGCGATGACGGAAATTGGCCACTGTAGTGAGTGTCGTACTTTTACAGAAGAAGATGTTTGTCATATTTGTACCAACCCTAAACGTCAGGAAAATGGTCAAATATGTGTGGTTGAAAGCCCTGCAGACATCGCAGCAATCGAGGCGACAGGTCAGTACTCTGGTCGTTACTTCGTTTTGATGGGGCACTTATCACCGCTTGATGGCATTGGTCCTAGCGATATCGGTCTCGATGTTTTGGATTACCGTTTGCGTCGTGGCGATATTGCAGAAGTGATTCTTGCAACCAACCCAACTGTGGAAGGCGAAGCAACAGCTCATTATATTGCTGAGTTGTGTAGCGCTCATGAAGTGAACGCTAGCCGAATCGCTCACGGTGTTCCCGTTGGTGGCGAGCTAGAGCTCGTGGATGGCACCACGCTGTCTCACTCACTGTTAGGTCGACACAAAATCTAATCTAAGCCGCTTGCTCTCTTATCTAGAAAGTCAGCGGCTTTTTTTGTTCATGAGCTAACAATTTTATTGAGACAGAGGCTATGTGATAGCTTCGAGTTCAGTGATATTGTCGAGCGCTTCTTGGTTTGTTTTGCCGCAAATGATTGGGCACGCCTTAAATTGGTGACACACTTTTGGGCGTTCCGGTTGTCCGAATAGTTTGCATAGATTCTGTTCATTGAGCTGAATACAGCGAATGCCAGCAGGCTTGCCATTTGGCATACCAGGAATAGCAGATGTAATACTTGGTGCAATACAGCAGGCACCACAACCTAGACGACATTCCATCAATTTATACTCAGTCAAAACAGGGTGCGCGATAGTAGCAAAAATTATCGCTTGTGGCAGCTTTTGTCTGTGATTAATCCCTGAACACTTTTTATCCTTGAACTTTTTGTGGGCTAGCGGTATAACACGCACCCCAGTAAAAGAGTAAGAAGTCCTATTATGACCAGTCCATTTTGGCAAGAAAAATCACTAGAACAGATGACCGAGCAAGAGTGGGAATCGCTTTGTGATGGTTGCGGCAAATGTTGCCTGCACAAACTAATGGATGAAGATAGCGACGAAGTGTACTACACCAACGTGGCATGTAGCTGGTTAAACAGTAAGACGTGTTCTTGTAAAGATTACCCAAATCGTTTTAGCTCAGGTGAAGAGTGTTTGAAGTTAACTCGTGACAAGATTGATGAGTTTCACTGGCTTCCTGACACATGTGCTTATCGCCTATTGTCAGAAGAGAAGCCACTGCCAGAATGGCACCCACTGATCACTGGCTCTAAATCTGCAATGCACGCTGCGGGTGAAAGTGTACGTAATAAAGTAGTGTATGAGATTGATGTTGTTGATTGGGAAGAGCACATCATCAATCACCCAAATCGCGCTTAGTGTGGATTAGTCGCGAATAAAAGAATGAAAAAAAGGCTCACATCTCTGTGAGCCTTTTGCTTAGTTAGGAGGGTCCAAGCAAGTGGACATCGTCATGGCTAAGGTCAATTAAGTGGTAGTTCTGCAACCACTTGATTGAACGCACTACGAGCTTTCTGTGCCTGTTCGGACAACTCAAGTTTCTTCGCTTGTGCTGCGGTTAGGTTGCTCTCAGCAAGCTCCAGTGCTTGCTGCAACTCTTCCGGCAATTCATGCGTTTCCATCTGAGAGCCTTGTTCAAGAACATATGCTCGAATCTCTTTTTTCACATCTGCCAGCGCTTTGTAGGCGGAACGCTCTAGCTCGGCTGCGTCTTGAGCTGCATCTTTTACTTTCTCAAACTGAGCCAGTGCCATACCTTCAGCGGACCATGGGTCCATGTCTGGCAGTTCTTCGATGTTGATTGTTGGCTCGATGTAGTCATCTTGATGGCGTAGGTCGAGACTGGTCGCACGAACAGCAGAAACCATCAACATAACCGAAATTCCTAGTAGCGGTAGACCACCCACGATAGCTGCAGTTTGAAGTGTGCTTAAACCGCCCAAGAACATCAAAATCGTTGGCAGAAATGACAGTGTAAATGCCCAGAACATGCGGTTCCAACGCATAGGCTCTTCTGTCACGTTGTTTTGTACTACCGACGCCAAGATGTATGAGATAGAGTCAAAAGTCGTTGCCGTGAAGATAATACACAACAGCGTAAATACCGCGATAACCAGTGTGCTCATTGGTAGTTGGTCAAGCATCGAGAAGATCGCTTTGGTTGCGCCATGCTCGTTGAGTACAGCCACTACATCTAAGTCTCCAGACAGTTGCAATGACAGACCGTAGTTACCCAAAATCATGAAGAATAGGAAACAGCCCAAAGATCCAAAGAAGATCGAACCTGTCACCATCTGTTTAATTGTGCGACCACGGGAGATACGTGCAACGAACAAACCCATACTCGGGGCGAATACTAACCACCATGCCCAGTAGAAGATGGTCCAATCTTGCGGGAAATGGGTATTTTCAAATGTACCGTAGCCCCCAAAAGGTTCAGCCCAAGTTGCCATTACAAAGAAATTAGAGAGTAAGCGACCAATTGAATCTAGGCCGGTTTCCAACATAAAGATGGTTGGGCCCGCAACAAGCACAAACGCCAATAGACCCATCGCACCCCAGAAGTTGATGTTGCTGAGGATTTTGATTCCTTTCTCTAGGCCCGCGTAGGAAGAGTAGGCAAAGATCGCGGTACAGATCAGCAGTACACCCGCTTGTGTCAGGGTGTTCTTTGGCAAACCGAATAGGTGATTCAAACCTTCGGTGATAAGAGGAGCCGCTAGACCAAGCGTGGTTGCCGCACCGCCTAAAAGACCAAAGATGAACAGCACGTCAACAATCTTGCCCGGAGTACCTTTACTGCGATGCTCACCAAGAACTGGCATGAGCGCGCTAGAAATCTTTAATACAGGCTGTTTACGCACATAGAAGAAGTAAGCGATCGGCAAAGCTGGGATCAAATAGATAGACCATGCGATTGGTCCCCAGTGGAACAGTCCATAGGTCGCAGCCCAGCGAACCGCTTCTTCACTGCCAGGCTCAAGTTGGAACGGTGGTGATTGGTAGTAGTAGGCCCATTCGATACAGCCCCAGTAAAGAATACTGGCACCGATGCCGCCACAAAATAGCATCGCAGCCCAAGAAGCAGTGGCAAACTCTGGCTCTTCATCAGCTTCACCTAGCTTGATCTGGCCCATGTCACTGAATACGACATAAACCATGAAAGCACAGGCCGCTAAACCAAGTGTTAGATAGAGGAAACCGAGTTTGTCGGTCATGAAGGTTTTCGCGATCGCAATCCATTCTGCCCCTTGTGCAGGGAACATGATCAGCGGAAACACAATCGTGAGTAGCAGTGCAATGGCACCGAAAAAGGTGGGCTTATCAATAAGCGCAAAGGAGTTTTTCACGAGCTTTATTCCATAATAATGAGACCAGAATTATGGTGTGAAGTCGTTTTTTAGAACAAATCAGGAATGTTGTCGTAACGATAAATCTGTAAAGTGATGCCAGTAAAGAGTGGTTCGGTGACTCGCTAGACTAAGGCAAGCAGAATGCCGCCAATGGTTACCGCTGCGGACAGATATTGCCCCGCTGAGTATGAGCCATCTTCCTCTTCTTCAATTTTGTCTGGATGATCCATTCCGAGTGCGCCATGGGCAAAAGATTCAACCTTGTCACCAACGGTTTCGTTTTCAGCTTCGATTTTCTTCGCTTCTTTATCTATCTGTTGCAGGGCGACTAGTAGCGCTTTTCCTTCATCAGACAGCTTAACGGTATTTTGCTCAACCTTAAGTGGCGCAGGCTCTGAAGGTACAGGCGCACCTTTTGTCGGCTGAAGCTTCGCCGGGCTATAAGTTTGAGTAGCATTGTTGGTAACAGGCGTCATAACACTCTCCGTAGTTGCACCTTAAATAGAGTATCGGCCGAGCAGTGAAAAACTTGTGTAATTAATCACCGAGGTGATGTTTTGCTACTCTATCTAGGCTTGCCTAATTAATAAGCAATAGTTGTGCCGATACTCAGTTAGGTTGAACTACGTGGTTGTGTTATTCGTGGGCTATTTGCACTCTAAGCCTTTGCCTCGATGAGAAAGTTTCTTGTACGCTTTCATACGATTTTCTTGTTTAACGTAGCGCGTTGGTGGAGACAGAACTTGCAGTTGGTAGTCTTCGCTAGAATCATTCAATGATTCGACAGGAGTGATGACCACTACATTCAGATCGGCATTGCGACGTAAAATAGAGGCGGCAGTTCCTAAGCCTTGTTCTGTATGAAATTTGCCCGCGACGTGAATGACTTGTTTATCTGGATTTTCATCTAGGTATTTCACAATCGAATCTGCCATGGTTTCATCCCAGGTCACTTGAGCGGCAAATTGTTTTTCTGTTTGCTCAGGTGTGCCGTGGTGCATGGAAGCCATGAATTTTTCTTTATAAGGGCTGTCACTAGTATTGACGTCGTCAGCTATCCATTGGCGCTCTTCAGGAGTCAATTTTTCTAGGTAATCAATTCCATTACGGCCGATACACTGCACAACTGGCTTTGGTGCATTGGCGGCGATGATATCGATACCTTGTGACTTCGCTAGCTCCACGAGTGGGCGATAGTCACTTTGATAATTTGGCCATGCCGCCGCGTCTGACATGAGAACTTGTTCACCGATCTCTCCCGCAAGATAGTCGTCGATAACATTTTGGTGCTGTCGCGTGAACTGTTCCATGGATAGGGCAACGTCTTTGCTGTCAGCTAAACGTGCCTTAAGAAAGTCGGTCTGGAATCTATGTACAGCAGAGTGTGTATGCCATTCACCAATTAGAACCACATCGGCATCAATCAATGCACTCGGGAGTTGGTTAAGCGCAATCGGCTCCCCTTTGGCAGAAGCAAATTGGTAGTCGTAATAGGTAGTAATTGGGGATAAAACTGCTTTGTTGTCGCCTTGAGCCTGCTGAGAAGGCTGATTTGCACAAGCGGTGAGAAGGGCGGTTAGGCCAATAAGAAAAATACGTTGCATTGAATAACTCCTTGAAGAGTAAGCATACTAAATGAGGCTCACAGAGAATTCAATGCAAACGATAATTAATATCAACTAGCTCTGTTTACGATAAACTCTTAGCATGAAATCTGCCTCGCACTGGTAGCTATCGCTTTGCATCAACTCTTGCTTAAATGACTCTGTTGCCTTCCAAGCGAAAGGGGTCATTTGAAGCAGGTCAAAGGCATCCGAACCTGAAAGCTCCATCATGTAGTTTAGGTGCTGTTGGCTCTCTAGGGTAAATCCTTCGATGGTTTCTGGTGTTTCGTCATGCAGTCGCACGCCGTCATAGATCGCATCACGCAGTTGATACAGGTGGCGGCCAGCAGGCGTCACTGTAATTACCACACCTTGTTCTTTCAATGTTCGTTGTAACTCTTCTGCCTTACAAGGCGCATAGATGCGTAGAACGGCGTCTAAGCTGTTGTTAGCGAAAGGTAGTCTATGGCTCGATGCCACTGAAAAGTTAACCGCTGGGTAGCGCTTAGCCGCATAACGGATAGCAACCTTAGAGATGTCTAAGCCGTAAATGCTTGGATCACGTTGCGCGAGCTTAAGAGCGATTTCATTGGTGTAGTAGCCTTCACCACAGCCAATATCCAATAGATTCGGCTTTTCCACGGGTAATACATTTTCACACAGAGCAACCACAGCTTGGCGCATTGGGTTGTAGTGGTCACCTTCTAAGAATCGGCGACGAGCTTGCATCATCTCTTTATTGTCACCTGGATCTTTTGAGCGCTTGTGGTGGGCTGGCATCAAGTTGACGTAACCCTCTTTGGCAAGATCAAATTGGTGGTTGTTCTCACACTTAAAAGTTCGAACAACTTGAGTGAGAGATTGGTGACATAAAGGGCACTGGTAGTTCATGACGCTCTCTGTGCGGCTAGTAAAGTGGGCAGCGAGTTTATCAAAAATGTCGCACTAGGCGAAATAAAAAGAGCCGCGTAATGCGGCTCTTGATGGGGTTAATGGAAGAAGTCGACCTGTTGTTTTAGGTCTTGAGCTTGCTGCTGGAGCGCGGTAGCACTTTGCGATGTTTGTGCGCTGGTTTGGCGACTCTCTCTGTTTAGTTCGCTGATTGAGTGCGCATTAGCTGCTATCTCTTGGGTAACGTGTGCTTGCTCTTCAGAAGTCGCAGCAATGGCATCAGCTTGAGAAGCGATGGAATGGATCTGGTCAGCAATCGACTCCAAGGCCGTACCCGCTTCCTGCGCTTTGTCTAAGACAGAGTTAGCACTTGTTTGGCTCTCATTCATCATGCGTACAGCGTTGTCCGTTGAGCTCTTAAGAACCGTAATAATGTCTACAACGTCTTTAACTGACGTTTGCGTTCGATGCGCTAGCGTTCTCACTTCATCAGCAACCACAGCAAAACCTCGACCTTGCTCGCCAGCACGCGCAGCTTCAATTGCAGCGTTAAGTGCCAGTAGGTTCGTTTGCTCGGCGATCTCATCAATCATCTTAGTAACGGTTTGAATGCTTTCGCTGTCTGTGTTTACTTTTTCGATTGCTGCCGCTGATTGGTCAAGTTGATCGTTAAGCTGAGCAACATCAATGCAGACGTTCTCTACAATTTCTAAGCCTGATTGACCATCGGTATTTGCAGAGCGTACGTTTTCAGCGATGTTTTCGACTTGTTGAGCGACAGATTGCGCCGATGATGCCATCTCTTCAATGGCAGTCACCACTTGCTCAACTTGTTCTTGTTGGCGCTCAGATTGAGTAAGGTTGAGTGACGCATCGCTCGCCACACTGCTAGAGTTGCTTTCAACCTTATCGCTCGCTCCACGGATCTCGCCGACTAGATTGTTGAGCTGGTGAGCCATGTTAGATAGCCCATTACTCAAGTTAACGATCTCGTTATTGGTATTTCCAGCGGTGCGTGGGATATCAATACTTACTTCACCTTTAGCCAGGCGATTCATGTATTGATTCAAGGTCGTCAATGGGTTGAGTGTGCGGCTCAAGAACACAGTTAGAATCAAGAAGGTGATAGAACCAACAACCAAGGAAACGATAGCGATCAGTTTAAGCAACTCTTGACTGCCTTTGGTGACTTCACTGATGAAAGTGCCACCAAGCAGCTTCCAGTTCCAGCCAGCGACTTCCGTGTAAACTAGATACTTTTCACCTATGTTGCCTTGGTACTCAAATGGGTACTTGATGAGGCCACTCGGTTGTTCAAATAGCTGGTAAAACGGTTTGTTACCTTCATAATCCTTCACATCAATAATCGAAGGATCACTTTCAGTATGCTTCGGATGTAATAGGTAGTGGCCTAAATGATCTGGGTTGTTATCAAGCACGATGGTATAGCCAGTATCACCCCAGTTCAGGGTTTTCAAAGCGGCAAACAAATCTTGAGTTGCACGCTCTACGGCAAGACCGATGAAAGAGATGCCCATCACTTCACCTTGAGCGTCCTTGATTGGTGCGTAATAGGTAATGTAGCGCTGACCATAGAGCTTGATCTGTGCATAGTAAGGCTGACCACTAATCAGTTTTTGATAACCTGGGTGGCTCTGGTCAAGCGTTGTACCAACCACACGCTCACCTTGCGGATTTTTCAGCGAGGTCGCAACACGAATGAACTTATCACCAAGTGGCGCAAATAGCGTGGCAACGGCTCCTGTGTCACGAGTAAAGCTATCAACGAGTTTGGTGTCGCCGATTAAGCTTTCGCTGTACTGTGTAATGTTTGGTACCTGATGACCTTGGAAGTCGACCGTATAGTTTTCTACATATACGCCTGCTAGGTAGCCGTTACGAAAAGTAGATTCTAGGACCTCAGCTGTGTGAAGGTAAGCATTGAATTGGCCTTCGATTGTCTTAGCCATAGATTCAATTTTAGATTGGTGCTCTTTGAGAGTACTTTCTAACAGCACATTTGAGGCGTTTTGATAAACCAGTGCAGCAATACTGGAAAATGCGATGACCAGACACAGTGTTGTGACTAGCTTTAATTGAAGCCCAACACTTTGATTCTTGTATTTATTCCACATGACGTGCCTTTATTGTTCATTTTGTAAATATATATTTTGCATGCTAGCTATTTATAAAACCAATTAATTTGATATTTATTAATTTAACTATCAAAAAAATAAACAAAGCGAGCGAGTTGCTCATGATTTGACCGGGTGTGTGAGGAATAAATTACAAAAAAAGGCCAGAGATTCCGGCCTTGAAGAGATTATTGAATCGAGCGACTTATTGGGCAGAGATAGCCTGTCAGCTCAAATACTTAACTGGTGAGTTATTTTGCTGCGATAGTTGTGATCAGCTGGTGGCTTTCGCCTGGTTGCAGCTCTTTACCTTGTTCGATGCTTGGAGCGTGAAGGGTTGATTCAACACATAACATGGTTAGGTATCCATCATCTTGCATGTCACCCATACCTGCAGCACCTTCTGCCCATGGAGTCCATAGAACTGCACTGTTGTGGCCTTGGTTTTCAACAGTCAGTGTGCGCGCAAGTTTCGCATCAGCGACTGAAATAACGGCTTCTGGCTGCGTGTAAACACGATCGATAGTATCAGTAAGTACAAGCTCATCACCGCCTTGGCACACTTTGCTATCTTGTAGGCTATCAATGTACTCAGGGCCCATGCCTGTCGTTTTGGCTTGGTGAATATCGCCCACATTAAGGTATGTGTGCAGTGCACCAGAACACTTCCAAGGTTGAGAGTCAGTATTTGTCACCTCTAGCGTTACTTTCAACTCATCACCGATTTCGACGTTAAGACGAGCGTCAAAGCGGTGTGGCCATACTGCAAGCGTGTTGTCATTGGTGCTTAAACCTAGGCTTACGATAACACCGACTTCACTTTCACGGTGCTCAATGAGTTGCCACTCGCTGTTGCGCGCGAAACCGTGTGCAGGTGCAGCAATACGGCCAAACCATGGCCAACATACTGGGATGCCGCCACGTAGGGCTGTTTTACCGTCAAACTTTGCCTGTTGGCTCATCCAAATTAGGTCTTGTTGGCCCTTTGGTTGGTAAGAAATTACGTGTGCACCAAACAGAGAGATCGCAGCATTCGCTTTCTCGTGAATAACGCGAACCAGCTTTACGTCTTCGTGTTCAATAATCGTTACATTGTCTGAAAGCACGGCTACAGCAGGGAGAGTTGATAAATCCATTACATAATCCTTCTTAAGGGAAATTGAATTCAAATTCGAGGTGAGCGGACTCGGGGAAAGAGTAGGGGAGCTCTCGTATTTGAATTGAATCTCATACCGAACAAATGTGCCGCTTGTTAAACATCATCTCTGACAAGGGCTTTGGTGTTTCATAAATCACAGGTACAAAAAAGGCGACTCTAGAGCCGCCTTTTCTTTTCAGTCTTTTCTCAAAGACAGTCTAGCTAAACGCTATCTAAGTAGTAATTACTTAGAGATGTGTGCGATTAGGTCTAGAACTTTGTTTGAGTAACCGATTTCGTTGTCGTACCAAGATACAACTTTAACGAATTTGTCAGTTAGAGCAACACCAGCTTTAGCATCGAATACTGAAGTGTTAACTTCGCCGATGAAGTCTTGAGAAACAACTTGGTCTTCAGTGTAACCTAGAACGCCAGCCATTTCGCCTTCAGAAGCTTCTTTCATTGCAGCACAGATTGCTTCGTAAGATGCAGCTTCTTTTAGGTTAACAGTTAGGTCAACTACAGAAACGTTAGCAGTTGGTACACGGAAAGCCATACCAGTTAGAAGGCCGTTTAGTTCTGGAAGAACAACGCCTACAGCTTTAGCAGCACCAGTTGAAGATGGGATGATGTTTTGAGAAGCACCACGACCACCGCGCCAGTCTTTAGCAGAAGGACCATCTACAGTTTTTTGAGTTGCTGTAGTAGCGTGAACTGTAGTCATTAGACCAGACTCGATGCCCCACTTGTCGTTAAGAACTTTAGCGATTGGAGCAAGACAGTTAGTAGTACAAGAAGCGTTAGAAACGATGTCTTGACCAGCGTAAGTGTCTTGGTTAACGCCCATAACGAACATTGGAGTTGCGTCTTTAGAAGGACCAGTTAGAACAACTTTCTTCGCACCAGCAGTGATGTGCTGACGAGCAGTTTCGTCAGTTAGGAAGATACCAGTTGCTTCAGCTACAACGTCAACACCGATTTCGTCCCACTTAAGGTCAGTTGGGTTACGCTCAGCAGTTACGCGAACTGTTTTACCGTTAACGATTAGGTTACCGTCTTTAACTTCAACAGTACCGTTGAAACGACCGTGAGTTGAATCGTACTTAAGCATGTATGCCATGTACTCTACGTCGATAAGGTCGTTAATACCTACTACTTCGATGTCAGCGCGCTCAACAGATGCACGAAATACGAAACGACCGATACGGCCAAAACCGTTAATACCTACTTTGATAGTCATTGTAGTTGCTCCACAACTTAATTTCTGATTAAAGATAACTGGTAGTAAAATTACAGAATCCAGTTTAAATCTGCAATAGATAATCCGACTTAACTTGTTTAATGTCAAAAAAAAGCGACGCTTTTCTTAACAATTAGGTGTAAGTGGTTGAAATTTGACCATTGCTAGTGGTTCTGTACCCCTCCAGTTGGGTAAAATACCTCTAAATGACGATTCACTTATGAGTGTATATGTACAATGTATCTCGGTGAGAAAGTATGTGCTACAAATCCCGCTAGATGCAAGTATTTATGGAAAAAAGTAAATATAATAAAAGAGAATGTGGAGAGATATTAACGTGAATCAAAGGGGAGAAAATATGACGAAGCCCGATGAATACTGGCGTGAGCGCCTGACTGATGAAGAATATCAGGTGTGTCGTCTACGTGGAACAGAGCCTCCTTTTACTGGCAAGCTGTTACACAATCATAAGACAGGGGTTTACAGCTGTACCTGTTGTGAAGCCCCACTGTTTATGTCTGAGAATAAATACGACTCCGGCTGTGGTTGGCCAAGTTTCGATGCCCCTATAAATGATAAGGCAATCCGTTATTTAGAAGATCTAAGTCACGGTATGAAACGTATAGAGATCCGTTGTGCGGCCTGTGATAGCCACCTAGGTCACGTTTTTCCGGATGGTCCTAAAACCACTGGAGAGCGTTTTTGTGTAAATTCTGTGTCGTTAATTTTCAACAAAAATGACAAAACTACAGAATAAGTGACATCTATTGTCAAAACCTTTCATATGACGTGGTGTCGTTACAAAGTAAGTTGACGAATTGCGAGTCGCTTCTCTCAAAGGCATAAAAAAACAGCTACCGAAAAGGGTAGCTGTTTTTTTGTGAGTCTGGTTTGTGTTGTTGAACGGTGTAGTTATCGTTTAGATACAAGCGATGGTTGGTACCTTCCATCCTCAATGGCTTCAACGATGTAGTCAGCGTCATCCTCTAGCTTGTCATAAACATCACTTGGGAAGTGGTACAGCACTTTCAGTTCAGGCTCCGATGCAATCGGCACATTAAACTCTTTGGCGACCATCGCCCATAGATACGCTCTTTCCATGTTACCTAGGCTGTGATTAATGCTCGCTAGGGATTTAAAGATCTCAGTGTTGACGGTTGAGCCGTTAGAAAGTGTCAGTGCGTTATTGAGTAGCTTGACGGTTTTCTTGTGATCACGCGTGGTATAGAAGGTAGCTAATGCGTATTGCATTTCCGCTGTGTTGAGTGCATCGCTGCCTTCTAGCTGTAAGAAGCTACGACGCGCGTCAATATTGCCGGTTTGCGACCATAAGAAGTAGAGGGTTTCCGGCTTATTGGAACCTAAAAGCTCTTTTACAATTCGTTCTTCTTCTTCGATGCTGTGCATCAGTGCTGAGAAGCGGCGCTGCTTGAGTAAGGTCTGATCGATGGTTTCAATTTGAGAAGCCAGCTCAAGACACTTCTTGTACTCGGCGATTAAGCCATATTCTACGATCTTGTTGTGCTCGGTAGGCTGCTTCAATACGTCGAAGCGGTGCCAGATGAGATCGGTACGGGCAACTCGGCATTGACCATCATTCATGTTGAGGTCAGCACAACGCAGCTCTGAGTGAGCTTCACATAGCTGTTCTGTATTTTTGTTCCCCTCAAAGCACCCAGTTAGCGCCAAAGGGGCAGCGGCGAATAGCCATTTAAAAATTCTCATATACCTTCACTTGTGATCGAATACACTTATTTCCAGTGCTCCGCTTGACTCCATTCCACGACAGGTTATTTTCTGGTGAAAATTGTTAATACTAAGGCTTTACCATGGATGCAGAACAACTTCTTAACGCAATGACCCCAGAGGTCTACGAGCGCCTAACGTATGCAGTAGAGACGGGAAAATGGCCCGAGGGTACGGCATTGACGCAAGAGCAGCGTGACTCTTGTATGCAAGCTGTCATGCTTTACCAGTCAAAGCATAATGTTGAAGCACAGCATATGACAGTTGCTGCGGGTGGTGACATTAGCTTTAAGTCGAAAGCTGAACTTAAGAAACAATTTACTTCAGATCAAGAAGATATTGTTAGAGTAAATCCTAATCACTAAGTCATACTTGTGACAATATCACATAGTTTAAGATTTAAAGTGAAAAGGGGTGGCATTGAGCCGCCCCTTTTTATTGTCTTCACTTTTGTTTTCAGCGTGTTGTCTATCCGGGTATATCTTCGGTTATAGACTCATTTCACCACGCAATACTTGCTGCATTTTTTCTTTTACTTGTTCATAGCTTAGGTCTTGGCTAAGTAAAAAGTGCAGTTTTGCCAGTGCCGCTTCAGGGGTCATATCGTAACCACTCACTACACCGGCATCCGCAAGAGCACAACCTGTCGCGTAGCCACCCATGTTCACTTTACCAGCAAGACATTGAGTCAGGTTAACCACGATGACGCCACGCTCTGAGGCATCTTTTAGATGTTGCAGTAGCTCTGGGTTTTGTGGCGCATTGCCCACACCAAATGTTAGCAAGATCATCGCATTTACTGGCTGAAGCAGGGTGTTTCGAATCACTTCGTGAGAAATACCAGGGTACATTGTGATCACACCAATTGGTTGAGGTGTAATGTTGTGTACCTTGAATTCGCCCTCAGGCTTCTGATCAACCACTACATTGTTGCTTAGTTGGATATTGATACCCGCTTCAAGTAGTGGATTTAGGTTTGGTGAGGTAAATGCGTTGAAACCATCAGCGTGTGATTTGGTACTACGGTTACCGCGCATCAATTTGTTATTGAAGAACAGTGTGACTTCGTTGATCGGGTAGTTGGCCGCAATGTGCAGTGCATTCAGCAGATTTGCTTGACCATCTGAGCGCAGCTCTGCAAGAGGGATCTGTGAGCCTGTTACAATCACTGGTTTGCCAAGGTTCTCTAGCATGAAAGAGAGTGCCGATGCAGTGTAAGCCATGGTGTCTGTGCCGTGCAAAATAACAAAGCCGTCGTACTTATCGTAGTTAGCGCGGATGTCATCAGCAATGGTCTGCCAATCTAGCGGCGTCATGTCTGAAGAGTCCATCAGCGGAGAGTATTCATGAATCGTATACTCAGGCATCTCTGGGCGGTGGAATTCAGGCATGCTCGCTAGCTGCTTGTCCATAAAACCCGCCACTGGTACATAGCCGTGGTCATGCGATTTCTGCATACCGATGGTGCCGCCAGTGTACGCAATGTAGATATGTTTTCTTTCCATAGCGATTGTTACTTTTGTTTATAGGGAACAGGGACGCGATTATAGCGGATAATCAGCCAATAAAAAGAGGCACCCCACACAGAGGTACCTCTTAATAGAGCAGTAAGGAGAGACGCTTATTGTACTTGGCAATTCAAGCAGAATGCGTAGCGGCCTTGAGGGTCATTAAAGTTACTTAAAAGTTGGCTATCTTGCGCCAATTGTTGAGTAACTGGCTGTAAACTACTTGGGATAAGGCTCTGAACATCAAGTCCTAAAGACACCTGAACTTGGTTCATGAACTCTTGAATAAACTGCTCAGTTGCTGAAAGCGGCTCTTCAACCCAGTAAACGTTGTACTCTTCAAGCTCTGCCAGCGTTGCAGCAGCAGCGATTGCGTCGTCAAAGTCACCGATTTCATCGATCAATCCGTACTGTAGAGCATCTTGCCCCGTCCATACTCGGCCTTGAGCCACTTTATCGACACTCTCTACATCCATGCCGCGACTAGAGCCAACTAGACCGATAAAGCGTTTGTAGCCGTGCTCGATACCCATTTGGAATGCATCTTTAGCGCCGTCGGTTAGGCCTGTTGTTACGCCTAAGCCAGAAAACGGCGATGTACCGACACCATCAGTGTAAACACCAATGTCATTCAAGCCTTTTTCAAAGGTTGTGATCACACTGAAGATCCCGATAGAACCAGTAAGAGTCGTTGGCTGTGCCATGATCTTATCTGCACTCATCGAGATCCAGTAACCACCAGAAGCCGCTAGGCTAGACATCGATACCACAACCGGCTTGCCTACTTCTTTCAGAGCAACGATTTCATTTCGAATTACTTCAGACGCGAATGCACTGCCGCCAGGGCTGTCGACACGTAGAACGACAGCTTTAACTTGGTCGTCATTGCGAGCTTGGCGAAGTAGAGCTGCGGTAGTGTCACCACCAACCGTACCGCGAGGTTGCTTACCATCCATGATCGCACCGCTTGCAATCACAACGGCAATATCATCCGTTGAAGTTGGCAGATCCGGTAGCATGGTTGCTCGGTAGTCGTAGTAGCTCAGCGCGTTGTAGCTGTCTTTGCCATCACTACCAAAGGTGTCAGCAAGCTCCAAACGAACCTCTTGTCGTGTCGATAGTTGGTCAACTAGGCCAAGTTTTTTAGCAAGCTGAGCGATGTCACCGTCTACAGATTCAAGCTCGGATAGGAAAGTTTCCATGCTTGGGTTTAGGGTTGCAGACTCGATCTGACGATTATTTGATACATCATCAACATAAGCTCCCCAAAGCTGACCTAACCAACGAGACGCCGATTGTTTCGCTTCTTGTGACATGTCGTTGCGTGTAAATGGCTCAATCGCTGACTTATACGTACCTACGCGGAATACATGCGTGTTTACGTCTAGCTTTTCTAGCAGTGTTTTGTAGTAAAGCGAGTAAGCACTGTAGCCTTTGAGGAGAACGCCGCCATCTGGAGACATGAAGATCTTATTGGCGTAACTAGCCAAATAGTATTGGCTTTGGTTGTAAAAATCACCAATGGCGTAGATTGGCTTACCCGTTGCCTTGAACTCGTTCAGCGCTTTTGCAATGTAGCGAAGCTTAGTGAGATTGGTTTCTGGCAACTCACCCAGTGCTAACACGATGCCGGTGATGTTCTCGTCATCTTTCGCGTAACGAATGGTATCAACGATATCAAAAAGCACGTTTTCCTTTGGTAAGTCCTTACCTAACAACGAGCCGGTGACTGAATCCATTGGGTTGATGTAACGGCTCTGCTCGACAATTGGGCCTGATAGGTTAAGCACTAATGCCGATTGCTGTGGAACCGTAGGCTGTGTGTTGTCCGTTTGGAAATACACAAAGTAGATGAGGGCAATACTCAATAAAAAGAACAGATTGATCACTGCAACACGCACGAAGGTGATCAGTTTCCATATCCCTTTAAAGATCATACCGATAAATTTGGCTATTTTTTTCATTATTTCTCCACGGCGAGAACACCACACTTAAACAAGCAGTAGTACTATTTATCTCAATAATATTAACTGTTTAGTATCCTACGTTAATTCAAAGTTCCAAACTAGATGAACTATTTGTTAATCGATAGATATTCTCATTAAGTGTAGTCAGCTTATGCTTTTTTGAACGATTAATGCGCCCTGCATTATGATCGGTGTTACAAAAATGTAAACGGTTGTTTGAAATTTTGGTTTGTGCACTATACTGTGGTCAGACCACAAGGATAAATAACAGAAGTGATGTCTGCCATGTACCCACATTTATTAGAACCTCTAGATCTTGGATTTACTCAGTTACGAAATCGTGTATTGATGGGATCAATGCATACAGGCCTTGAAGAAAATAAAGAAGGGCTGCACAAGTTGGCTGCGTTTTACGAAGAGCGAGCGCGAGGCGGCGTCGGTCTTATTGTAACGGGCGGCTTTTCTCCAAATTTGCGTGGCAGACTGCATCCCTTCAGTGCTGAATTCAGCAAAGTAAAACATGCGAAGGCACACCAAGTCGTCACGCAAGCCGTACACAAACACGGCGGTAAAATTGCCCTGCAACTTTTGCATGCCGGCCGTTACGCAATGCACCCATTCGCGCAAAGTGCATCAGGCATTAAGGCGCCTATTGCTAAGTTTGCACCGAGTGAAATGAGCCCTCGTCAAATCAAGAAGACGATCAATGCCTTTGCTAACAGCGCTGAGCTCGCTCAAGTAGCGGGATACGATGGCATTGAAATCATGGGCTCTGAAGGCTACTTGATTAACCAATTTATCTGTAAGCGCACTAATATGCGTTATGACGAATGGGGTGGCTCGTACGAAAAACGTATGCGTTTCCCGCTTGAGATTGTGAAATCGATTCGTGAAGCCGTTGGTAAAGATTTCATCATTATCTTCCGTCTATCTATGCTGGATCTGGTCGAGCAAGGCAGTACCTTCGAAGATGTTGTTCTATTGGCTCAAAAGCTTGAAGAAGCGGGCGTTACCATCATTAACACTGGTATCGGCTGGCACGAAGCTCGTGTTCCAACCATCGCGACTCAAGTACCACGCGGCGCTTTCTCTTGGGTAACAGAAAAAGTGAAGCCTTATGTCTCTATCCCAGTAGTGACATGTAACCGAATCAACACGCCTGAAGAAGCAGAGCGTATTCTAAGTTCTGGGCAAGCGGATATGGTGTCGATGGCGCGACCATTCTTAGCTGACCCAGACTTTGTTAATAAGGCAGCCCAAGACCAAGCGCAGTTCATTAACACCTGTATTGGCTGTAACCAAGCGTGTTTGGATAATGTGTTTAAGGGCAAACGAGCAAGTTGTTTGGTAAACCCAAGAGCCTGTTACGAGACAGAAATTGTCGTTCAACCAGCAGAAGCGAGTAAATCTATTGCCGTTGTAGGTGCTGGCCCGGCTGGTTTGGCGTGTGCGACGACATTAGCACAGCGCGGTCACAAAGTTGATTTGATAGAGAAGAATGACCGTATCGGTGGTCAATTCAGGTTAGCGATGCAGATCCCAGGCAAAGAAGAGTTCAGAGAGACGATTCGTTACTTTGCCAACCAAGTTGATGCGTCTGGCGTGAACCTTAAACTCGATACTGAAGCGACTTTTGAGATGCTCCTTAAGTACGATGAAGTCGTAATGGCGGCAGGTGTTGAGCCGAGAAAGCTGAACTTAGAAGGTATTGACCAAGAGAAAGTGGTCGACTACCAAACCTTGATTCGCGATAAGACACCAGTAGGCGAAAAGGTTGCAATCGTTGGTGCTGGTGGTATTGGTGTGGATGTCGCCACTATGCTGACTGAACCTGCCTCACATAGCTTGGATGATTGGCTACATGAGTGGGGTATTGATAAGAACATGGAGCACCCTGGTGGCTTGTTCCCATACCCAGATGCAATGAGTGATAAAACCGTTTGGGTTATGCAGCGTAAAGCGGGCAGAGTGGGTAAAGGTCCGGGTAAGACCACGGGTTGGATTCATAAGCGTACCCTTGAGAAGCGTGGCGTAAACCTAATGGGCGGCGTAAGCTACGAGAAGATTGACGACCAAGGCCTACATATCACCGTCAATAAAGAACCGAAAGTGTTGGATGCGGATTCAGTTGTGATCTGTGCGGGCCAAGTGTCTGTGCGACCGTTTGAAGATATGTGGCAAGAGTTTGGCGGCAAACTACACGTAATCGGTGGTGCGGACTACGCGGGTGAGCTGGATGCAGTTCGAGCGATTCGTCAGGGGGTAGAGCTAGCTACCAAGCTTTAAAGCTATATCCGAGCACAAATAGTGTGAAAATTCATCAAAGCCCTTAGAGAATCTCTGAGGGCTTTTTTGTTACAGATGTTGCGACTTATTATCGTTTGTAATCTATGCTACAGTTCAAAGATACAAATAAGAAAATAGTAAGGACTTCAAATGGATGCTTTGGATCTATTGCTCAATAGACGCTCTATCGCCAAGCTATCTGAGCCAGCCCCTGAAGGTGTTGCCCTAGAGAACATTATTAAAGCGGGATTGCGTGCCCCTGACCATGCTGCTTTAACCCCTTGGCGCTTTGTGATCGCACAAGGTGAAGGGCTACAGAAACTCTCTGATATTCTGGTTCGTGCAGCAGAAGCGGATAACAGTGAAGACGCTGTTGTAGAGAAAGTGAAAAAAGCGCCTTTTCGTGCACCTATGGTGATTACCGTTATCGCAAAAGTGACTGAGCACGAAAAAGTACCGGCGTTAGAGCAGCACCTGTCTGCAGGTTGTGCCGCTCAAGCTATGCAAATGGCGGCTGTCGCGCAGGGTTTCCAAGGCTTTTGGCGCTCAGGTAAGTGGATGTTCCACCCTGAGGTACATCAAGCATTTGGGCTCGAAGGCGAAGATGAAATTGTCGGCTTCTTGTACCTAGGGACACCAGGCTGTACGCCAATGAAAGTGCCAGAGCGTAATCTATCTCAGTTTGTCGAGTTCCTATAAATACTCACTTACTGTATAAAAAAACAGTTTGTCTTGATTTATTAGAGCCACATTAGATAATGTGGCTCTAATTGTTTGTTGTCTTTGGAAAATCATGTCTCGCTTAATCATCGCTGAAAAACCTAGCTTAGGTCGTGCTATTGCCGCTGCTTTGCCTAACCCACAAAAAAAGGGGGAAGGATTCATACAGTGCGGAAATGGCGATGTAGTGACGTGGTGTATTGGTCATCTTTTAGAGCAAGTCGAGCCCGATGCTTATGAAGAGCGATATAAGAAGTGGAACTTAGTCGACCTACCTATCGTGCCTGAACAGTGGCAACTCAGACCAAGAAAGAGCTCCAGTAAACAGCTAACTGTCATCCGTAAACTACTCAAAGATGCCAAACAGATTGTGCATGCAGGAGACCCTGATAGAGAAGGGCAACTGTTGGTGGATGAGGTTATCGACTATTGTAAAGTCTCCAAAACTCGCAAAGAGTCGATTCAGAGACTGCTAATCAGCGACCTAAACTTACCGGCTGTTAAGCGTGCGCTAGGACAGATGCGCAGCAACAAAGAGTTTATCCCTCTGTCTGTGTCTGCTTTGGCGCGCTCAAGAGCTGACTGGCTCTATGGTATGAATATGACTCGTGCCTATACCCTGCTCGGACAAAAGGCGGGATACCAAGGCGTGTTGTCGGTCGGACGAGTACAGACACCGGTGCTTGGATTGGTTGTGAGACGCGATGAAGAGATCGAAAACTTTATCCCCAAAGACTATTTCACACTGCATGCTTTGATTCCCTATCAAAATGGTAGTGAAAGCTTCGATATTCGGGCTCGCTGGAAGCCTAGCGAAGCGTGCAAACCTTGGCAGGACGAAGAGGGGCGAGTTCTTAATCGCAAACTGGTGGAGAACGTCGCCAGTCGGATTCAGAATCAACCCGCTAAAGTGGTGGAGTCCGAGCAGAAGCAGACCAAACAAGCGGCTCCGCTCCCATACTCGCTCTCTGCGTTGCAAATCGATGCTGCGAAACGTTTTGGCATGAGCGCGCAACAAGTGTTGGATACCTGTCAGTCTCTGTATGAAAAGCACAAGCTAATCACGTACCCGCGTTCAGATAGCCGTTACTTGCCAAAAGATCACTACTCACAAAGGCAGTCTGTTGTTGATGCTATCGCCAACAATGCCAAAGAGCTTGAGCAAGGTGCTCAGGGGGCTGATTTGTCACTGCGTTCTAAAGCTTGGAATGACAGTAAGGTTGATGCGCACCACGCGATTATTCCAACCCCGAAAAAGTCTTCAGTGAACGGCCTTTCTGGTAATGAAATGAAGATCTACCAGCAGATTGCTCGACAATATTTAATGCAGTTCTACCCACACGCCGTCTATGCAGAGGCTAAGCTGGTATTTGATATCGCTGGAGGCGTGTTTATCGCTAAAGGCCGACAGCTGGTGTCCCCAGGCTGGAAAGTACTGATGGGCAAAACGGACTCGGTTGATAAGAATGATGGTGCTGATACGGTACCGCCGTTACCTGAAGGAACTGTATTGACTTGTCGCGAGGGCGTGATAGGGGATAAGAAAACAGAGCCACCAAAACACTTTACTGAAGCAACGCTTCTACAGGCGATGACAGGCATTGCACGTTTTGTTGCCAATAAAGAGCTGAAATCGATTTTGAAAGAGACTGATGGGTTAGGTACCGAAGCAACCCGTGCAGGCATCCTTGATACGCTATTCAAAAGGCAGTTGTTGACGCGTCAGGGTAAGAGCATTCATAGCAGCCCTGCGGGACGAGGCTTGATTCATGCTCTCCCTGAAGATTCGACCTTCCCAGATATGACCGCACACTGGGAACACCAACTGCAAGGGATGGCGGAACGGAATCAAGCTTACCAGCCTTTCATGTCTGATCTTGAAAATAAAATATCTGGGCTTATGCATCAGGTGAAAACATCTGAAGTACCAGAATCGCTGCGCCATCTGCCTAAAGTTGAAAGGCCGGCTTATAAAAAACGTAAGGCTGGTGGGCGTAAGAAGTTTACCAAGAAGCGAGCATCGAGCTAGCGTCCGACTTTGCGGCCGCAGCGCCCAAAAAGGGCTTTCCAATAGTCTACGTGCTCACGGATGGAGACTCTGAATGCTTGATGAGTTTCTGCTAACGGAAAAGTGTAAGAGTGCAACTGCGGTTGGGCTTCGAACAATGAAAGGTGTGGGGTTAGTTGTTGGTAGTAACCATCTAATTGGGCCATATAGGGCTGAACCAGTCCAATAAACTGTTGCTCGAAGACATTATTGAGGTGGCGAAATTTGGTGGTATCGCGCTGCTTTCCACAGATGATTTTGTGATCGTACGTTTTGAGTTGTTGGGTTATCTGATTTAACTCGAACGTAGCAGCACTCAAAGAGTAGTGAAGATCGCCAAGTACGGCTTGTTTTTCAAGTGTCTCTTGTACTTCGGTTACCGACCCTAAGGTGAGTCTTGTATTGAAGGATTGGTCAAGATAGCCCAAAGCGTCACTGACACGTTGAACTTTTAGGCCAACATCTTCGCTAAGCCATTGGCTACCACGCAATTGAGATTGCATTGCGTCACTGGCGTAGAGAAGGTTCCATCGGTGCTGTGCGAGTTGGTCACGTTTTTGTTGATCAATTTTGAGAAGCTGCTGATGAACGTCAGACGAGATGCCTTGATGATTCAAGCACTCGGACAATCCGTTGAGAAACGCAACTTGGTAGTCAAAGTTGCGAAACTGGTCAGCGACTTTACCAAGAACAGAATTACGCTCCGCAATCAAATTGAACAGCCCACACTCTCTGAGTTGATAGCTATCTAAAAGCCCCATCGAAATCGGCTCAATGTTGATATTCAGCTCCCGCTTTCTTGGTAGTGCTTCAAACTCCCACTCTTCTGAGATTCGTTCTTCATCTTGAACCCGAGCGACGCGACTGTGGTACTCATCAAATAAGTCGCCTTGCTTATCCCAACACCCACCGAGAAGCAGGCATACAGCGCCTAGAAGAGCTGATTTATAGTGGGTTGAAGGGAGTCTCATCTTAGCACCTAGATCTGTCTACCAAGCGATAGCAGAGCCATCGTAGTTAAGGAAGTGACCACTTGAATCAAGATCGCTTTGCTCGATAACTTGAATGAGTCCTTTTGCCGAAGTATCGGTATCGATAAGCGCATTTGGTCCGCCCATCTCAGTTTGTACCCAACCTGGGTGCAACGCCAACACAGTAAAGCCTTGAGAGGTCAGGTCGTTGCTTAAGCTTTTCACAACTGAGTTAAGAGCCGCTTTGGAAGAGCGATAAATGTAGCCACCTCCAGAGGTGTTCTCTGTCATACTGCCTACTCTAGAAGAGAGACAAGCTATTTTCTTGACTGCACTTTGCGAAAGATTTGGCAGCATGGCTTCAACGAGTTTGAGAGGGGCTATGCTGTTAACCTCAAAAACGCGACGCCATTCGTCAACATCGGTATTGCCCAAACCGTAGCCTTTAGGTCCATAGTAACCAGCATTGTTAATCAATATATCGATGTGGCTGATTTGGTCTGCAAGTGCTGACACTGCAGGGTAATCTGTTACATCAAGTGGGACGTAGGTGAGTTGTTGGTATTGCTCATTCATAGCAACCAATGATGCCGCTGTTTTTTGGTCGCGATAGGTCGCGTAAACCGTGTGTCCTAACTCTAAATATTGTTTCGTTAGGCTGAGTCCGATACCGCGATTTGCGCCAGTAATGAAGATGGTGCTCATGAGAAGTCCTTGTAGAGAGATTAAATTAAGTTTGATGGCTTCCCAGCAGAAAATCAACGACCCACCAACTAGTTAGCAACATAGTCACGAATATCATTACTGCAACTAGAGAGCCGCAGATCACTCCACTGAATAACATTAAGTTTTTCAAAATGGTGCCTCCATTTAAATAAATGATAACTATTATCATTTATTGCGGTTGTCGCCAAGACTCAGGCTGTTATGATCTTGAGACTCCGTCAAAATGAAGCGTTTTATGATCCCGTTAATCTATCATCCCATATACTCGCAGCTCCCTTTACCAGAAGGGCACCGTTATCCAATTAACAAATATCGACTTCTCTATCAGGCTGTCGAGGCCAAACGAGCAGAATCCTCTAATTGGCATCAAGCGTTTGAGTTGTTTGAACCGCACCCCGTATCAATAGAGCAGGTGAAACACGTTCATAGTGCAGAGTATGTTGATTTGCTCACCAGCGGTCAGCTAGCTGCACCCAAGATGCGTCGTATAGGTTTTCCTTGGAGTGAGCAGCTTATTGAGCGGACGCTTTGCTCTGCTGGTGGAACGGCTCTAGCTGCTGAAATGGCGATTGAACATGGTATCGCCATTCATTTGAGTGGTGGTTACCATCACGCTCACCATGATTTTGGCAGTGGCTTTTGTCTGTTTAACGATCTGGTCGTGGCGGCGAAGCATGCGCTGACTTTTGAACACATAGAAACAGTTTTAATTGTCGACAGCGATGTCCATCATGGCGATGGTACTGCAACTCTGTGTCAGAATGAGCCAGATATTGCGACGCTCTCTTTTCATTGCGACAAGAACTTCCCAGCGCGCAAGCCGTCATCTGATTTTGATGTCCCTCTATCTCGAGAAACCGAAGACGCAGAATTTTTATCAAGCTTCGAGCAAGTGACACAAATGGCTTTGATGCACTATCAGCCAGATTTGATTATCTACGATGCGGGTGTTGATATTCATGTAGATGACGAGCTTGGGTACCTTAACGTATCGACTGACGGGATCTATCAACGCGATTGCTTGATGTTTGAAATGGCGAAAAGTAATGATATTCCTATCGCGTGTGTCGTTGGGGGAGGATATCGTTCACAGCATCAAGATTTAGTGCCGATTCACATGCAGCTGTTGAACGCGGCATATAAGGTCATGAGTTAAGTTTGACGACGACAGAAATGAAAAAAGCCGCTGATTTCTCAGCGGCTTTTTCGAATGTGGTGGAGGGATAGGGATTTGAACCCTAGAACCGCTATTAACGGTTGCCGGTTTTCAAGACCGGTGCTTTCGACCACTCAGCCATCCCTCCGATGGCGTGCATAATATAAAGCATGCTGATGCTTGTAAACCCCTACAAAGAGCGTTTGCTTTCTTTATGACCGCTTTAACTGGTTTTTTTATTTGAGTGCTGAAAACTTGATCAAATGAGTGCGTTGGTTTGAAGATTTGCGAGTGAATATTTTTACCGCGAGCTTATTGAGTCTAGAAGTTTAGGGAAAGGGGCGTAAATATGAGTGAAGATAACTTTAGAGTTCAGAAACGAAAAAAGCCGCTGATTTCTCAGCGGCTTTTAGAATGTGGTGGAGAGATAGGGATTTGAACCCTAGAACCGCTATTAACGGTTGCCGGTTTTCAAGACCGGTGCTTTCGACCACTCAGCCATCTCTCCAGTGCGGTGAATAATATAAGGCATCCTTGGGCTTGTAAACCCTTAATTTTCATTATTTTGTTTGAATGCTCGTTTTATAAACATTAATGATAATAAAAAAGGAAGCTCACGCTTCCTTTTTTAGTTAAACCTATATTTCACTGAGTTTTAGTCGTTCTTAGTATAGAAACGTTGCAGCTCAGTCAGACCTTGCATCAAGACAGGTAAGCGCGGACTCACGTCTTTCAAACGCTTGTAATCTTTGTCGTAAAGCTTGTAGTTACCAAACTTGTCGATAACCGTTGTCTGTTGTGTTGTAACCAGCGCAAGTTCACGAGAATCACCGGCTAAGATCCACTTACGCTTACTCTCGTCGAATAGGTTACGGCCACTGCTAAAATCGTTCGGGTTAGAAGAAACGCCCAATAAATCTTGAAGCAAAGTGACAGATAGATCTAAATGACTAGAACGGTGAGTGTACTCAGACGCCGTTTTACCTGGCCAATGCATAAACATAGGCACTTGCAGTTGGTAACGGCTGTAGTTTGAGTTTGCACCCCAGCTGTTTGTTTTGGTCTCGTTAAACTCAGTACCGTGGTTTGAAGTGATGATCACAACGGTATTCTCCGTCAGTGACAACTCTTCAAGTGTTTGATAAATCGTTTGTAGTTCAGTATCTGCCGCCATCGCTGATTTTTGGTAGTCGGCGGTGAAGCGCTCAACAGCACTGCGAGTTTCATTGCTGTCATTTTGGTAGTTGGTGAAATTATCCAGCGTTGTAAGCTCGATAAAGCTAAACCAAGGTGCTCCAGCCTCTGGAGATTGTACCCATTCAGACCAAGCATTAATGGCACTCTGGTCATCGTAAGTCGCTGCACTCTCTTCTACATTTCTGCCTCGGAAGATGATTTCAGAGAACATTGCATCTTCGAAGTGATCGCCACTGAAGGCAGCGATGCTGTAGTTGTGGTGTTCTAGAACATCGAGTAATACCGCGTTCGAACCTTGTGATTTAATGCTGCTTGAGTAGCTGCTTGGCAGCCCATAGAACAGACCGAAAATGCCATACATATCATTACTAGAGCTGTAATGATTGGTGAAGTTAATTCCTTCTTTGGCATACGCAAAGCTGTTTGGCATTACGTCGCTGTTCAGAGCATCAGCGCGCAGGTTATTTACGCTAACTAACAGAATATTAAGGTCAGCACTACGGCGGTTATATTGAATCTCTTCCAGTGGATAACTAACAAGATCAACGTTGTCAGCATTCGCTTCGCGTCGCTCTAAGTACTCTTCACGGTCAAGTAAGCCGTGTTTCTCCATGAAGCTTTTCGCTGTCATAGGGTAAGAGAGCGGGAAGTTCGCCTTTTGACTGGTAATTGGGTTATAGAAGTACGCATCTGCCCAGATGTAGGTGAGATGGCTACTAATAAAACTTAAGAAAAACACAGCGGCGATAGGTCGGCCGACATGTTTGTGTGAAAGCTTGCGCTGTTTGCGCCATACCCACTCAGAAAGACCGAGCTGGAGCATGAAGATCAGCGGCATAACGATGAATAGATGCTGCAAGTCTGAACTGAACGCAGTCTCTTCTTCGCTAAATAGTACCTCCCAAACGACAGGCGTCAGGTGGAGGTTAATGCTTTGATAGGTTTGAGTATCTATTAATAGAACAGTTAATCCGATTGTTGCGAAGCAAACGGCAACAAGTCGGAGTAACTTTCTTGACGGTAATATAAAGGTGAGTGGGAACAACACCAATAGGTAGAGAGCAAATACCAAAAAGCCAAAGTGGCCAACCCAAGAAACGGCCAGATAGAACTGTCCTAATAGAGTTTCGGGCCAAGCTGATTGAGTGATATAACGAGTACCGATCAACATCGCAGCAATGATGTTGAAAAATGCAAACCAGTGACCCCAACCAACTAGTCGAGATACACGATCGCTATATGAGTTTGCGCTGTCTACCATTTATTATTCTTTTATCCGTCAGTCTATCTTAGTGAGACTTCTTTTCGTCAAGCGAAGAGATTAATGCCTCGGCAAATTTTTCAGCAATTCCTTTGCGTTGTGAAGCAGCAACGTTCTGATTTAAGACATTGGTTGCGATATTTCCGGCGATCATCAGTGAAAGTTCTGGTGAAGCTTTGTGCTTAGACAGTACAGCACCTACTTCAGCTAGGATGTTTTCAACTTGTTCATCTGTGTATTTAGATATAATCGGCATAAGGACTCTAATAATGATAGTAAAAGCGGCTTATGATAACCTACAATTCACGACAACTGAAACCTGAACGATAATATTTTCACTATGAGCCTTCATCTTTCCAACGTAATTTTACACCAGCTGAGCAAGAACGATCAGGATGAACTGATTGTTAACTTCCGTGCTGAGTCTCTCGATAACGATGCTTCATCTGAAAGCTTAGTGGCTGAACTGCATCGCGTTTTTAACTCAAAACCTGGCAAAGGGTTTGGTGCATTTAAGTCCGACAGCGAATTTCAACAGTGGTTGCATGAACTTCGTAAAGGCGAGACAAATTTCTACGATTTCTCACAAAAAAGTGCTCAACGTCTGAAAGAAGAGCTTTCAAAATACCCGTTTGCTGATGAAGGTACGTTGGTTTTAGCAGAATATCAGTCGCTGGCGACAGATTACCTATTCATCGGTCTGCTGCCATCAAACCAAAGCCTTAAAGTTACTGAAGGCCTTGATATCAGCGCAACAGACTACCTAGATATCTCGAAAATGGACATTGCGGCTCGTCTTGACCTATCGACATACGAAACGGATAAAGAGTCGAATCGTTACCTTGCATACATTAAAGGTCGTGTTGGGCGTAAAGTGGCAGACTTCTTCCTAGACTTTTTGCAAGCTGAAGTAGGTTTGGATGCAAAGCAACAAAACCAAGTACTGATGCAAGCAGTAGAAGACTTTGTTTCCGACTCTAAGCTCGAGAAGGAAGAAGCGATCAGCTACAAGAAGCAGGTAGCCGATTACTGCAACGAACAGTTGAAAGCGGGTGATGAAGTTCAGGTTCGTGAGCTTTCTGGAGAGCTTCCTCCAAGCACAGACGGTACCAGCTTTTTAGATTACACCAGCGAACAGGGTTATGAGCTTGAAGAGAGTTTCCCTGCAGATCGCGCGACAATGCGTAAACTGACTAAGTTTGTTGGCGCCGGTGGCGGCTTGAACGTGAGTTTTGACAGCCTGCTGCTTGGCGAGCGTATTTTTTACGATCCGGAAACAGACACACTGACGATCAAAGGTACACCACCAAACTTACGTGATCAGTTGACTAGAAATAAGTCATAGAGTTAAGTTAACAATGAGTGGTAGCAGGACGCTGCTACTCATACTTGTTTGGGGTTATGTTGCCCTAATCGATATCTGTCTCGTCGAATCATTGGATCACAACAAGGAATGTCGATGGAATTATCTGTGACCCCACAACCCACGATTAAGCGTTCAACGAAAATCATCGCTTTGGTTTTAATTGTCTGGCTTATTCCTACCTTGATGTTACTCAACCTCAGTCGTGCTTATAACCAGTCATTAGAACAGATTGAAGAACTCGGAATTCGTGTAACTGAGCTGAGGCAGTCCCTCTACTTTTCAGAGCCGCTTCGTGTCTCAAGGATTAACGATATGGCACTCGATGCCCAACTCGTTTATTCGCTAAGACTGCAAGTTGAATCTGATTACAAAAATGCTTGGATTCGCCCAGACGTGAATCAACTGCTCTATGTCGTTGACCAGTTTCTAGAGAAATTTAACGAATTTATACCGATAGAGAGTCAAGTTCAGTATCTGGTCGATGATATAAAGGCATTGCGCGGCGATCCAAATACGTCAGAGCAAATGCTGCCACTGCTGAACCAATTTGGTACCGTGGTTTTCCAAGCTATGTACTCTGAAAACCATACTTCTTCATCGATTTATCGCGCTTTCGATGCGATTTTAGAACAGTCCTATCAGTTAGAGGAAGATGAACAAGATGCGCTGCAACAACTGCTCGCGGATGCATCGTCATTGCTAGGAAATTACGCTCAGCTCAATTATTTGGTTGATAGAATCAAGAAGAACTCAGTCAACGAGCAGATCATCGCTCTAGAAAACCAATACCACTCTGGCCAGTTTTACATGCTGACGGCGTTGGCTGTTTTGAGTGCGCTTGCTTTTTGTTGCCTGGCTTTCGCTCGGCTCAAACCGCACGCATCAGCTGTAAGTGATTATGAGCAGCCTCTGCGTCCAGGCTGCCAGTCGGAAGATAACCAATCCCCAGATACTTCAGAATCACTAGAATCCAAAGATCATTTAGAAAGTAACTCGATCTCCGTTGAGAATCAGAACACGCCAGCGACTGAAAAACCTATTTTTGAAGCTCCGTCGAGTAGTATGAACTCTGGTGACTTGGATGCGTCCACTTCCAATAACTCGCCATCTTCTTTGGCTGCGGATTCAGCCGTTGTAGATATGGATAACGTGGTTCCACTGCAACAGAAAGAAGAGAGCACGGCATCCGTTGATTTGGACGACAAGCCCGTGATTGATATTGATGAGATGCTTGAAACTCTAGATGGCGATCATGAGTCGGTGGTTTTGCTACTGAACGTGTTTGTAGAAGATCATGCCAATGACTTCAATAAGTTCATGGAGCTTAAAACTGACGATGAAGTGACGGCTGCTCGCGTTGTACACAGCTTAAAAGGTGTCGCAGGGAGTATTAAAGCATCAAGGCTTGCTGCCATTTCGACTAGTGTTGAAGCTAAGATGAAGCAGTCCAAGCCAATAGAAGATAGCGATCTACAAGAACTGGAATTAGCTATCGGCGCGACTGTCGAAGCAGCGAGAGACCATTTAGCAAAACACGGATAAACCAACCTGTATAAAAAAGAGCAACGACACTAGGTGTGGTTGCTCTTTTTTCTATTTGAGTACTATAGAGATTTAAGCTTGCTGCTTGTTTAACTCTAGCGCTCCTTCAGCTTCAACTGCAGGTGCTGTAGGTTCACATTTATCAACGAACCAACCCATGTAAGAGGTTACGATGGTTACGATGATACAGATAAAGCTCAGCCACATGAACGGAGCATAAGACAGGGTCGCAACGCCCAGAATACTCGCCATGTAGATACCGTTATCACTCCAAGGCACCATACCTGATGTAAGGGTGCCGCCAAACTCAGCGTTACGTGATAGGTTCTTGCGTTGGTAACCTAGGCGGTCGTAGTTCTTCGCACAGATTTTTGGAGTAAGAATTAAAGATACGTACATTGCAGAGCCAAATACGTTACCCATGAAAGCAGTACCAATCGTGCTGGTGGCTAGCGAGCCTGCGCTGTTTACGCGGCGCTCGAACACTTTTGCGATTGTCTCAAGTACGCCCACCTTATCAAGCAAACCACCAAAGCCTAAACCAAACACAATGACGGCTACTGAACCAAGCATTGAAGACATGCCACCGCGGTTCAATATTGAATCAATAAATTCAACACCAGAAGAGATAGAGAACGGAGCCCAAGCCGTGTTAAACGCCGTTAGGAAATCGATCTCTTGAATCATCACTGCCCAGATAATACCAAGTAGAGAACCAAAACTAATTACTGGGAATGAAGGCATGCGGAACGCAAGCAGGCCTAATACGATTAGAACGGGAACGAAAGAGTAAGGGGTAATGTAAAACTGTACTTCCATCGCTTTGATGACCGATTCAACCTGGCTCATGTCTACGTTACCTGCGTAGTGGAAGCCAAACGCTGTAAACATAATACCTGTGATGATGTAACTGATCAGAGCAACTGGCAGCATACCTTTAATATGCTCGACCACTTCTACGTTAGACATTGAGGAAGCAAGGATTACTGAATCAGACAGTGGAGACATCTTGTCACCAAAGTAACAGCCTGAAAGTACTGCACCTGCTGTAATTGGAGCAGGAACACCTAGACCTTGACCAATACCCATCATCGCGATACCTGCAGTACCCGCAGCGCCCCACGAAGTGCCAGTTGCGAGTGCAGTTAATGAACAGATGATCATTGTTGCTAGCAGGAAGATCGATGGGTGAATCGCTTTCAAACCGTAGTAGATAATGGTCGGAACAATACCGCCAGAGATCCATGTTCCAACCAAAGCACCTACCGCTAAAAGTATTAAAACAGCACCTAAGCCATTGGAGATCCCATTGAGTGCTGCTTTTTCTAAGTCTTTGTATTGATGGCCTAGTCGAATACCTAAAACCATGATGATAAACCAACCGATGTACAGCGCGAGTTGGATAGGAAGATCAAGCTTCGCTGTAAAAGAAAACGCGAGGGACAAAAATAGCCCTAGCGAAATGAAAACCTGCATCAAGTTCGGTAGGCGAGTTTTACTCTGCTGCATAAAAGCCTCTTATTATTTCGAGCATTATAGTGCTTCGTTATAGTGTGGGGTACGAATTGGACACTACATTAATTGGATGATTATATCGAAAAATAAGCTAATAGTTGTGATATTTAACTGTTTGTAGTCTTATTTTTAGTATCAAAACCTAAATATTTGTTAAATTAATGATTTGATAATGTTGATTTTTGTTGCACGTTGTTTTCGCCTTGTGAATGATTATTTTGTTTATTGGCGATGTTTTAGTTATAAGTGCTGATTGGAATTTGTTCGCATTGGTTTTGATTTGAGCTGAATGGCAGTTTGAAAGCCTTCAAAAGGAGATTTGGCGTGTGTTTTCTGTACTTTAGTTAAGTTAAGCCAAGATCAGATAACTCGCAGATTTATCCCGTTCACTGAAAAGAAACGAAAAAGTTACACTTTTTGACAAAAAGCGCTTGAGTTCTGTTACTGAAAAACTTATAGATGGAGGAAAGCAATTTAATTTTTATACATGGAGAGTTCGAGATGAGAGTAGGTCTAGTTGGTTGGCGCGGTATGGTTGGTTCTGTACTGATGCAACGTATGGTTGAAGAGCGTGATTTCGACCTGATTGAACCTGTTTATTACAGTACATCTCAAATCGGCATCCCAGCCCCTGTTCTAGGTGGCAAAGATGCGGGTTTACTGCAAGACGCATTCGACATTGAAAGCCTAAAACAGCTGGACGCGGTTATTACTTGTCAGGGTGGCGATTACACATCAAAGGTATATCCAGCGCTGCGCCAAGCGGGTTGGAAAGGCTACTGGATTGATGCGGCTTCAACTCTGCGTATGGATGCTGACTCTATCATCACTCTTGATCCTGTTAACTTGGCTCAAATCCAACAAGGTATTCATGGTGGCACCAACACGTTTGTTGGCGGTAACTGTACTGTGAGCCTGATGCTTATGGCTCTAGGCGGCCTGTATGAAAAAGGTATGGTTGAGTGGATGAGCGCAATGACGTACCAAGCCGCTTCGGGCGCAGGTGCGAAGAACATGCGTGAGCTTATCTCACAAATGGGTGTGATCAACGACAGTGTAAGCTCTGAACTTGCTAACCCAGCAAGCTCTATTCTTGATATCGATAAGAAGGTTGCGGACACTATTCGTTCAGAATCTTTCCCTACAGACCAATTCGGTGCGCCTCTTGCTGGCTCGCTAATCCCATGGATCGATGTGAAGCGTGAAAACGGTCAGAGTAAAGAAGAGTGGAAAGCGGGCGTTGAAGCGAACAAGATCTTAGGCCTAGATGGTCAACCGATTCCAATCGACGGTACTTGTGTACGTATCGGTGCGATGCGTTGTCACGCTCAAGCGCTGACTATCAAGCTTAAGCAAGACGTTCCAATGGATGAAATCGAAGAGATCATCGCAACGCACAATGATTGGGTTAAAGTGATCCCTAACGACCGTGACATCACAGCTCAAGAGCTAACGCCGGCGAAAGTAACGGGTACTATGTCTGTACCTGTAGGTCGTCTACGTAAGATGTCTATGGGTAACGACTTCCTAAACGCATTCACAGTAGGTGACCAACTGCTATGGGGTGCAGCAGAGCCTCTTCGTCGTACTCTACGCATCATCCTTGCTGAGAAGGCGTAATAGAACGAGTTTTCTGATTTGAGGCGAGGTGGGCGTTGTCCTTTTTAAACTCGCCGCTTAATGAGAGTCTAAAGCCGATGTTTATACATCGGCTTTTTTGATCGCCGGAGGCCAGTTTATCTAAGGCTCAACCTGTTTAGATATTAAAACTTGTCCTTCACACTAAAAAGAACAAAGATCTCCAACTCGTTCTTTTCTCACTCTTGAGGATGACGAGAGATTACCTCCAAACCTACGTCATTCCCGATAGCGACGAAGGAGCGTAGTCGGGAATCTCGTTATCCGGCTCTCGAAACTGCTCTTAAATCCCTTCGCATCTCGCCACCCGAATCCCGTACCTGCTCCTAAATCTTTTCTCATCTCGCTACCCGAATCTCGCATCTGCTCCTAAATCTTTTCGCATCTCGACACTCGAATCTCACATCCGCTCCTATTCAATCCTCAACCACAACTCGCTTATCAGGATCAGCCAACTCGCTACCACAATGTTTACAGTGGAGGGCATCTGAATCGTGGCCTGAGCGATTGCAGTTTGGACACTTCACTAACTCTTTATGTGCGTTCATTTCATTGCTCAGTTCAGCGGTAATAATGCCTGTTGGTACTGCCAGAATTGAATAACCCAATAGCATGGTTAGTGACGCAATAGCTTTGCCGAGTACCGTCTGTGGAACGATATCGCCGTATCCGACTGTTGTGATAGTTACAATTGCCCAGTAGATGCTTTGTGGAATGCTGGTGAAGCCATTATCCGGCCCTTCGATAACAAAGATCAGAGAGCCAAAAATGGTTACCAAGATACCCACCGTACTAAAGAAGATCAGAATCTTACGCCTTGCGTGCAGTAGCGAACGTAAAAGGATGTTGGAGTCTTGAAGATAGCGCACCAACTTTAGGATGCGGAAAATACGCATCACACGAAGCAGCCTGATCACGCCCATAAACGATGCTCCCGGGAAGAGTATCGCTAGATAGGTTGGCAAAATCGCAAGCAGGTCGACCACACCATAGAAGCTGGTGGCATAGGATTTAGGTTTTGGTGAGCAATACAGCCTTAATAGATACTCAATCGTAAACAGTGCCGTAAAGGTGTACTCAATATAGCGTAGCTCTTGTGACCACGCCGTCATAACATTCGGCAGTGACTCGAGAATCAGGACCACTAAAGACGCAATAATGGCAACGATCAGCGAGATATCAAAGATACGCCCCGCTCGGGTATGTGTACCAAAAATGATGACATAGAGATGATGCTTAAGAGAGTGTCGAGGCATGGTTGTAAAATTGTGCTTATTGTAATGACTTGGTAAACATCATACTCGGTTGAAATAAATGAGGCGAGTGAAAGCCTGTGCTTTACTCGCCTCGATATCTTTTTTTAGCGTCGGTTGAACGTTTTCTTAATTACGCTAAACCAGGGAATAGGTTACGAAGACCGTTGGCAATGAACTCGATACCTAGTGCACCAAGAATCAGACCCATGATACGGGTGATCACGTTGATGCCTGTTTGGCCTAGGAAGCGCACAATTACTGGCGCTGAGCGGAACAGTAACCATGAGCACGTAGCAAACGCGACAATACTAATGCCGATACCTACAGTGTCGATTGCGGCTGGGTAGCGAGAGCCATAAACAATGGTTGAACTGATCGCACCTGGACCTGCCATTAGTGGCATCGCCAAAGGCACTACACCGATTTGCTCACGGCTTACGTATTCTGACTTCTCTTGTTTGTTCTGCTTATCCTCACCTAATTTACCGCTCATCATTGAAAACGCGATGCTAAGAAGCAGTAAACCACCGGCTACTCGGAACGAGTCCAAAGAGATGCTGAACATGTCTAATAGCATTTGTCCTGCGACTAACGACACAATCAATATAACCGCTACAGCGACGTTAGCCTGTAATGCAGTTCGATTCCTCTCTTCAGGCGGCATATGGGCCGTGAGAGAAACGAATACAGGCATGATACCAATAGGGTTTACAGCAGCGACAAGCCCAAGGAAGAATTGCAGAAATATTGCGAGTTCTAAACCTTGCATGAGAGCGATCTCCAGTTAGCGTTAATAGTAAAGTGACTTTGATCTGACCTATATCAGAGTGCGTAATGTAAGGGACAAATTCAAAGAGCGCGAATGAAAAAAACTAACCTGAAAAGGGGGCTGTTTTTTAGAAAAACTAATTGAGTGATAGATGTGTAATTTGAATGTTGCGGGATGTTGTTTGGTGTTTCATGTTGTAACCTGATTTGATCTAAATGTTATCTCGCGCACGCTTTTAATAAAAATTATGACAGTTTCTCGCCCGTTGCAACGGGATGGATATACTCTCAGTAGCACAATTTTTGCCGTGTACATGTAAGTGAGCTGATTAAAAATGAAACTTTTTTACAGAATATGACATTAATTAGAAAAAAATTATCCGTTTGCCTGTTTTTTGTACGAATACAAATTGTGATTTTAGTCTATATAAATCATGAGTTTATGGATATTTTTGCGATTGCCTTACCACTTATTGGTTAATTCCTTTTGGGTAACTGATCTGGGTCAATTTTTTTCACACACTGAAATAATATACTCAGTTCCGAAAGCAATTTACTAAGAACGCTGTTGGCAACCGAGTGATGACACAGTGAAATTAATAAAAAGTTTTTAATATTTATTATTTTAGGAGATCCACCATGCCTGTAACTAACTTAGCTGAACTAGATGCTCTAGTAGCACGCGTTAAAGCAGCACAAGAAGAGTTCGCAACTTTCTCTCAAGAAAAAGTAGATGCAATCTTCCGCGCAGCTTCTCTTGCAGCTAACCATGCTCGTATCCCGCTAGCTCAACAAGCGGTAGCAGAATCTGGAATGGGTATTGTTGAAGATAAGGTAATCAAAAACCACTTCGCGTCAGAATTCATCTACAACAAATACAAAGACGAAAAAACTTGTGGCATCTTAGAAGAAGATGACAACCTAGGTACAATGACTATCGCAGAACCTGTAGGTATCATCTGTGGTATCGTACCAACAACTAACCCAACTTCTACTGCGATCTTTAAGTCTCTTATCTCACTTAAAACTCGTAACGGCATCATCTTTTCTCCACACCCACGTGCGAAGAACTCTACAAACGATGCAGCGAAACTTGTACTAGACGCAGCAGTAGCAGCGGGTGCTCCAAAAGACATCATCGGTTGGATCGACCAACCATCTGTTGAGCTTTCAAACGCTCTTATGAAGCACGACGGTATCGCACTTATCCTTGCAACTGGTGGTCCAGGCATGGTTAAAGCAGCATACTCTTCTGGTAAGCCAGCCATCGGTGTAGGTGCAGGTAACGTTCCTGTAGTTATCGATGAAACAGCTGACATCAAACGTGCTGTAGCTTCTATTCTTATGTCTAAGACTTTCGATAACGGCGTAGTATGTGCTTCTGAGCAAGCAGCTATCGTAGTTAGCGAAGTATACGATGAAGTAAAAGAGCGTTTCGCTTCTCACAAAGCTCACGTTCTATCTAAAGCTGACGCTGACAAAGTACGTAAAGTACTTCTAATCGACGGTAACCTAAACGCGAAAATCGTAGGCCAACCTGCTCCAGCAATCGCTGAAATGGCTGGTGTTAAAGTTCCTGCAGACACTAAAGTGCTTGTTGGTGAAGGTCTAGGTAAAGTTTCTTACGATGACGAATTCGCTCACGAGAAACTATCTCCAACTCTAGGTCTATTCCGTGCTGACAACTTCGAAGACGCAGTTGCTCAAGCGGTAACTATGGTTGAAATCGGTGGTATCGGTCACACATCTGGTCTTTACACTAACCAAGACGTTAACGCAGACCGCATCCGTTACTTCGGTGACAAGATGAAGACTGCACGTATCCTTGTAAACATCCCAACTACTCACGGTGGTATCGGTGACCTTTACAACTTTAACGTAGCACCGTCTCTAACTCTTGGTTGTGGTTCTTGGGGTGGTAACTCTATCTCTGAGAACGTAGGTCCTAAGCACCTTATCAACAAGAAAACTGTAGCTAAGCGAGCTGAAAACATGTTGTGGCACAAACTACCTAAGTCTATCTACTTCCGTCGTGGTAGCCTTCCAATCGCAATGAGCGACCTAGAAGGTAAGAAACGCGCATTCCTAGTAACTGACCGTTTCCTATTCAACAACGGTTACGCTGATGAAGTAGTTAAACTGCTTAAAGAGCAAGGCATCGAAGTTCAAACATTCTTCGACGTAGAAGCGGATCCGACACTATCTGTTGTTGAGAAAGGTGCAGAAGCAATGAAGAGCTTCCAACCTGACGTAATCCTAGCTCTAGGTGGTGGTTCACCGATGGATGCTGCGAAGATCATGTGGGTTATGTACGAGCACCCAGAAACTCACTTCGAAGAACTAGCAATGCGCTTTATGGATATCCGTAAACGTATCTACAAGTTCCCTAAAATGGGTAAGAAAGCTGAGCTTGTATGTATCACTACAACTTCAGGTACTGGTTCAGAAGTTACTCCATTCGCGGTTGTTACTGACGACAAGACTGGTGCTAAGTACCCACTAGCTGACTACGAAATCACGCCAAACATGGCTATCGTTGATGCTAACCTAGTAATGAACATGCCTAAGTCTCTAACAGCATTCGGCGGTTACGATGCAGTAACTCACGCTCTAGAAGCTTACGTATCTGTTCTTGCTAACGAATACTCTGATGGTCAAGCTCTACAAGCACTTAAGATGCTTAAAGAGTACCTACCATCAAGCTACGCGAACGGTGCAAACGACCCAATCGCTCGTGAGAAAGTACACAACGCAGCAACTATCGCTGGTGTAGCATTTGCGAACGCATTCCTAGGTGTTTGTCACTCTATGGCGCACAAGATTGGTGCTGAGTTCCACCTACCACACGGTCTGGCGAACGCACTACTAATCTCTAACGTGGTACGTTACAACGCGAACGATAACCCAACTAAGCAGACTGCATTCTCTCAGTACGACCGTCCACAAGCACGTCGTCGTTACGCTGAAGTTGCTGACCACCTAGGCCTAAGCCAAGCTGGTGACCGTACTGCTCAGAAGATTGAACGTCTACTAGCATGGCTAGACGAGCTGAAAGGCGACCTAGACATTCCTAAGTCAATCAAAGAAGCGGGTGTTTCTGAAGCTGACTTCGTAGCTAAGCTTGATGAGCTAGCGGTAGAAGCGTTCGATGACCAATGTACTGGTGCGAACCCACGTTACCCACTAATCACTGAGCTTAAAGACGTACTACTAGCGTCTTACCATGGCCAAGCTTACGTTGAAGGTGAAACTTTCGAAGGTACTACTGTAATCCTTAAGAAAGCTGACCAAAAACCAGCAGAAGCTAAAGCGCCAAAAGCTAAAAAAGAAAAAGCTGACGCTTAATTAGATTCAGTTTTGAGATAGATTTTCGCTAGCACGTTAATCTACAATCGGGAAAAGAACAAAGCCCCAGTCGATAGACTGGGGCTTTTTTTGATCTTTGATTATGCCAATACCGATTGGAGAGAAGATTAAACCTCGGCCGCGACTACTCGTCCGCTAAAGTAGTCGTTGGATATGATGTATTCCGCGGTTCGGGTTAGTTCATCTTGAAGCTGAGCCCAGTGACATTTATTGAGTTTGCCATCGGCATTATGGATAGCTGGAATCACACCGCCAACACGAATGTTGAAAGGGGTCAGTTCTTTGGCCCAACTATGGGTGAAGCCGGTGATCATTGAATTAGCACTCTCTAAGCCTGACATGTCTTTAAAGTCATCGTGGGATATTACATTAACAATCACCCCTTGTTTGTTGGCTTGACGTAGTCTATCGACACTTGCTTGTCCGAACGAGAAAAGGGTTGAGGCCATCGCTGACAGATTATCTATAAAGCAACTAACGGGTTGTGTACCAGTGAGCGTTGGCATCGGGGTACTGACCCAGTTATTGACTAGTACGTCGGGAGTTGTGCCAAACGTAAGCTGAATGAAGTCAAAAACCTTGAGAATGGTTTGACTGTCATAGCGCTCTATCGGGTAGCTATAGACCGACGTCGAATAGCGAGAACAAAGTTGGTAGGTTTCATCTAGGCTAGCACTGTCAATATCGCAAAGAATCACGGTCGCACCCAGATTCACAAAATGATTTGCGATGGTTCCTCCGAGTTGTGACCCTGCAGATGTCACCAATATGATAGAGCTTTTAATTTCCATTCCTAGACCTAAATGAGTAGTAGTGGTTAGGTAAGGATGGGTTAAAAAATGTACGATCGGTGTGAATTAGTTCAAAGTAAGCGGCGAAAATACAGAACTTTATATGAACTTAGTGTCAGCTCACACTTTGGGGGTACTGGTGTGAAATCTATCACGCTTATTTATGGATTGTAGGGTTAAACCTGTGCCTGAATATGGAATTTACGCTGAGCGGTGGTTAGCTCGTTGTACAAAGTTGCATGTGGCAGTTCGGCTGGTGGTTGCTTGGCAAGTTTGCGGCGCTCATGTGTAGAAAGATTGTGGTAAACCTCTTCAGGGAAGTCATGTGTTTCTTCGGGCATGAAAGCCAATGCTTCTGGGGTTAGGTAATGATTCAGCTTGGCGCTAGGGAGTCCGGCTTGATGAAAGCCTTGCGACTGTTTTGCTGAGATCTCATATGAAGATTGGTTCGAGCGTAAAGGCTGCGGCTCTGCGACACCAAATTGTTGGCGCAATTTACTTTCTGTTGTCTCTTCTACTGACAAAACATCCAGAGGCGTGTTATCACGAACATCATCGGAAAACATAGACAGCAGCAACGCGAAATCGGCACGGCGACCTTGTTCAACCGCTTGGTTGATTCCAGTCCCGAACTTGAGTTCGTTAATAATGACGTTATTGTCGAGTGTGTTTACTTGCATGGTGCCTCTCTTTGGATACACCTATAACGGCAAGCTTGGTTCAAACTTTAGTGTTTAAATCGATTAAGTAATTGATTGGTTTTATTTTAATCAGGAGGAGAGAGGAAATGTCAAAAACAAAAAAGCCCACGCATGCGTGAGCTTTTATCAGAATCAGCTAAGTGCTAATTATTTAGCTAGGTTCGCTGCAACGAATTCCCAGTTAACTAGAGCCCAGAAAGCGTTCATGTAGTCTGGACGTACGTTACGGAAATCGATGTAGTAAGCGTGTTCCCATAGGTCAACAGTTAGAAGTGGAGTAACACCTTCTTCTGTTAGAGGAGTCGCTGCGTTAGACGTGTTAACGATCTCTAGAGAACCGTCAGCGTTCTTAACAAGCCAAGTCCAAGAAGAACCGAAGTTGTTGATTGCTGAATCAGTGAATTTTGCTTTGAACTCTTCGAAAGAGCCAAATGAAGCGTTGATTGCGTCTGCAACTGCACCTGTTGGTTCGCCGCCAGCTTTAGGAGCTAGACAGTGCCAGTAGAAAGTGTGGTTCCAGATTTGAGCTGCGTTGTTGAATACGCCACCAGTAGAAGTCTTGATGATCTCTTCTAGTGTTTTACCTTCGAACTCAGTACCAGGGATAAGACCGTTTAGCTTAACAACGTAAGTGTTGTGGTGCTTACCGTGGTGGAAATCTAGAGTCTCTGCAGAGATGTGTGGTTCTAGTGCGTCTTTCGCGTAAGGTAGAGCTGGTAGTTCAAATGCCATTGCTCAATTCTCCATTGATATGAAAGAGTTACCTCTTTCGATTGCTTCCAGTGTTATTTATTATTCATAGCTTACTTTTTGCAGGCTACGGTCAATTTGCTGACTTGCGATATAGTTTAGCAAGTTTTTACTTTATTAAAAGCACATTTGTGTGATTTTCTATGAAATCTTACTCTAACTCTTTAACCATTTTTTTTATATGGTTTTTATTCTTGGGGTTTGGGGTAGAATAAACGCAATATAGCCGTAATCCATTAACGAGGAAGCAATGGAAACTATCGATAAAATCAAACAGCAAATTGAAGAAAATGCCATTCTACTTTACATGAAAGGTTCTCCTAAACTACCAAGCTGTGGTTTTTCTTCTCAAGCATCTCAAGCGCTAATGGCATGTGGTGAAAAGTTTGCTTACGTGGACATCCTACAAAACCCTGACATTCGTGCTGAGCTACCAGCTTACGCACAGTGGCCAACATTCCCACAACTTTGGGTTGAAGGTGAGCTGATCGGTGGCTGTGACATCATTCTAGAGATGTTCCAAAAAGGCGAACTTCAGCCTCTTATCAAAGAAGCTGCAGCGAAAGTTGCTGGCGACGAAGCATAAGAGCTGAGCTTTTAGCGACACTCAATGAAAAAAGGGGCCGTTGGGCTCCTTTTTTATTGGTATAAGGGAAATGCAATGAATGTAAAACTTCACTATGTCCACGATCCAATGTGCAGTTGGTGTTGGGGATACAAGCCGACATTAAAACTTCTTAAGCAGCAGTTGCCTGCAAGCATCGAGTTTAACTACGTGGTTGGTGGCCTTGCTCCTGATTCTGATGAGCCTATGTCAGATGAGATGAAGCAAAAGCTGCAAGCGATTTGGAAACAGATTGAAGCAAAACTTGGTACTGAGTTTAACCACGAATTTTGGACTGAGTGCAAACCAGTACGCAGTACTTACCCTGCTTGCCGTGCTGTCATTGCTGCTGGATTCCAGGACCACTATGAAGAGATGTTAGAAGCGATTCAACATGCTTATTATCTGCGCGCGATGTTGCCACATAGTGTTGAAACTCATCTCCAGTTAGCCAAAGAGCTTGGAATGAATGTGCAGCAGTTTGAAAACGATCTTTCAGGTAAGCTATTGGAAGGCGAGTTAGACGACCAGTTGAGCTTCAAAGAGGCGATGGGGGTTTACTCTTACCCAACGTTAATGCTTGAAGTCGATGGCATTTTCACAGAGGTCGAGCTGGACTACCTTTCCACTGAAGCGACGCTTAAGTCGATTAGAGAAATCATCCTAAAGAACACGCCCGCCTAGTTTTGTGAGAGTTTGCAGCATAGCGCAATCCAATACAGAGTGCTTGGCGAACGTGTTTAGTAGCTCGATAAAGGTTTACTCATATGAGTAAACCTTTGATTGTGGCTCCCTTGAGAGGGTATGACGTATCTGATTCAGCTCCTGTTTGAATTGCGTAGAAACAGCTTCAACCTCCTGCAGATAAAGAAGCATTTGCGATTCTGCAGAAGATACCTTTAACGCTTGCAAAGCCAGTTCACTAGCGAGCGATTCAATGTCAGCAAGTGGCGTTGCGAGAGCGTCACAAGCGACCATTTTAGCTGCACCTTTCACTCGATGAGCGGTTGTTTTAAGAGACTTAAATCTCTGCTCTTCCCACAATTGAGTGATTGCCCGCCAATCTTCAATAAAGGTAGTTTCAAACTCTTCGAGTAGTGACATTGCCACATCGGCATCTCCAAATAGTTCATTCAATGCCTTAAAGTCTATGACGCTGCTAGTGTTGTCATCTGTGTTGTCAGCGCCTGCAATATCTTCATTTATTGGTGGCCTTGATGTTTCGAAACCATCCTCGATATCTTGAAACAATGCAGAAAAGTCATCGGTATCTTGTGATGAAAACGCTGTTTGCTCTGGGTGCTCTTTCGACTCCTCGTTTGAAATATCATTAAGTGAAGGCAGCCATCTCTCTAAAGTCAGTATCATCTGTTTGATAGAGACAGGTTTGACTAAGAAGTCGTCCATGCCATGCGCGTAGCAGTTCTCATCCTCCCCCTGAACGGCATTGGCAGTCAGTGCTACGATAGGGAGTCGATAGTCAGCCAATGTGTTGAGCTGATGAGAATCATCAACGTTAATGTTGTTTAAGCGGTGCGCAGTAAAGCTCTCTCCCACGCTGCGTAACGTCGAAACGTCTTGTTCATTTAACTCGGATCCCGGCATTTTTTTGAGTAGCTCGCGATGCATTTCATCAGATTGGGCTTCCAGTTGGCGAATGCTGGCTGAGAGAGTATAGCCGTCCATTTCTGGCATGTGACAGTCGGTTAAAAGCAGCCCATAACGCTTCTCTTTAAGTGCATTCAGGGCGAGCAAGCCGTTGTCTACGATATCGGCATGAACTCCGATGTTTGCTAGTTGTTTGGCGATCACTTGTTGGTTTATTGGGTGATCTTCTGCGACCAGTATTAATCGCCCGTTTCTTTCTGCTTGTTCACGGCTCTCTTGCATGAAGCGTGAAGTCGCCTCGTTAGTTGTTTGTAATGGCATGCAGTCGTGGCTAACAGGTTTGGTGAGTACGTGTACTAGGTTATCAGGTAGAAGTGGATTGACAGATAGGCACCATGAACTGCCGAGTGGCTCTGGAGAGAGCATTGGACTTTGATTGATGATGGTAAAGCTTGTTGTCTGGGCATGTTCCTTTATCCATGCATCGGTAATAGCAAGTTGTTGCCAGACTGACATGGCGACGAAGATGTGCTTTGGCTTGTTCTGAACTACTGATTCTTGGAGTAGGTCTTTCTGGTTGATGTGCAGAACTTTCGGCTTTAAATCAAGATGCTTGAGGTAGCGACACAGCTCTTCTTGCTGTAAGAAGAAGCCGACAATATAAACTTCGGAAGAGGAGTTGGCGATAAGGCTTGGGTTCTGTTGTTGCTCATCGAGAAAAGCGGGCAGTGCCAATGGATATCTCGCTTCATCACCTGATGGACTACTGATGGGTAGAGATATTGTGACGGTGAAATCACTCCCTTTCCCCTCATCGCTATCTAATGTCAGTATTCCCTCCATCTGCTCGATTAACTTAGTGGCGATAGAAAGCCCAAGACCAGTGCCTCCGAATCGACGGCTGGTGGTTTTATCAACCTGCTCGAATGGTTGGAAAAGGGCATCTTGTTTATCCTTGGGAATGCCAATACCAGTATCTGATACAGTTAAGCTGATCTTTTGTTGATGTTGAGTGCTTTCTATAACATTAACATGCAGTGAGATCGTGCCGTGTTCGGTGAATTTAATTGCATTATTGAGGAAGTTGTTCAGAATTTGATGCAGCCTTATATCATCAGCATAGAGCCATTGTGCGAGTGC